>JAJXWU010000130.1 GCA_021781425.1 Pseudomonadota bacterium
CCATACCTTCGTTGGCGTCTCGCCGGGGGTGGAAAGAGCGCTGCGTCAGGCGGATATCATCATCTACGCTCCGGGTACGCAGCATTCCTCGCTGTACCCGACCTATTTCACCCGGGGTTTGGCGAGTGCGATCGCGGAAAATCGTCGCGCCTTCAAAGTGTTCATTACCAATATCGGCGCCGATTACGAGACGCCGAGCTATAAGGCGTCCGATTATATTCGCGGTGCCTTTCGATACTTGACGCTTTCAAACCCTCGTGGCTACGAAATGAGTCATTTCTTCGATATTTGCCTAATCAACACAAGCCGATTGAAAGCCGACGAGACATATGTGGCGCTCGACGAGGAGAATTATCGCGTCTTGCCAGTCAAGCGCGTGCTGGGGGATTTCGAGAATGCGGCAAAACCGGGCCAGCATGACGGTGACAAGGTCGTCAATGAGATTCTCCGGCGCCGCGAGACAAGCGATGCGCTGAGCGCCCGAATTTCCTTATGAGAGGGACTCCCGGAACTCTCCTCACAATGCCGGGCTGGCAATCCTGTCGATCCGGGGTTCGTTGTTCCAATACAGTGTTGGCATCAGCTTCGGGTTCGATTCGGCTATTGCCCGGTCGATTGTTGCGGACTCCGCGCACCGTGCTGGCCGATGCGTCCTGTTCGAAAACCTTTGAAGGCGGTTTTCGCTAAATGGAAACGCTAGCGGCGGCGCTCCTCGGCAAGCGTTTGCTGATCTTCGACTTTGACGGAACCATCGCCGACACGTCGCCGCTACATGCTCGGGCGTTCGCTCAAGTCCTGGGTTCGCATGGACTCACGGTGGATTATCCGGCGATCGCTGGCCGCGAAACGCCGGACGCCATTCGCTCGATCTTTGCTCTTGCCGGTCGGCCGGAACCCGACGAGGTAACAATCGCCGAGCTGACACGTGCAAAACGGGCATTGGTTCGCGAGTTTTTTGCCAGCGACTTGCGGCCGTTGCCGGAAGTTGACGCCTTCCTCCGGTGGGCACGTGGGCGCTATTCGCTTGCGCTCGCAACCTCCGGATCGCGTGCCACGGTCGAGCCGGCGCTACATCAGTTGGGATATGCGGGTTGGTTCATGCGAACGGTGTTCGCCGAAGACGTGGCGCGCGGCAAACCAGCGCCCGACAGCTTTCTTGCAGCGCTGGGCGATGTTCCGGCCGCAGAGGCGCTCATCTTCGAGGACTCGGATTCGGGCTTCCTCGGCGCGAACCGCGCCGGGATCCATTGGATCAATACTCCCGTCGCGTTTGCGCCAGGAGTTTTCGATCTCGAGGCACTCCAGGCGACCGTTGCGGCCGTTGCGATCCTGGCGCGGCGTTGAAACGTGAAAATCGTTGCCGCTGTGGTCACCTATAACCGTTGCGCTTTGCTCGAGCGGTGTCTCGATCATTTGGCGACTCAGAGCCGAGCACCCGATGAGGTGTTGGTTATCAATAACGCGAGCACCGACGGAACGCTGCAAATGCTCGCGTCCCGGCCCGTTAGCGTCATCAGCCAGCCGAATGTCGGGTCCGCAGGCGGCTGGCACCGCGCTATCGCCTATGCACTCGAACGCGGCTTCGATGCCGTATGGCTGATGGACGACGACGGTTATCCAGATTGCGCTGCACTCGGTCAGTTGGAAGAGGTGCTGACCGGCGACGTCGTTTGCGCTTCGTCGGTCGTCGTGCACGAAGATGACCCCGATCGTTTCGTATTTCCATTTTCCTTACTCAATGCGGGTGGTAATCCCGTGCTGCTCGCGCGTCGGCGGAAGGTGCGTACCGTTACCGAACTCAAGACGATCAGTCCTGAGGGTCGATATCCTTTCGCTCATTTGTTCAACGGCGCACTTATTTCCACAAGAGCCATTAGAGATATCGGGAATGTCGAGCGTCGTTATTTTATGTTCGGCGATGAAGTGGATTACCTTTTACGACTCTCTCGAATTGGAAAGGTCTTATCCATCACGGATGCGATTCACCGTCACCCCGATGTGTCGCGCCGCGCCCTAACATCGATGAAGTTCTACTATTACATCAAGAATACGATCATCATCAATCATCGCTACTTGGACCTCGCGCTCCTACGAGATGCGCTGACCGTCGGCGTGGCGCTATGGCGGGTGGCGCGCCGCAACGGGGTGACGTCCGCGTTGGCCTATGTGGCGGGCAGCGATACGGCCTGCCTCTATAGGGCAATCATTCGGGGCGCGCGCGGACAGCTAGGAAAGGATTTTTAACATGGCGCGGCTTCGAGTGTTGATCGCAGCGGCAGGGCGAGGAACGCGCGCCGGGCTCCCGTACCCCAAGACGCTATTTGTGATTCGGGGGCAGCCGATCTTGTTACGCATTTGTGATTTGCTCGCCGAATACGATTCGATGCCGACGATCGTCGCGAGCCCGGACGGTCAGGAGGCGATCGGCCAAGCGCTTGGCAATGCGGGGAGGTCTGCGAACTTGGTCGTGCAGCACGAGCCGAGAGGAATGGGCGATGCCGTTCTGCACTTTGAACAGTCACCAGCCGCCCGAGACGCCGAGCATGTTCTATTGATCTGGGGAGACATCCCGTTCATTCACAGCGACACCGTGCGCGCCATGGTCGATCGACACCTGCAGGCGGACAATGACTTTACCTTTGTGACGCGGAATGTCGAGTCGGCTTATACGATAGTCTCGCGTGGGCGCGAGGGTCGTGTCACCTCGGTGGTAGAAACGCGTGAAGCGGGACTGACTCCTCGGTTCGGGGAACGCGACATCGGGTTGTTCGTGTTTCGTTGCAAGCCAGTATTCGCGGCGCTCCGAGAAGATCTGCCCGGAAAATTCGGGCGATCGACCCGCGAGCATGGTTTCCTGTATGTGATCAGCCATCTAGTCGCGCGTCGCCTACGCGTCGAGGCGCTCCCGATCGGGAAAGAACAGGACTTGATTTCGTTCAACCAAATCTCAGATCTAGCGGCTGTCGGCGATTAGGTCCTTAGAAGTGGCAGTCCGCACACTCCCGCGGCGTTTCGCAAACAGGGCTACCGTCCTATATCCGCGGCGGCTGGGCGATGCCGTAACAACGGATCATCCAGCATTCTTCGGGCCGTCGCCCAGCAGCTCGCGATACACGGCCAATGTCCGCTCGATCACGATGCGTTCGTCGAACTCGGCCAATGCCTTGGCACGCGCGGCCTGCCCCATCCGTTCGCGCAGATCAGGATCCTCGAGCAGCTGCGCGATCGCCGTGGCGAGTGCACCGGCATCGCGCGGCGGCACCAACAGTCCTTCGACGCCATCGGTCACCACCTCGCGACACCCGGGGACATCGCAAGTCACGAGCGGCAGGCCGCAGGCGGCCGCCTCGATCAGCGACTTCGGCAGGCCCTCCCGGTAACTCGGCAACACGTCCACGTCAACGGACGCAAACAACCCCGCCATGTCGTCCACATGGCCTGGCCACTCGATCAAGCCGTCGCGCACCCAGCCCCGCACCGTCTCGACCGGAACGGCCGCGGGGTTGCCGGCATCCGGGGTGCCGGCGAGCAGAAACGTCGCGGCCACGCCGCGTGCGCGTAGGATGCGCGCGGCTTCGACGTACTCGGCAATGCCCTTGTCCCACAACAAACGCGCCGCCAGCAACACGCGCGGCGGCCCATCCGGTCGGGGCGATGTCCGATGCGGACGAAACCGCTGGCAATCGACGCCGGACCCCGAAATCAGGCGCACGTGCGCCGCATCCACCAGCCGGGCATGTTCGAACAACGCCACGTCATCCGGATTCTGCAGAATCAGGCGCGTGCGCCTGCCGCCCAGCGCCGCGCGCAGCGACAGACGCACCGGCACTCGCAGCAGGCGCGCCGTGAGGTCACGACTGCTGAACACGTAACCCATGCCGGCGACCGCATTGATGCGCGCGGGCACCCCCGCGAGCCGCGCCGCCAGCGCGCCGTACACCGCACACTTGATGGTGAAGCCGTGCACCAGCGCGGGCCGTTCGCGTCGCAGCAGGCGCACCAGCCGCCACAGCACGCCGAGTTCGCGCAACGGGTTCAGGCTGCGCCGATCCATCGCGAGCGGCTGCCAGCGCAAGCCGAGCGCCGCGAACCTGGCACCGAATTCGCCCGGTGGGGACAACAGCAGCACCTCGAAACCGGCCTCGCGCGCCGCCACCGCCAGCGAGCGCCGGAAATTCCACAGGTACCAGTCGGTGTTGGCGAACAGGACGATCTTCATGCCGGGACGCGATTGGCCTCCAGCCACGCCTGGAACATCAGCACCGACCACAGCCGATAGCCGTAGCGGCCTTCGCCGCGCAGGTGCGCCTGCCAGGTGCGGGTGATGACCGGCGGATGCAGATAGCCTTCGCGGCGCAGCCGATCCCCGGCCAGCAGGTCGCCGGCCCACTCGCGCAACGGGCCACGGAGCCAATCGTCCAGCGGAATGCCGAAGCCCATCTTGGGTCGCTCGATCAGATCTCGCGGCACGTAGCGATCCAGCAATCTGCGCAGAATCCACTTGCCCTTGCCGTCGCGCAGTTTCATCGCCATCGGCAGGCGCCAGGCGAACGCCATCACGTCGCGGTCCAAGAAAGGCGCGCGGGTTTCCAGCGACACGGCCATCGCAGCACGGTCCACCTTCACCAGAATGTCGTCCGGTAGATAGGTCATCGCGTCGAGCGCCATCATTTGCGCCACCGGATCGGGAAGTCGCGGCCAACGCTCGTGCGCATCCAGCACATTGGGAGGAACGCGGCCGTCCACCACCATGCCGGCGGCATCGGGCCATTCGGTCACCAACGACAGGTACAGATCGTCGATGCTGCGCACCCGGCCCACGCGCAGACCGAACTTGTGCGCCTTGTCGCCCAGTTGGGCGACCGCCAAGCGCTGGGGCAACAGGTGAGCCAATACGTTCCAGGCCGGCGCCGGGAGCGCCGTCATGCCGGCACCCAGTATGCGCCGCAACCCCATCGGCATCCAGCCAATACGCCGCCATGCGGCCGGTCCAAGGAAGTACCGGTTGTAGCCGCCGAAGAACTCGTCCCCCGCATCGCCGGAGAGCGCCACGGTCACGTGCCGGCGTGCCATCTGCATCACCAGGTGGGTGGGCAGTTGCGAAGAGTCCGCGAACGGCTCGTCGTACATCGCCGGCAACTTCGGGATCAGCGCCAGCGCGTCGCGTGCCGACAGGTGCAGCTCGGTGTGCTGCGTGCCCAGGTGCGCGGCCACCGCGCGTGCATAGCGCGCCTCGTCGTAGACCTGCTCTTCGAGGCCGATGGTGAAGGTACGGACCGGCTGGCTACTCTGAGCTTGCATCAGTGCGGTGATCAGCGACGAGTCGATGCCGCCCGAGAGCAACGCACCGAGCGGCACGTCGGCCATGCGCTGGCCGGCCACGGCGCGACCCAACACCTCGGCCAAGCCTTCGAGCGCCTCCGTTTCGCTGCCGGTGAAGGGATCGGCGATACCGCGCTCGGCCACCTCCGCGAGCGACCAGTACGCTTGAGGTTCGGCGCCGCGCTCGCCCGGTCGCAATGTGAGCCAGGTGCCCGGTGGCAGCTTGAAGATGCCGGGATGAATGGAATAAGGGGCGGGAACGTAGTTGTGCCGCAGCAGCCGCGTCAGCGCGCCGCGATCCACCCCGGCCCTGAAGGCCGGATGCGCGCGCAGCGCCTTCAGCTCCGAACCGAACAGGAACACATCGCCCTGCCAGCCGTAGTACAGCGGTTTCTCCCCGACACGGTCGCGCGCCAGCGTCAGCGTGCGCTGCTGCCGATCCCACAGCGCGATCGCGAACATGCCGACCGCGCGCTGCAGCGCCGCCTCTATGCCCCAGTGCTCGATCGCGGCCAGCAGGGTCTCGGTATCGGCGTGCCCGCGCCAGGTTGGCGCCGAACCGTCCGCTTCAAGCTCGTGCCGCAGGGCCAGGTGGTTGTAGATCTCACCGTTGAAGACGATCACGAACCGACCGGAGGCCGAACACATCGGCTGGTGCCCGGCTGGGGTGAGGTCCAGAATGGCCAGGCGCCGATGCGCGAGCGCAAGGCCGGCCCCGGCATCGACCCATACCCCGGCGTCGTCCGGGCCGCGGTGGGCAATGCGATCAGCCATCGCCTGCGCCTGCGGCGCCAGTACATCCGCGTTTGCGCCCGGGTGCCAGAACCCCGTCAGCCCGCACACGTCAGGCATTCCTCGCGCAGGCAGCTGCCTGCCCGATGTTCAGGACCCGCGGTGCTGGCGCCGGCGAAGCCACCATGGACACATCGCGCACGCCTCGTACTTGATCGGCTTGTAGCCGCACTGGCCGCGCTGCAAAATATTGCGCGATGCACCTGCGACTGCTGGCACCGAACTGACCGTAACGGAGCAGTACCGGAACGCGCATCAGGCCCCAAAGCGTTTATATAGAGCGGCGTATCGCTTCACCCCCTCATCCAGCGAAAAATGTCGCTGGGCGCTCGCCACGCAACGGCTACGGATATCCGGCGCCGCGCACAGGGTCAATAGGTCAGAAAGCCCTTGACGGAGGCTCTGCGAATCGAAATTATCTAGCGCGACGCCCACGCCGTCCCCTCTCAGAATCTCGGCCATGTCGCCCACGCCACTGTTGGCGAGCACCGGCAAGCCACATCCGAGAAACTCGCCGAGCTTTGTCGGCGCTGAGGCCTGTTTGGAAAATAGCGGCTTGATGAAAAATACGCCAGCATCCATGCACGCCATCGGCCCCGGAATCTCGTCTGGCTCCGCCCGACGCAATTCCACTCTTGCGCCGTCGATGCCTGCCCTTTCCAGCGTTGCCCAGATCAACGCATGACCGTTGCGGTTGACGATCAGCAGCCGGGCATCCGGGCGCAGCGAGAGCAACTCGCGAAAGGCCGTCAGCGCCTCCTCGAACAGATACCAGGTGCCCGCCGAGCCGACATAGCCCAACGTGAACTGCGCCGGATCGCGCCGCCCGTCGATGGGAATGAAGCGCGCAAGATCGGCACAGGTGGCGATCACCGAGAGCGGCGGCATACGTCCGTCGAGATAACCGAACTTGCGCATTTCCCCCACGGCCGCGTGAGTGAGCGACGCCACATGATCGGCGCGCAGCAGAAAGCGGCGCTCGAACCCTTTTGCCGTGCGATACAAACCGCCTGTGCGTGACCACAGCCCGCCATCGACCCGTTCGTCGGCCCAGAATCCGCGCATGTCGAACACGAAACGTACGCCGGTCGACCGCTTGATCGCCAACGCCATCAATGCCGGCACGTCGCTGCGCGCATGCACGATACGTAGCCGGTACCGCAACACCAGCCACAGGCCGGTGACAATCCCCACGAGAATATCGAGCGCGGTCGCCGGAGCCGAAGGACGTTTGTGGTAGCATCGCGGGTGCCAACGAATGCCGGCGGCTTCCACGCGCGCCCGCAGCGCTTCTCGCCGCGCAATATCCGCCCAATCCTCGGCCTTCTCGAAGCTCAACAAGTGGATGCGTCGCCCCGACGTCAGCCGCTCAAGATAAGCCAGCACTTGCGATTGGCCCAGCGGTTCCAGCAGACCGTCGTAGGTGATGTAGAGCACACCGGGCTTCATCCGTAAGGCTCTCTCGGAT
>JAJXWU010000082.1 GCA_021781425.1 Pseudomonadota bacterium
GAACGTGGCGCTGGTCGCGCTCGTGATGGCGGGCGCTTGATTGACCGTCAGCGTGAAATTCTGCGTCGCATTCGGCGCAACGCCGTTGTTCGCCGTGATCGTGAGGGCATAGGTCCCGCCGGTTCCCGCAGCGGGCGTGCCGGAGAGTGTGGCGGTACCGTTGCCGTTGTCGACGAAGGTGACGCCGGAAGGCAATGTCCCGGTTTCCGACAATGCCGCAACCGGGGCCCCGGTCGAGGTAACGGTAAACGTCCCCGCGGTTCCCAAGGTGAACGTGGCGCTGGCTGCGCTGGTGATATTGGGTGCCGCGGTGCCGACCAGATTGCCTGCCGTGAATGCCCGGTATGGAGAACAGTTGAAACATTCGCCTTGAAACCCGGAAGCCAGATTGATCGCAACCGTGCCACCGGCATCGCTCAACGTGGATACACCGGGCAGGCGCAATGCCCGAGTAGACGAATTAATCTGTAATAGGAAACCGATCGTAGTGGGATTGCCGGTGTCGTAGACTCCGTTGCCAGCCGAAGGATCGTAAGTGATCGGCGGAAACAACCCGGTATTGCCGCCAGCGACCGATACCGACCAGCTGGACAAGGAATTGGTATCGGCATCGTATACGAGGGTGCCTGTGGCCGTGCCACCATCGCTGAAGGTGGCGCCGCTAAGGGTCCAGGTGACTGGAAATGCCCACGCTCCGGAAATGCCGGCGAGCGCGAACAGCAAGCCGGCGAGAGCCAAACGGGTAAGGCGATACAAGCCGCGCATCGATATTTCCCCTTGCGTTGAAAGGCGGCGCCAAGCGCACCCGAATGGCAAAGATATGTCACAAGCGCCGGCGGCGCAAGCTCGATCAGCCGAAGTGCGCGAACAGCTCCTCTCTTGTGAGATTGCGGCTTTCCGTATCGCGGCGCGAGCGGTACTCGAACGTACCGGCGGCAAGACCGCGCTCGGACACCACCACGCGATGCGGAATGCCGATCAGCTCGATGTCGGCGAACATCGCGCCCGGGCGCAGACCGCGATCGTCGAGGCAGGTTTCGATGCCAGCGGCGTTGAGTTCGCCATACAGCGCGCTTGCCGCTTCGTTGACCTTCGCGTCGTTCTTCGGATTGATCACGCACACCGCCATGCGCCACGGCGCCATCGGTTCCGGCCAGACGATGCCGGCGTCGTCGTGATTCTGCTCGATCGCCGCGGCGACAATGCGCGACACGCCGATGCCGTAGCAGCCCATCTGCATCGGGCGGTTCTTGCCGTCGGCGTCGAGCACGGTAGCGCCCATCGCCTCGGAGTATTTCGTGCCGAGCGCGAACACGTGGCCGACCTCGATGCCGCGCGCGATTCTCAGTGAGCCCTTGCCATCCGGCGAAGCATCGCCCTCGACCACTTTGCGGATATCGGCGACGGCGTCGGGTTCGGCCAGGTCGCGACCCCAGTTCACGCCGGCGATGTGGAAATCGGCCCTGTTCGCGCCGACGACAAAGTCGGCCATTGCCGCGACTTCACGGTCGGCAATGACGCGCACCTTCTTGCGGTCCGCTCCCACCGGCCCGAGGTAACCGGGCTTGGCACCGAGCGCAGCGATGATTTCCTGCTCGTTGGCGAGGCGGTACTCGGCCAGCCCCGCGATCTTCTGCAGCTTGACCTCGTTGACTTCGTGATCGCCGCGCACCAGCGCGAGCGCGAACCCCGCGCTGTTATCCACGCCGTCGCCGATCACGCAAACCGATTTCACCGTACGCCGGATGTCGATGCCGAGCAGGGCGGCGACGTCGGCGCAGGTCGCCTTGCCGGGTGTCGGCACCTCGCGCAGGGTCTCGCTCGGCGACGCGCGCGGGCCGGGGGCCAGCGCGGCTGCCAGCTCGATGTTCGCGGCGTAGTCCGAAGCATCGGAGAACGCGATCGCATCCTCGCCGGAATCGGCGAGCACCTGGAATTCGTGGCTGCGGCTGCCGCCGATCGCGCCGGTGTCGGCGGCGACCGCACGGAAGGCCAGGCCCAGGCGCGTGAAGATGCGCGCGTACGTCGCATACATGTTGTCGTACTCGCGGCCGAGGCTCTCTTCGTCCGCGTGGAACGAGTAGGCGTCCTTCATCAGGAACTCGCGCGCGCGCATGACGCCGAAACGCGGCCGGATCTCGTCGCGGAATTTCGGCGTGATCTGGTAGAAATTCACCGGCAGTTGCTTGTAGCTCTTCAACTCGCCGCGGGCGAAATCGGTGATCACTTCCTCGGCAGTCGGGCCGTAGCAATATTCGGCCTCCTTGCGATCCTTGATCTTGAGCAACTGGCCGCCGAATTTCTGCCAGCGCCCGGTTTCGTCCCACAACTCGCGCGGCTGGATCGTCGGCATGGCGAGTTCCAGCGCCCCGGCGCGATCCATTTCCTCGCGCACGACGGCCTCGACTTTCTTGAGTACCTTGAAGCCCAGCGGCGACCAGGTGTAGAGGCCGGCGGCGTGCTTGCGCAGCATGCCTGCGCGCAGCATCAGCCGGTGGCTGGCGATTTCCGCGTCGGCGGGAACCTCCTTGACGGTGGCGAGATGGAATTTGGACAAGCGCATGCGCGGCTCGATGAAAACAAATCAGGGCCGCGGATTGTAGCGGCTGCGACAGCCAATCGGGGAATTGAACCCGATGAATAAGCGTCGCGAGCGCAGCAGCTTGTTCGCGGGTTCCTACTTGCCCGGCGCAACGCCTGCTGGCAGCACATTCGCCTTCGGGTCGAAATGCAGGATCTTGTATGGCCGATCCGTGGGCGGCGTGTCGGTCACATGAAGATGGCCCTGCGCGTCGCGCCACTCGTACAGCGGCGGATTGGCCTTTGGCGATTCCGGCAACCGGCGCTGTACGAAGCCGGGCAGCGTGCGCGGCGCGAAATACCACCAGGCGGCGAGTCCCGCCAGGACGAGCAACAGAATCAGTCCGAGCAACGCGCGCCCGCGCGCGCCCGCGGGATTACTTGCAGTACAGCGCGATATTTGCATTGGCGGCCGCGATCTGCGCCTCGCGCGCCTTGTCGTCCAGCGGTACTGGCTTGCCGTCGGGACCGGTCACACTCACCGGCATCTTGCTTTGCAGAAGATCCAGATTGTTGCGCGACGTGGCGCAGGCCTTGGCGTTGGCGTCCTTCGGATCGGCCGGCGCGGCGTTGTTCGCATTCGCCGCCGGAGTGCTGCCCGGTTCGCTGTTGGGCGAATTGTCGACGCTGCGCGGACGGTCGCCGCCGCTGACTCGCATCAGTTGCACGTCCTTGGCGTCCTTGGGCGGTGGGGAGTCCGAAAAATGCACCACACCGGCGGCATCCGTCCACTTGTACACCTGCTGATCGACCGCGTACGCGCCAACCATGAAACAGGACAGGGCCAGCAACACCAGTTTGCGGTTCATCGACGTTCTCCCGTACCGGCCTGGCCGGCGGTTCCTAATGTTGCCCCTGTTGCGGAAAGCACTATGCCACAAGGACTGGCGCCGGAAAAGCGTGTTACCGCCGCGCCTTGCGGTAAACTGCGGGCAATACGCTTGAACTTCGGGGACAGGATGGACGCGCCTTCCACCCAGCCAAAACCGCATCGCGGCATCTACTTGCTGCCCAACCTGCTCACCACGGTGGCGATGTTCGCCGGTTTTTACGCGATCATTGCCGCCATTGGCGGGCAGTATGCGGATGCAGTCATCGCGATCTTCGTGGCCGCCCTGTTCGACGGCCTCGACGGCCGCGTCGCGCGCCTGACCAACACGCAAAGCGCGTTCGGCGTGCAATACGATTCGTTGTCGGATCTGGTCAGTTTCGGCGTCGCGCCGGCGCTCGTGCTGTATGTGTGGTCGTTGCAATCCTTGCGCGGACTCGGCCCGGCATGGGGCAAGCTCGGCTGGGCGGCGGCGTTCATCTTTGCCGCCTGCGGCGCGTTGCGTCTGGCGCGTTTCAACACCCAGGTCGGCGTCGCCGACAAGCGCTTTTTCCAGGGTCTGGCGATCCCTGCCGGCGCGGGCCTGGTCATGTCCTACGTATGGACGGTGCTGGATCTTGGACTGACCGGTGCGCAGGTGCAATTCATCACGCCGGTCGTGGCCGTAGTCGCCGGCCTGCTGATGGTCAGCCGTTTCCGCTACTACAGCTTCAAATCCTGGCCGCGCTCGGACAAGGTGCCGTTCTTCTGGCTCATCCTGATCGTGCTGATCCTTGTCGCCTTGGCCATGAATCCGCCGCGCGTACTGTTCAGCATCGCCGTGATCTATGCCCTGTCCGGTCCGATCGTCACCTTGTGGGGCCGTGCCCGCGCGCGCGGCCGGCGCGAGCCGCGCGCTCCGGGGACGCACACGCCGTGAACGCGGCCCCGCTCGCCGTGGCGGGTGGCGGGGAGCGGCACGCGCTGCGGTTTCTCGCGGAACTGAGCCAGGCCCTGGCGGAATCACTGGATCTGCGCGAGACGTTGCGCATGGCGGTCACGCGCATTGCCGACTTCATGCAGGCCGAGGCGGCCTCGCTATTCCTGCTCGATCACGCCGGCTTGATCGAATGCCGACTCTGCGTCGGCCCGGTCGACATTACCGGACTCAAGCTCGCCGTCGGCCAGGGTGTGGTCGGACGCTGCGTCGCCGACAACGCCACCCAGATCGTGCGCGACGCGAGCCGCGACGCGCGCGTGAACGTGCGCGTGGACGCGGAAACCGGCTTCGTCACCCGCTCCATCCTGTGTGCGCCGCTGAGCAACGCGCGCGGACCGATCGGCGCGCTGGAAGTGATCAACCGCCGCGACGGCAGCCTGTTCGACGAGGACGACGCGGAAATCCTGCGCCTCGTCGCTGCGCCGGCGGCACTGGCGATCGGCAACGCGCAGCTCGCGCACGGCCTGGTCGAACAGCAGCGCATCAAGCGCGAACTGGAACTCGCCCGGCGCATGCAGAAATCCATGCTGCCCAAGCGCCGCCGCGGCGATTTCCCGATCCGCGGCGTGAACCTGCCGGCGCACGAGATTTCCGGCGACTTCTACGATTTCTTCGACCTGGCAGACGGCCGCCTCGCGTTCGTGATCGGCGACGTTTCCGGCAAGGGCCTGGACGCGGCCTTCCTGATGGTGCGCGTGGCCAGCATGTTGCGCTGGGTCGGCGCGCGCGCGCCGGCGCCGGGTGCGTGGCTGGGCGAGGTGAATGCGGAGCTGTGCCGCACCGTGCAGGACGGGCGCTTCGTCTGCGCGGCGGTCGGCCAGTACGACCGCGCCAGCGGCGGGGTGAGGTTGGCGAGCGCGGGATTCCCGCCGGCGTTGTTGCACTCCGGAGAGCACTTCGAGGAGCTTGGTGCCGACGGTCCGCCGCTCGGAATCCTCGCCGAGGCGGATTATGGCGAGCGCGAATTCGTGTTGGGTCAGCGCGCTCTGTATTTGTTTTCCGACGGCGCCACCGACGTGCGTACCGGGGCTACGGACCGTCTCGGCGAAGCCGGCCTGCGCGGCCTGATCGCGCGGCACGCCGCGCTGTCGCCCGAGCCGCGGCTGCGCGCACTCATCGGCGACCTCAAACGCCTCAAACTCGTCGACGACACCACGTTGCTGCTGCTGCAGGAGCCGCGCGGCGATTCCGCGCATGGTCTGCTGGATCTGGAATTTCCGGCACAGGCGGCGCAAATGCGCGACGTGCGCGCGGCGCTGCGGCATGCGCTCGATGCCCAGGGCGTCGAACCTGAATTGCGCGACCGTCTCGTGCTGGCGGTCGACGAGGCCTGCACCAACGTCATCCGCCATGCCTATGGCGGGGAATGCACGCGCCGCATCGCGCTGCACGTCGCTCGCGAGCGCGATATGCTGGTGTTCGAGTTGCGCGACCAGGCGCCGTCGGTCGATCCGGCGTGCCTGCAGCCGCGCGATCTTTCCGAATGCAAGCCGGGCGGACTCGGACTGCCGTTCATAGCCGCGACGATGGACGACTGGAAACTGGAGCCGGCCGCTGCTGGGCGCGGCAACATCCTGCGCATGCACAAGCGCCTTCACGAGGGGGATGGGGAATGAACGCGATGGAAAACGCCTGCGTCAGCGAAGATCTCGGCGGCTACGTGCTTGTGCGCGTATGCGGCGAGGTCGATCTGTCCTGGTCGCAACAGGTGCGCGACGCGATTCTCGTCGCACTCGGCCGCGGCGCTGTCGGTGTCGAACTGGCTCTGGTGACCTACATCGATTCCTCCGGTATCGCCGCGCTGGTCGAAGGCTTCCAGACCGCGCGCGGCAAGGGCAAGCGCTTCGCTCTGATCGCCGCGAGCAAGTCAGTACTGGCAGTGTTGCAACTGGCGCGACTGGACAAGGTGTTTCCGCTGTTCGGCAGTGTCGATGAGGCGAGAGCGGAATGATTCGCACGACTTCAGTCATTGAAGCAATGTTGCTTTTGCCCCCTCTCCGGCTGGCGGCAGAGGCGTGGGCTGGAGGTGGACCCGTCGCGGCACGATCCCGTTCCACCCTCACCCGAATCGCTGTGCGCGTCGGCCTCTCCCGCCAGCGGCAGAGGCGTGCCGGATGAATGCCCTCGTGCGCCCGCTGGAATCCCTCGGCCGCGCCACGCTGGGCGCGTTCGCGGGTGTGGGCTACGCGGCGGCGCTGTTGTGGGAAAGTCTGTACTTCGCCGCATTCGGCTGGCGCATCGGCCAGCCGCTACGGCTGCGTGCGGTGATCGAGCAGATGCGCCAGATCGGCGTGGATGCGCTGGCTATCGTCGCCCTGCTCGCGCTGACCATCGGCGTCATGCTCGGCATCCAGTTCATCGCCGCCTTGAGCGAATTCGGCGCGCAATCGCAGGTCGTCGTCGCCGTGGCCAAATCGGTGACACGCGAATTCGGCGCGCTGATCACCGCAATCCTGGTCGCCGGACGTTCCGGTTCGGCGCTGGCCGCGCGCATCGGTTCGATGAATGTGTCGCAGGAAGTGGACGCGCTGGCGACGATGGGCATCGAGCCGGTACGTTACCTCGCCGCGCCCGCACTGATCGCCATGCTGATCATGCTGCCGGCGCTGACCGTCTTCGCCGATGCGGTGGCGATCGTCGGCGCGGCGCTGTATTCCTCGCCCGCGCTCAACGTCACGCCGACCGCCTATATTCTGCAAACCCTCTCGCTGCTCACGCCGGGCGATGTGTGGCAGGGCATCGCCAAGTCCGTAGTGTTCGCCGTGCTCATCACCCTGATCGGTGTGAGCACCGGATTTTCGGTGTCGGGCGGCGCCGAGGGCGTGGGCCGCGCCACCACGCGCGCGGTGGTGCTGTCGATCTGCTGGATCATCGTCGTCGACATGGTGTTTTCGTTTTTCCTCAACCGATGAAGGCGACGGTGCCACTGATCGAAGTCGAGCAGCTCGAAGCCTGGTATGGGCGGCGGCGCATTCTCAATGGCGTGGATTTCACGGTGAACGCCGGCGAGATCCGCGTGATCATGGGCGGATCGGGTTCGGGTAAAAGCACACTGTTGCGCCACCTGCTCGGTCTGCACAAACCGCGCTCGGGCTGGGTGCGTCTGCTCGGCGTGGACATCGCGCGCGCCGGCGAACGGCAGATGCTCGACGTGC
>JAJXWU010000212.1 GCA_021781425.1 Pseudomonadota bacterium
GCACTTGCTGGGATCCGGCGATTTCCATCACCTTGCCGCCGTGCTGATGGAGCGCGCCCGCGATCCGATAACCGTCGTCCACATCGACAATCACCCCGACTGGGTGCGCCTGGCGCCGCGCTGGCACTGCGGATCGTGGGTCAACCGCGTGCTGCGTCTGCCGCAGGTGGCGCGCGTGATCACTCTCGGCGTGTGCAGCGACGATCTGGTGCGGCCGGATCTGAAAGGCGGCAACCTGCCGGCCCTGGTCAGCGGGAAACTCGTGCTGTTCCCGTGGGAACACGCGCCATCGCGGGTCTGGCGGCGCATTCCGGACGGCCCCGGCCGGCACTGGCAGGACGGCCATATCCACTGGCAAAACCTTGCGGAAACCGGCCTCGAAACGGCCTTGGATGCTATAATTCCCCTGGTTTGCACCGATGCGGTGTGGCTGAGCATCGACAAGGACGTGCTCGACGAGCGCGAAGCGCTGACGAACTGGGATCAGGGCCGCATGCCGCTGTCGGCCCTGCTGCGGATCGTCGCCGCGGTTGGTGCGCGCAAATGCATCGTCGGCGCGGATATCTGCGGCGAGTTTTCGCCGATCGCGCATGCGAACTGGCTCAAGCGCTGGGAGTCGCGTGCCGATCAGCCGAGGCGCGGCGCCGATGCGTCGATGCTGGCGCGCAACGAGGCAACGAACAAGGAATTGCTGGTGACGATAGGCAAGGCCGCGCGATGCTGATCTGGGCGCTGTTGCTCGGCACCGTGTTATGCGACGTCGGCGGCCAGGTGTGCTTCAAGCTTGGCGTCGGCCACGAAACCGCTCCGGCACCGGCGGGCGGACTGCGCGGGTTCTTCGGCGGCCTGCTGGTTTCGCCCTGGATAGCCGCGGGAATACTGGTCTACGTGGTCGAGATCACGATGTGGTTCGCGGCCCTGAGCATGACGCGGCTGAGCATCGCGTACCCGTTCATGGCGCTGTCGTACTGCGGCGTCGTGATCGCCAGCCGCTGGATCCTCGGCGAGCGCGTTTCGCCGCGCCGCTGGCTGGCGACCGGCGCGGTGGTGTTTGGTGTGGCATTGGCTTGTTGGCCAGGAATTTAAGGTATTTATAAACCATCCGGTCGCATAATTGGCGGCTAGGATTGCGGGGCATCCCATGATCAAGAACGTCGAATTCCATCTACCTGGCGGCCGCAACGGCGTACTGCTGATCCACGGTCTGACCGGTACCCCGACCGAGATGCGCTTCGTCGCCAAGGGTCTCAACCGCAACGGTTTTACCGTATACGGCATGCAACTGGCCGGGCATTGCGGCGACGAGGCGGATCTGCTCGCCACCGGCCGTCAGGACTGGTACCGCAGCGTGGTCGCGGCCGCCGAAAAACTGCGCGGCGAGGTCGATCATCTGTTTGTGGCCGGCCTGTCGATGGGCGCCCTGCTCGCGCTCAAGCTCGCCGCCGACCGGCCGGACATGGTCGATGGCCTTGGCCTGTACGGCACCACCTTCGTCTACGACGGCTGGACGATTCCCTGGATAGGCAAGCTGTCGTTCATGCTGCCGCTGGTGGTGAGCCTGGGCTTCGGCCGTCATCAGAAATTCCACGAATGCTTCCCCTACGGCATCAAGGATGAGCGCATCCGCCAGCGTATCGCCGGCAGCATGCTCTCCGGCGACAGCGCCGCGGCGGGTCTGCCGGGCAATCCGTGGCCCTCGCTCGCCGAGTTCTACCGTCTGTCGTGGCGTGTGCGGCGCCTGTTGTCCAGCGTGCGCACGCCCTGCCTCGTGGTCCACGCCAAGGACGACGACGTCGCCAGCCTGAGAAACGTTCGCACCGTCGTGCGCGGCGTCAGTGGCCCGGTCGAAACCGTGCTCCTGGAAAACTCCTATCACATGATCACCGTGGATCAGGAACGCGATCTTGTCATCGAGCGCACCACGCGCTTCTTCAACGCCGTCGCCGCCACCCGCTTCGTGACCATGCCCGAGCACGCACCGGCCATGGCCGCCGCCGATTGATGCGAGTCGATATCGCGCATTCCATCGAGGCCTTCGGCCGCGAGGAATGGAACCGCCTGTTTGCGGAAGAACTCGAAGACTGGAGCTACTACCGCGCGGTGGAAAACTCCGGTCTGCCGGAATTTTCCTGGCTGTATTTCGGCGTGCGCGATGACGGTGGAATGTTGTGCGCCGCGGTGCCGGCTTTCGTCACGGACTATCGTCTCGATACCACGCTCAGCGGCGCGCTTAAACGTTTCGCAGATTGGCTGGCTCGGCATTTCCCGCGCTTGCTGCGCCAAAAGATGCTGTCGTTGGGCTCGCCCGTTTCCGAGATTTGCCATCTCGGCTTTGCACCCGACACGCGCATGGACGAACAGCAACGCCTGCTCGGTGCGATCCTCGCGCACGTCGAGACTTTCGCGCAGGAAAACCGCGTGCGCATGATCGCAATCAAGGACGCCCGCGCCGCGCAGGATGCACTCTGGACCACCGCGGCGAAGACACACGGCCTGCGCCGCCAGCCGGGTTTGCCCACGGCGTATCTGGATGTGCGATTCGCGAGTATCGATGAATACCTTGCCACATTGAGCAAGGCGACGCGCAAGGACCTCCGGCGCAAACTCAAAAGCACGACCGGATTGCGAGTGGAATGGCGCTCGAACCTGGACGATATCCTTCCCGACGTGATGCGCCTTTACCGTTCCACGCACGCCAACGCGGAGTTCAATTTCGAGGAACTGACGCCCGATTACTTTCGCAGCGTGTTGCGCGAAATGGACCGACGCGCCAGTTGCGCCACCTACTGGCTCGGCGGCAAACTCGTCGCGTTCAATCTCGTTCTGCACGACAACGAGCACCATGAAGGCGGGCGCCTGCTCGACAAGTTCCTCGGCATGGATTACGGCATGGCGCGCGAGCATAACTTATACTTCTATACTTGGATCGAGAACGTGCGCCGCTGCATCGACCTCAAGCTCGGTATGTACCAGAGCGGCCAGGGCCTGCACGCTCTCAAGCGTCGGCTCGGCAGCCGCCTGTCTGCGAACTGGCTGTGGTACCGGCATCGCAACCGCGTGGTGGACGCGATCTTCGCCCTGGTCGAGCGCGTTGCCCGGCTGGACCGCGAAGATCCGGAGCTGGCCGCCCTGATCAAGGAACCGAAGCCATGATTTCCATAGTTCGTCATTCCGGCAGGGAGTGCCGGAATCCAGAAGCCATGGACGGCAAGCCACCGTATGCGCGCGGCTTTGCAGGGCATCCGTGCAGTCTGGATGCCGGCAATCCCTGCCGGCATGACGGGTCGCCATGAAAATTCTGCGCGGCGCCTGGGTCGCCTGGCTGATGCTGCTGGGCTTCGAGACGTTGTGCCAGATTTCGCTGAAAAGCGCAGGCCTGGACAATCCGGATTTCAATTTCACGTTATCTGCGTTCGAGCACGCCCTGGCGACGCCATGGATGTGGGTCGCGATCAGCTGCTACATCGGCGCGTTCGGCGTGTGGATGACGATATTGCGCAAATCCACGCTGTCGGCCGCGTTCACGACCAGCGCCATTGTCTTCATCGCGGTCATGCTCGCCTCCTGGCTGGTGTTCGGCGAGCGCATCGGATTCTGGCAGGTTGTGGGCTGCGCGGTCATCGTGGCGGGTATCCTCTCGCTCGGTCCGGATGACGCCGATACCGGCGCAGGTTAAGCTAGCTGATCTTCCATCACGGCGCACCGCGGAGAGAAACATGAGCGAGGTTCAGGACACCGTTTTCGGCATCATCGCCAAGGAAGCCGGCATCGACATCGCCACGATCAAACCCGATTCCACGCTGAAGGATCTGAACATCCAGTCGCTGGATGCCGTGCAGATCATTTTCGAGATCGAGGATCATTACAAGATCACCATGCCCGACCGTGATCCGAATTTTGATACCGAGTCGGTCAAGGGCCTGATCGAGGCCGTGGAAAAACTCGTTGCCGAGAAGGCTGCACAGACGCCTGCGGCGAGCTGAGCTGCGCCATGCGTCGCGTCGCCATCACCGGCATGGGTGCGATTTGCGCGCTCGGCCATGATGCCGCCTCGACGTGGATGGCGCTGCGCGAAGGGCACAGCGGTATCGGGCCGATCGCGAACATCCCGACCGAACTGCTCCACGTCAAGATCGCCGCCGAGGTGCGTGGCTACGATCCGGCCGCGCATTTCGATTCGAAGAAATTGGTGTTTCTCGACCGCGTCGCCCAGTTCGCCCTGATCGCGGCGCGCGAAGCGGTGGCCCAATCCGGACTCGAATTCAAGGCCAGCGGCCTGGGCGAACGCAGCGCCTGCATCATCGGCACCGGCATCGGCGGTGAAAATTCGCACAACGAGCAGTCGCAACGCTTCTACGGCGACAAGAATCCGCGCGTGCATCCGCTGGCGATCGTGCGCGTGATGGCGAATGCGCCAGCTTGCCATGTCGGCATGGAGTTCGGCCTCACCGGTCCGTCGTTCGCGGTCGTCAGCGCCTGCGCTTCGGCAAACCACGCGCTGGCACAGGCATTCGACATGGTGCGCAGCGGCAAGGTGGATTGCGCCGTAACTGGCGGCAGCGAAGCCTGCATCACGGTGACGACCGTGAAAGCCTGGGAGGCGATGCGCGTGACCGCCGACGACACCTGCCGGCCGTTCTGCAAGCAGCGCCGTGGCATGGTGCTCGGTGAAGGCGCGGCGATATTCGTGCTCGAGGAATGGGAGCACGCCAGGGCGCGCGGCGCCACGATCCTCGCCGAGTTTGCAGGTTCCGGCATGTCGGCCGATGCCAGCGACCTCGTGCTGCCGTCCGTGGACGGCGCGGCCAAGGCGCTGGCCGCCGCGCTGGCAGATGCGCAACTTGAACCTGAGGACGTGGATTACATCAACGCCCACGGCACCGGCACGCCGGCGAACGATCCCACCGAAACCAAGGCGATTCGCCGCGTGTTCGGCGCTCGCGCCGACAGGCTGGCGGTGTCTTCGACCAAGTCCATGCACGGCCATGCGCTGGGCGCGGCGGGCGCGATCGAACTCGTTGCCGCAATCGGCGCGCTGCGCGACAGCGTGATTGCGCCGACAGCGAATTTCATCGACCCCGATCCGGAGTGCGATCTCGACTACGTGCCGAACACTGCCCGCGATCAATCCGTGCGCGCGGCGCTCTCCAATTCCTTCGCGTTCGGCGGATTGAACGCGGTGGTGGCGCTCCGGCGCGTCGGCTGAACAGCAGTAAAACTCACCAGCAGGAAGCCACCGGATCGGTCCCCGAGTCGTTGCGGAAGCCAGTCTGATTCAGCGTGAGAGTCCCGCACTGCGTATCGCGTGTCAATTGCGCGCCAGTCGGCACCGCCTGCACCGTGTAGGCGCTTTGCGTGGGCGCACCCGAGAAACTGTATCCGTAGCTGCTACCTGTCTGCTGTGCCGAGGCGCAATCCAGACCGGGCAATATGTTTTTGTTGCCCAATGAATCCTGGTCGTAACGCAAGTTGGTCGTGTAGTAACGCTCCATGTAGTTGGCATATTCCGACAAGCATCCCTCGGCCGCTTTGCGGTTGGTCTTAATGATGTAGCTCACATACGACGGATAAGCAATTGCGGTCAGTATCGCAATCACCGCCACCACAATCATCAGCTCGATCAGTGTGAATCCCGTTCCGCGCCATGCGCCCACGGAACGCAAGGCCCTGCCCCCCCCCCCCTGACCAGTGATAAGTTCAGTCCTCATGGGGTCACCAGTTCCTGCCAGGACACGCGGGAGTAGCCGCCAGACGATGCCTGCGTCTTTAAACTCGACGTGGTTCCATTGTCGAAGCTCACCAGCATATCGCCGCCAACGAAGATCGGCGCATTTGGCAGCGAGGTGAATCCCACGCCCGCAGCCGGTACCTGCTGGCCGTTGACCGTTATCGTATCGCCGCCGTTGATCATGCCGTCATTGTTGGTGTCGAAGAAATTCGTTATCGGACCGGTGCCGCTGAACGGATTCACCGCCATGATCCAGCCGCTGCCGGCGGGATTGCACGGATCAGTGATGTCGCCAGCGGGCTTGGGAATGCGGGTGGTGCCGATCAACAGGTTGCCCTGTAGCTGGTTCGGCGCGACGATGCGTTCGCCTTGCGCCAAGGCGTTCACGGTGCCGGCAGAACTGGGCGACTCTAGATCCATAAACCAGCCATTCTTGCCTTTCATGTCGGCGCTCGAATACGGGTCTGTGGTCGGATTCGGCTGGGTGACCGCGCGCGCAGGCAATTGGAATGGACTGGACGAACCTGGCTGCTCGGCGATGATGTTGCGCTGGATCATCGAACTGGAAGTCCGGCTGTAGGAACTCAACTGACTACCACCTGCGGTCGCCTGCGCCATGATGCCATACCAGCTTTGCACGCTGGCATCAGTGATATCGGTTTGGGTTAGATACTTGCCGGTGCCGAAGAATAGCCACACGCTGTTGGGATTGATTTGCGACGTAGAGGGAATCTGCGCTCCCCACATTCCCGCGGTGATCGGCTGCGCCTTGCCGGCGGAATCGGTGGCGGTGAACAGCTTGACGCCGGGCGCGCTCGGCGATGGCGCATATGAGGTGGTGGTGTTGCCGCCCTTGTTACTAGTGCTGACGGTAATCAGCGGGAACCCCCACACGTTTCCGGACAAGTCACCGGCATAGGCGACGTCGCTCATTGCGGCGCTGGGATAATCCATCCACGCCAGTGGTGCGGCAAGGCCATCGGAACTGTCCGTCGTGGTGTGTACATATAGCTGGCCCGTGGCCAGATTGAACTGCAACAAGGCCGCAATGCCTTTTTGACTGTTGTAGCCGTTGCCGATCAGGACCGACCATGCCGGCGTCGTACCGTAGTCGCCCGTTTGCGCGATTACCGGTTTGCCGACCACTTGGCCGATATAACCGCTGTTGCTGTCCAGACTACTGCTGTCGCCGGCATAGCGTTCCCACAACGGCGTGACGTTGGTCGGATCGGTCACATCCAGCGCGTACACGGCGCGCGCCGGGCCGCGGCCGGTGGTGCCGACCAGAATGCTGTGCCACTGTGCCGTGGTGTCTCCGGTCTGGCTCAATTGCACGTAGGCATCAGCGACGGTCAGCTCGCCGTCATTGTAGTACTGATGTGGTTTCGAAGTGCCGCCGTAGGATGGATCCGCCAGATTGGCCAATGGGTTGCTGCCACCCAGATCCGGATCAGTGGAATTGATCATCAATGCGCCCGGCAGATAGGCATAGACCTCATTGCCGGAGGCGGAATTGAACGCATGCAACATGCCGTCGTTGCCTGCGACCCAGACCACGCTCGTCCGCTTCGACGCGGCGCTGGCGGTGAAATTGCCGCTGCTGTCGGTGGTGCCCACCGCCCAGTCCTGGAACGGCGAACAGTTGGTGCACGAGGTGTTATTCGGATCGTACGTATAGCCTGCAAACTGCGTGTTCACGAATTCGTTGGCGTTCGGCGGAGATTCATAAACCGGTTGCGAATCGA
Organism: Pseudomonadota bacterium; assembly: GCA_021781425.1. Classification (GTDB taxonomy): domain Bacteria; phylum Pseudomonadota; class Gammaproteobacteria; order Xanthomonadales; family Rhodanobacteraceae; genus Rudaea. The sequence goes on from JAJXWU010000212.1 coordinate 7,474, forward strand.
CGATATCGCCCAGCGGCCAGTCGCGGTTGCGGAAGCCGCCACCATTCTTCTGCTCCAGGGTCGAGTTGCCGCGCAGGTAGTTGACGATGTTCGCCTGCGCCGTGGCAGTGCTGCCCAACGTGGCCAACTGGGCTGCCGACAGCGCTGGCGGCGCGAGGCTGGTACCGCTGCCCGAATTTTTGAACGCAACGAACTTGCCAGTTGCAGGGTTGTAGGACTGGATCGTGCGGCTGTCGCAGACGATTGCTCCAATCGTGTTCGGATCTGGCTGGCAAATGTTGCTGGCCAGCTGCTTTTCCGCCGACCACGTCGGGTTGATCGCAATGGTGCCGTCGTTCGCGTTTACCGCCAGTTCCTTCAAGTCGCCCTTCCAGTTGCCGGTGTAGTAGTTGGCCTGAAACACCGCCGTGCCGGTCTGCAACTGGGTGGAATTGGCCGCCAGGCTGGCGCCGGTGCCGACGCGGTCGGTTGCGCGGTTGAGTGCGGCGCTCAGACCGCTGACGAACGTGGTCGGATCGGTCGCGGAATAGAAGCCACCGTGGCCGTTGACGCCCGCATGCGCCAAATCAGCGATGTTGTAGATCGAATTCGCCGCCGGCATCGGCCAAGCAAAGCCGCTGATCGCCACACCGCCATTGGCCCAGTTGAAGACCTGACCCATGGTTGTGCCGGCAGGCGTAATGCCTGTCGGCGTGAAACCCAGGCCGATAGTGAAGGTGGTCATGTGCTGCCAGAACGCCGGGTCATTGGTACTGGGCGGCACGCTGTTGATGATGCTGGGTTGCAAGTCTGTTTCCCAGTACTTCATTGCCACGTCAGCCAACGTGTTGCTATATCCGTCAGCGTATGGCGAGGACGCCGTGTAAGTGAATGACTGGCCGTTGGGTCCGATTACCGTGGCGCCATTTGTGCCGTCAGCGTTGCCGGGACCGGTAAAATTCTCGTTCCAGAATCCGTCCGTAGTCAGGATCGCATAGGCCTGCCGGCAGGCGATATTGGAGGGTTGGTCGGCCAACCCATAGCCCGGATCCGTGGACATCGTCGTCCAAGGCTGGCTTGTCTGGTAATACTGGCCGACCTGATCAAGTGCCTGGCGTAGCGGCGTGCCGCCACCCGCAGATTCATTTTGGACCCAACTCCAGAAGTTCGCGCGCTGCGTGCCGATTTGGCCGGAGGTGCAGGTCATCGGATTGCTCGCACAATTCGTATCGAAAGGTGCGACTTGGGCAATATAGTTGGTTTGACTGTTGTAGACGTCATTGTATGAGTAGGCCGCAGTCGGCATACCGCCAATGTTGTTGCCGTCAATAGATCCGAAACCGATGCGGAAGCTTGGATTGACCTTGTTGAACGCCGTCAGCAAACCGCTCTTGGCCATCAGGATGCGTTTGCGGTAATACGAAAACCACACGGCGACGTTTTGCTGGGATGCCGTATCATAGACACATGTGCCAGACGGTGCGGCACTACAGGCCGCAGACGACTTGCCGATATAGTGTCGCGCATAAGTACCCGCGGTTGAACCAGGCGTAGTGTAGGTAAAAAGATATGTATAGGTCGGTGTTCCCTTCTCGCACCACCACGTATTCGAGTTGTAGCTATCCGTGCTTTTGCAGGTCGGTGCCGAGAACCCGGAGGCTGTCGAATAGCAGAAGCCGTTCTGAAGTGTACCGGTGGAGCAGGTCGGCTGATATGCGGAATTCGTCCCGCTGGTCGCCGAGGGAAATGCCGTGTAGTAAGGAAACGCATAGTAAAGCGAATTCGGACAATTCGATGACGTGTTTTGCCATCCGTTGTAGTCACACAGCCACGGCGACAGATGCTTCGTTACATCGACCGTCGTCGCCGTGCTGCTGAACGGATTGAAATAGCCGGCCAGATTCGTTGGCGTTGGAAAGGTTGTGCCGTTTGCCTGCACCGGCACTGTATAAGTGATGTTCGGGTTGAAATAGGTACCGTTCATGGATGCGCTGCGAAGTGCATCTGCGCCAATATAAACGTCTTGGTAACCGTACTCGTCGGTGCCGGTAAAGCTGCCGCTCAGGTACTGTGCATCCGGCATGAAATCCCAGTTCATCGACCCCGAATCGTCGAGCATCAGGGTGATGTCGGGTGGAATCGGCTGGCGCAGGGTCAAGGGACTCTGATCCACTGCCACCGGGATGATGGTTGCCGCCATCGCGACTTCTACGGCTGGCGGGTTTAGCAGGCCGATCGCGAAAACCGCCGCCGTCGTGGCGAGCAGGCGGCCAATGCGCGGGGTGGATTCGAAAAAAGAATTGATATTCATGTCGTCACCTTAAGCGGATGCCGCATTAACGGTTCTATCCGGCGTTTTGATCTCGGTTATTTAAAAAATCAACCCAGCTTGACCGTGGCCTGGATCGTCACCACCGCGCGATCGCGGACCTTGGCCGGGTCGCCGCTTCGCGCAGTGATGCGGTAGAACAGCGAGGATGCGCCGCTGCCCTGAACGCCGGCATTCAACATATTTGAGGAATTGTTGCCGATACCGCTTGGATCAGTGTAGCTACCCATCAATTCGATCACGTACTGTGGCTGCATGGCTGCCACCGAGCTGGCCGAAAACGCCGTGCTCGCACCGCTACCGCTGGTTACGGTGTAGATGGAGTTCTTCGGCAGGTTCGGATCGACAAATGGATTGGACTGACATACCGTTCCCGCCGCCTGACAATTGCGCGATACCTGCGTCGGTGCGGTCGGCAATACAGCAGTGGCCACGCGAATCGCCGCCTCGGCGGCTTGGAAGGCCTGCTCGCGGTCGTAGCTGTTCGAAGCCATCTTCTGCTGCATCAGCGTACCGCGCATGGCCGCAAGTCCGACGATGGCGACAATGATAAGCAGAAGCAGTGAAACCACGAGCGCCACGCCACGCTGACGGGATGCGCTTTCCAACTGAAATCGGTTGATCGGGGAGTAGTTCATGTCAATTGACCCGGTTGCGCACGGTAGCGGTGGAGGCAAACGTGCGCGTCAACGGCTGCCCGTTTGTTCCGGCAAGCTGGAAGGTACTTTGCAACGTGAGCGTCACCTGCGCGGAATTCACCGTAGCCCAGTTCGTCATGTTCGCCGCAATGTCGAACTTGGTGGCGCTGGGCGGCTGAAGGTATAGGATTTTCATTCCGGTCACATTCCGCACCATTTCCTGCGGTGTCGGCGTGATGGTGCCGCCGATGTTGACCGCCGACAGGCGATACAGCGATTTGCCGCCGACCGGATTGTTGCCGATGTACCAGACGTACGAGGTAAGTTTCGCGATCTGTGAATTAGGTGGGAACCAATAGACGTTACCGTTAGTACTGCTGCAATCGGTCGGATAGCCCATGCCTTTGGAGCAGTTGCCAGGGCTTCCCGTTCCGGTGTTGTGGACCACGGTTACGGTGTTGTTGTTGTAATTAGTGATCTGCACGATCGTTGAATGATCGTAGTCACACACTACAATGACGTCGCCGGACGCAAGATCCGTACTCGGCTGCGTGATGAAGATTCTCGCAGGATCGTTTCCTTGATTTACGCCTACCGTTGCGTCGATAGCACCAGAACTCAGGATATGCACAGAACTGGTACCGGCTACGGGGGAACCCGGACCGGAAAGCCCGCTCAGCGCGGGATCAGTGGTGGCATCATCGTAGCCGTGCAGGGCATTGTTCCAATCCGCGAACCAATTGGTGCTGCTATTATTTACGGTGTTTCCAACGCGGCCGCTCGCCGTGTTGCAACCTGCGAGACCCGCCACGCGGATGTCGCGCGACAACATTTCGAAGGCCACGCGCGCACCATCCTGCACTTCGCTGAGCGCCTCGTTTGAACGGTAGGTTTGCTGGTTGGCGAGGAAGATGCTGGATACCCCGCCAATGACGATCAGACCGAGCAGCATGGCTATCATCAGCTCGATCAGTGTAAACCCGAGCATGCCGGCGCTGCGCGGCTCGCCCATCGATGCGCGAAATACGGAACGCTGCCTCATAGCACACCTTGCGTGGTAAAGGTCTGAGTGGCGCCGCCGCCGGCACCCGCGCGGCTGTCGTCGAATGTTATGGTGATTGCGCAGTTGCCGCTGCCGTCGCAGCTCACATTTCCGGTGGTCGTGGAACTGGCGCCAAGCGTGGCAGCAAGAGAGCCACACCATACGTTAAGTTGCTGCGTGGCGAGCGAGTTACCAGTCGCCGGGCAACTGCTCGCAGTGACCTTGGTGTTGTAAGAACCCGCCTTGGCATTGGTCAAATCGGCGCGCATCGCGTCGAGGATGGAATAGGCGTTGATCGTAGCCATGCTGCGGGCATAGGCGCTGTTGTTGGTCGACAGCGACATGGCCTCCAGCGCGGCGATGCCGAGAAAGCCGATCGACAGCACGAGTACGGCGACTAAGACCTCGATCAAGCCGACGCCTTCCTGATGGACCGCATTTCGCGGAGATGCATGAATTTTCATGGGCAGGAACCCGTGGTGCTGGTGACAGTAATAATCGAGCCGGTGGCGATGCTGATGACACGATGGTTGCCGGAACTGATCTGCGTGCTGCAGATGTCCGCCACGTTGCCGCTGTATGGCGCCGTGGATGTGCCGGCCGTGCTGGCCAGGTAGCCCAGACCCTCACCACCGAAGCGCACGGCGGTAATGCCGGCGCTGGCCAATTGCACCTGGTTCTGTATGCCCATGGCGGCGGCACGCACCTGGATAGCCGCGGTGGACCCAGTTTGCAGCATGACCACTGACCCGCTGTTGCTGCCGCAGGCCGCACCGAGCGTGTCGGTGCCGTTGGTCGCCGTGGTGTTGCCGCAGAATTGAGTGGTGGCGTTGAGTTTGATCGCCTCCATCCGCGTCAGATTCAAGGCGCCGACCATGTCGTTGGCGGCAGTGGTGAGCGCATTGGAAACCGTGAGGGTGCGGAAGCTCGGCACGGCAATCGCGATAAGTACCGCAGCAACCGCGATCGTCACCATCAGTTCGATGAGCGTAAAGCCGTTCTCCGGGCAGTACGCACCATTTCGATTGGAGTCGTTGAACTCGAACATGCTTTCTCCGATGCCGATGGACGGTTTCCGACCGAGTGAGCCTAACGTCTGCCCCGAGGTCGCTCAACGCATTGCTGGCGCGAGGTAGGAAATGCCGGATGAACGGCTGCCGAGTGGGCTATCATCCTTGGCCTTGCCGCGCCCGCCTCCGCGCATGCCTTCATTTCGCTACCTCCAGCTCGACGTCTTCCCCGCCACGCCAGGCGGCGGTAATCCGCTCGGCGTCGTGTTTGGCACGTCCAACATGGACTCGGCGCACATGCAGCGTCTTGCGCGCTGGCTCAATCTGGTGGAAACCACGTTCGTACTGCCGGCCGAAGATGCGGCAGCGAGCTATCGCCTGCGCATCTTCATGCCGCACACGGAAATTCCGTTCGCAGGACACCCGACCATCGGCAGCGCGCATAGCGTGCTCGACTCTGGCTTCGCCGTGGCGCGCGACGGGCAATTGATTCAGCAGTGCGGCGCCGGCTTGCTGCCGATCCGCATCGACGGCGAAGGCGCAGCGCGCGAGTTGTTCGTGCGCGCACCCGGCGCACGTATCGTGCGCGAAGGCAGCGATGACGCTTCCCTGCGCGCCGCGCTCGGATTCCAAGCGCTGGGCCGCCGTGTGCCCGCGCTGGTCGACGGCGGCCGGCGCTGGTGGATCGCGGAATTCGCAAACGAAGCCGCCGTGCGTTTGTGGCAGCCGAATCACGCCGCGATCAAGGCGTTGGCGCGCGCGGATGCTTGCATGGGCCTGTGCGTCTTCGCGCGCTGCACAAACGCTGGTCACGATCTCGTCGTGCGCGCGTTTCCGGCCGCTGCCGGCATCGTCGAGGACCCCGCCTCCGGTGCGGCGAACGGACTCATCGCCGCGTACATCGCCGAGCGCGAGCCGGATGGGAAACTTGCACGCGGTTACCGCGTCAGCCAGGGCCGCGAGATGGGCCACGATGCCGCGCTTGCGGTGCGCATCGATGTCGATGGATCGGTCTGGGTCGGCGGACGCACGCGCACCGTGATCGAGGGCACCATCGCCTGGCCGTAGAACCCGTCTCAATTCTCCGTTCGCCCTGAGCGTAGCGCCAACCGCGCGAAGTCGAAGGGCGGTGCGTTTCGACTGCGCTCGCTGCGCGAGCTACGCTCAACACGAACGGGTAAGGTTTGGTCGATCAGATGATCTTCTTGAGTTCCGCCGCGACTTCTTTCGCTGCCTTCAACGTCGCCGCCACATCTTCGCGTGTGTGCGCGGTCGAGACGAACAGGTTTTCGTATGCGCCCGGATGGAACAACACGCCGCGTGCAAGCATACCTCTCCACCAAACATCGAAAATCTTCTGATCGGCATGACGTTCGGCGTCGCGGTAGTTGTGGATTTCTTCGCGCGCGAACCAAACCTGCATCAGCGGACCCAAGCCGACGACGTAAGCTGGCAAGCCAGCGTCCTTGAGCACTTTTTCCAGACCGAGGCGCAGTTCATCGGAGACGGCATCCAGATCCCGGTGCAGATCCGGCGTGGTCAATTCATCCAGCGCCGCATTCGCCGCCGCGATGGCGATGCCGTTGGCACTGTAGGTGCCGGCCATCGACACCGTGCCGTTGGCGACCAGCGCCATGATGTCGGCGCGTCCGCCCATGGCCGCGACCGGGAAGCCGCCGCCGATGCCCTTGGCGAACACGGACAAATCAGGTTTGATGCCGAGCCGCCCCTGCGCGCCGGCGAGGCCCAAACGGAAACCGGTGATGACCTCATCGAAGATCAGCACGATGCCGTGCATGAGCGTGATCTCGCGCATCGCTTCGAGATAACCCGGCCGGGGCAGGATGCAACCGGTATTGCACATCACCGGCTCCGTGAGCACGGCGGCAATCGCGTTGCCTTCGCGTTTGATCGCGTCGGCCAGCGCATCCACATCGTTCCATGGCAGGATGATGAGATTGTCTTCCACTCCCCTGGGCATGCCGGGCCCCTGCGGCACCGGAACCGGATGTTCGTCCGGGCCGGCCTTGGCGATGTTCGGATGCTTGCTCCAGTACACGCCATCGGAAAATCCGTGATACATGCCCTCGAAACGGATGATCTTGTTGCGCTGGGTGAAGGCGCGCGCCAGACGCGTGGCGTAAAGCACCGCCTCGGTGCCGGTGTTGCACAGGCGCACCATGTCCACGCTCGGAATCGCATCGACGATCTTCTGCGCGAGGCGCGCTTCGTCCTCGGTCGGCAGCGCAAACACAGTGCCGCGCCGCTGAATGAAATCGACAACGGCCTGCGTCACCTTCGGCGGACGATGACCGAAGATCATCGGCCCGAGGCCGAGCAGATAGTCGATGTACTCGTTGCCGTCGACGTCGGTGAGGCGCGAGCCCTTGCCGTCCTTCACGAACAGCGGATACGGATTCCAACCTGACCAGGTTGCACGCGCGGTGCTGTTGACGCCACCGGGAATGAGCCTGCAGGCGGCGTCGAACAGCTTGGCGCTGGCGGACGTGTTGAGGCCGGCAGCGAGTTGGATGTTGGACATGACTTGACCTCAAAAAAATGAAAACTTGTCATTCCGGCAGGGTCGAGGCTTGCGCCAGCGAGCCGAGCGGAATCCGGGCTGCATGGATGCCGCAGCAATCGCGAAGCTCACGCTGCGGATGCCGTCCTTGGGGTCTGGGTCCCGGCAATCCGTGCCGGGATGACGGTGTACTGAAAACGAGTCCTGTTTCAGGCCGACGCCGCTTTCGGCAACGCCACTGCCGCACGCGGCGCGGCGACGAGCTTGCCGGAAATCAGGGCCGGCAGCAGCGCCAATGCTTCGGCGAATCCGGCGATGGCCGCGTGCGGAATGTTCTGCGCCCGGCAATGCCCGATGAGCTTGCCCTTGGCGAAAACGAAATCCGTGGTTTCGGCGACGCAGAAGTCCGAAGCGCCATCGCCGATCAGCAGGGTGCGTTCGTGCGCGGCGCGTCCGCGCGCGCATTTGCAGGTGCCGCTGCCGATGCGGCACGCCTTGTCGGCGTGCGGAAATTGCAGGGCCCACTGGCGGTCGCCGGTCTGGCGCAGATGATTGGCGACGATCGGCAGCGACTCGAATCCGGTGCGTGCCAGGATGCGCCGGATCGCGTAATCCAGCCCGTCGCTGACCACGACCAGGTGCATGCCGTGGACATGTGCGGAATCGACGAATTCGCCGAACGCCGGATCGAGCGCGCGCGCATCCAGGTGCGCATCGAGTTCGTCGCGGCTCATGTCCAGCAACGCCACCTGCCCGGCCATGCAGTCGTGCGAATTGATGCGGCCGGCGCGCCAGTCGGATTCGAGCGCCTCCCAGCCCGGCCGGCCGAAACGCTCGAGCAGGGTGTCGGTGGTGTCGTCGAGGGCGATGGTGCCGTCGAAATCGCAGAGGATGGTCCAGTGGGGCACGGTGGTTTGGCCGGGGCAATGTGGATGCGGCATTATCGGCACCGCACATTAAGAAATCCTGAGCGGTAACGGCTTGAATTGAGCAGCTTTTAACGTATCGCGGCGGGGTTTCTGGCAAAATCGGGTATCGCCTATTTTCGTCGTTCGCCGCCCGCATGTCGAGCCGTTCCGCCTTTTTCGCCTACACCCCGTGGGACCTGCTTCCTGCGTTGATGGTGCTGGGTCATCTGGTTTTCGTCGCCACGCTGTTCTTCGGCTTCCACGCGATGCCGTGGGCGCTGTGGATTCCGCTTGCGTGCATCTACTCGATCAGCATCTCGTGGAGCATCAACTCCACCAGCCACAACTTCATCCACAATCCGTTCTTCTCCTCGCCGGCGCTCAACCGCATCTACAGCGTGATCCTGTCCCTGTCCGACGGTTTCTCGCAGGAGTTCTACCATCACGTCCACCTGCGTCATCACGTCGGCAACATGGACCGCATCGGCGCGAACGGCACCACGATCGATCCCTTGTCGATCTGGCGCCACGGCAAGGGCGGCAAGCCGGAAAATCCGTGGACGTACACTTTTTACAGCTACTTCCGCGACGACATCGGCGAGGTCTACCGCCGGGTCAAGGAAAAATTCCCGGACAAGGCACGCTGGATCTGGCGCGAAATCTACATCGTCGTCGGTATTTACCTGATCTGCCTCGTCTACGACTGGCGCGCCTTCCTGGCGCTGGTGCCGTTCTACTACCTCGGCCATTCGCTCTCGTCCCTGAACGGCTATTACGAGCACTTCAAGGGCAATCCGGACGACCCCATCGCCTGGGGCGTGAGCACGTACAACAAGTTCTACAACTGGATCTGGCTGTACAACGGCTTCCACGCCGAACACCATTTCCGGCCAAAGGTGCACTGGACCAAGATGGTGCAACTGCGCGATTCGATCCGCGACGAACAGCGCGCCCACGGCGTGCACGTGATGAGCCACTGCCATGGTCTGGGCTTCCTCGACCGCAAGCCGGCGCAGTACACGCAAATCAGCCGCTCCGCCACGAACGCCGCGTGAACAGACGGCGCACGGGCGCTTCCACCCCGCACGGCTTTTGGCTAAGGTAGGCTTTCGCCACCATCGGTGAAGGCCCATGCGGTATTTCCTGCGCACGATCCTGCTCGCATCGACGCTCGCTCTGCTCGCCGCCTGCGGGCCGGTGAAACATCCGATCAATCCGCCCAGCGCCAGCATCCAGCAGCTCGACGTGCTGCCGGACGGGCGCTGGAAGCTGCAAGTGCGGCTGGAGAATTTCAGCGACCAGAGCGTGCGCTACGGCGCGTTCAGGGCGGATCTGCGCGTCGGCGGCGAGGCGGCGGGCACGATCGACACGAACGCTGACATGGATATCCCCGGTGAAAATGCGGATATCCTCGAGACAACCCTGACGCCGGGTGCAGACGCGGCGAAGGCGTTCAAGACCGGCGTGTCGCGCCCGGATGGCGCGGCCTACGAACTGAAGGGCACGATCGAGATTCCCGCGGCCGGGAAAAGCTACCAGTTCGCGTACCGCAGCCGGCTGTCACCCGTGCCGGGCGTGACCAACTCCTACCGCTGAGGACAAAGCGATGACTGTCTATAAAGCCCCGCTTGCGGACATGCGCTTCGTCATGTTCGACCTGCTGAAGCTCGACGCACAATATGCGCGCATCGACGGCGGCGCGAACGCCACACGAGACGTGGTCGACGCGATTCTCGACGAAGCGGCGAAGTTTGCCGAGACCGTGCTGGCGCCGCTGAATGCGCCGGGCGACGAACAAGGCTGCACGCTGGACAAGGCCACCGGCGCAGTGACGACTCCGCCCGGATTCAAGGATGCCTATGCGAAATACGTCGACGGCGGTTGGAGCGGCCTGACCGCGCCCGAGGCCTACGGCGGCCAGCATCTGCCCGAATCCATCGGCGCTCCGCTCAAGGAAATGCTCGACTCTGCGAACCTGTCATGGGGCAATTTTCCGCTGCTCTCGCACGGCGCCACCGAAGCGCTGCGCCTGCACGGCGAAGAATGGCAGCGCGCGGCGTTTCTCAAACCCATCGTCGAAGGCCGCTGGACCGGCACCATGTGCCTGACCGAGCCGCATTGCGGATCGGACCTGGGTCTGCTCAAGACCCGCGCCGAGCCGGAACCCGATGGCACGTATCGCCTCAGCGGCACCAAGATTTTCATCACCGCCGGCGAACACGACCTGACGCAGAACATCGTGCACCTCGTGCTCGCGCGCCTGCCCGACGCACCCGCGGGCGTGAAGGGCATCTCGCTGTTCATCGTGCCGAAGCATAAAGTGGACAAAAATGGAAAAGTGGGCGGGCGCAACGCGGTGAACTGCGGCGCAATCGAACACAAGATGGGCATCCACGCCTCGGTCACCTGCGTGATGAACTTCGACGGCGCGGAAGGTTACCTGATCGGCGCACCGAACAAGGGCTTGAACGCGATGTTCACCATGATGAACACCGCGCGTCTGGCGGTCGGCATCCAGGGCCTTGGCCTGATCGAACGCGCTTTCCAGGGTTCGCTCGCCTATGCGCGCGAACGCCTGCAGGGCCGCGCACTGAGCGGCGCGAAATTCCCCGACAGGCCGGCCGATCCATTGATTGTGCACCCGGATATCCGGCGCATGCTGCTTACGCAGAAATCCTTCGCCGAGGGTGGCCGCGCGTTGGCCTACTACGCCGCGAGTCTGGTCGATCTGGTGGAACGCGTTGCGGACGCGGCCGAGCGCAAACGCGCGGACGAGTTGCTGTCCTTCATCATTCCCATCGTCAAGGCGCTGCTCACCGAAGCCGCGAACGAATGCACCTATCACGCCGTGCAGATTTTCGGTGGACACGGCTATATCCACGAGACCGGCATGGAACAGTTCGCGCGCGACGCGCGCATCACCTCGATCTACGAAGGCACCACTCAGATCCAGGCGCTGGATTTGCTCGGTCGCAAGATCATGCAGACCCAAGGCGTCGGCCTGAAGCACTTCCTCGAGGAGATCGGTGCGTTCTGCCAGGCCAATATCGGCAACGCCGCGGTGCAGGAATTCGTCGCGCCGCTCGCGACCATCGCCAAGCAATGGGCAGACCTCACCCAGGAGATCGGCAAGCGTGCCGCGGCCAATCCCGACGAAATCGGCGTCTGTGCGGTCGATTACCTGTTCTATTCCGGTTACATCGCGCTGGCGTATTTCTGGGCACGCAGCGTTGCCGCGGCGGAAAACTCCGCGCAAGCGCAGGAATTCAAGCAGGCCAAGCTCGGCACTGCGCGTTTCTACTTTGCGCGCATCCTGCCGCGCACTCTCGCGCATGCTGCGGCCATGCGCGCGAATCCGGATTCGCTGATGGCGATTCCTGCCGAGCAGTTCGGCTGACGCCTCAGCGCGGCAACAACTGCACGCTGTCGATCATCCACAGCGGACTCGGCGTAGCGCGGTCGAAGGTGAAACACAAATCGTGTGTGCCGGTGCGTGCCGGCAAAACAGCGTGCAATCGCGCCGTAGCGTCGGCGTTTGCCGCCCCGGCGAGCGGGATCCAAGCGAGTGCGTCGCCACTGCAGGCATCCAGATACACGCGCAATTCGCCGCCGGGTGACAAGGGCTTGCGCAGCACGACCTTGTCCGCGTCATGCCACAACTGGAAGTTGTACGTGCGCTCGCCGGCAACGACGTCAATCGCGTGCACCTTCTCCAGATCCACATGCGGATAGATCCAGCACGGATCGAAGATGTCCACGCGGTAGACGTCCTCGCCGCCATTTTTCCCCGGCCCCGACAGACGCAGCGGCAAACCGCCGCCGGGATTGCACGATTTCAACTCGTCGCTGTTCATGCGCAATAGCGACAAGCCGCTCAGCGCAAGCGTGCGCGTAGCGGCCAGTTCGCGGCCACGGCCATCGAACACGCCCACGCGCAAAGTTGCCGGCAGGTTCACGGTCAGTGGCGCTGCGTACCGCGACGACGCCAGCTCCGGCGCGCTACCGTCGAGCGTGTAGCGGATTTTGCCGAACCGCGCCTGATTCGATATCGTCACCTCCGCCGTCCCCGATCGTTTTCCAGCCACGGCGCGGATGTCCGGCGCGAACGCGCTGTCGGCGAAGGCAATGCCGAGCGCGCGGTAGCGCGCGAATTGTTGCGGCAGGCGCGCGAGGAAATCATGCCAGTCGCGGCGCGACCGCGGCGACCACAGCGCCTCGGCCAGCGCGGCCGCGCGTGGAAACGCCGCGTGCTCGATGCGCTGCGGCGTGTCCATGTATTCCGTCCACAGGTTCGCCTGCGCGCCAAGCACGTGCTGTGCCTGCGCGGCGTCGAGACCATGCGGCACCGGGTCGTAGGCATAAACGTCGGCCAACGACACCACCTCCGGACGTCCGGGCGGCTCCTCGTGCAATGCGCTCTGCACGTGATCGAAGTACATCAGCGGCGACGGCGCCATCACCACGTCATGGCCCTGGCGCGCAGCGGCCACGCCGCCGGCTTCACCACGCCAGGACATCACGGTCGCACTTGCCGGCACGCCACCGTCCAAGATCTCGTCCCAACCGATCAGGCGGCGTCCGTGCGCGGCAAGGAACTTGCCGATGCGCGCGGTGAAATAGCCTTGCAGTGCGGCTGTACTGGAAATGCCGAGCTCGCGCATTCGCCGCTGCACCTGCGCCGACGCCTGCCACTGGTCCTTGGCCGCTTCGTCGCCGCCGACATGGATGTAGGGTCCGGGGAAAAGCGCCATCACCTCGGTGAGCACGTTTTCCAGGAAATCGAATGTGGAATCCTCGACGTTGTACAGGTACGTGTGCACACCCCAGTCCGGCGAAACCGGCGGCCGCTTGCCACTGACACCGAGTTGCGGATACGCGGCGATCGCCGCCTGGGCGTGACCGGGCATTTCGATCTCGGGCACGATGGTGATGTAGCGCGCGGCGGCGTAACGCACGATGTCGCGGATCTCGTCCTGAGTGTAGAAACCGCCGTAGCGCGGCGCTCCGCCATGCAAGGCTGCCGGCGTGCGCCAGGCGCCGATCGCGGTCAGTTCCGGGTATTTCTTGATTTGTATACGCCAGCCCTGATCGTCGGTCAGGTGCCAGTGCAGCACGTCGAGCTTGTGCAACGACATCTCGTCGATCAGCTTCTCCACAAACTCGGGCGACTGGAAGTGCCGCGCGGAATCGAGCATCAGGCCGCGCCAGGCGAAGCGCGGATAATCGACGATGTACAGGCACGGCACGTCCAGTGCATGCCGTGATTGCATTCGCGCGGTCAACAGTTGCCACAGGGTGACGCTGCCGTTGAACAGACCGTGCGGAGTGCGCGCGACTAGCCTGATGCGCCGCGGCGACACCGACAGCTCGTAACCTTCATCGAGCCGATCGCCGGGAATGAGGTGGGTTGCATCAAGAATGAATACGATGCCGCCGTCCGCATCCGCATCCGCGAGCGGTCGCACGTCCAGATGCAGCCCCCGCGCGCGCGCAAGCCGAGCGGCGAACTGGCGGGCGGTGCGCAGCGCCTCGGCGTTGCGCGCACGCACGTTCAACACCGCGCCTTCGTGCAAGGTGAAACTGCCCGGCGCGCGCTCCACGCTCACCGGCTGCGGAATCAATGACGGCATGGGCGAGAGCCGCGCCGGCCGCATCGGCTGGCAGGCGGACAGGCACACGATCGTCAGGAGGCAAATCAGCGCGCGCATGGTTTTTTCATGATGCCAAAAAAAAGCGGGTCGAGAGAATTCCCGACCCGCAACCGGTTGGAGAGCCGCAAATGAAACGTCAGAACTTGAAGTGCAGGGTGGCCATGTACTCGCGACCGAACTTATAGCGGGCGATCGGCTCATTCTTGCTGCCCAGATAACCCAGATAGGTTGAATCGAGCAGATTCAGTCCGTCCAGACTCACCGACAGATGATCGGTGAAGCGCCAGGCGATGTTCGCGTCCAGTTCCTTGTAGCCGTCCACCGTTTCTGCCGGCGCGCCGGCAACGTAACCGCCGGCGAGATAGCTGCTGCGATAGCCGTAGGTCAGACTGGACGACCAGGCACCCTTGTCGTAGTAGGGCGAAACGTTGTAGCTGTTCTTCGAATTGTATGGCAGCGCGCCGCCGCTGGCGGTGTTGGCATCCGAATAAGTGTAGTTCGCGCGAATGCCGAAGCCGGTGTCGCCGATCGGTTGCTGGTAGTTGATGGTGAATCCCTTCGCTTTTGCCTTGCCGCCATTTTCGGGCCGGGTGATGCTGTAGTCGCAGAAGCCCTTGCTGTCGCAGTTGCCGCCGGTCAGGCCGGCATAAACCGCCGGATTGAGCACGATCAGCGAGTTGTACAGACGCTCGATGCCGACGCCCTGCACGATGTAATTCCGGATGTCTTTGTAGAACACCGAAGCCGCCAGTACCGATTCCGGAGCAAAGTACCATTCCAGCGAGGCGTCGAAGTTGTTCGACTTGTACGGGTCGAGGTTCGGATTGCCGCCGCCACCGGTAAGCACCGAATCATTGGTGAAGACGTACGGCGTCTCCTGGTTGAACGGCGCCCAGGCGATCACCTGCGAGGCCGCGCCGCGCAGCACCACGTCGGGCGCCAGGTCGTAGGCGATGTTGAACGAGGGCAGCACGTTGTTGTGGGTGTTCGTCGTCGTTCCCCACGTGCTGTCGGCAATGTTGACGTTGTTGATCGTATAGGCGGATTCGTCGATCGAGGTGTGCACGAAACGCAGGCCGAAATTGCCGCGCACACTGTCGTTGCCGAAATTCATCTGCGCATAGGCCGCATCGCCATGCTGGGAAACCTGGAACTCGTTCTGGAACAGATACGGCAGATACAGGTATTGCGGATCAAACAGATGTGGGCTGCCCAGCACCCAGTTGATCACGGTCTGGCCATTGGTCGGCTGCACGTGATTGACGGCACCCGGCCAGAAGCCGAGGCTGCCCAGGCCGGAAAGATCGGTCAGGCCGCCCGCGCCCACGTTGGCGATGCTGCCGGCCTGCACACCACCGCTCCACACATCGTAACTGTTCTGGCTCTCCGTGTGCTTGGTGAAACGCACGCCAAGCAGCAGTTCGTTGAAGAATCCGCCCAGATCCTTGCTGAAATCGAACTGCGTGTAATTGTCGCGCGCCGCGTACGGAATGTCGGCGTAGTTGCCGTTGAAGTAATAGCCGGACCAGTTTGCAGGATTTTGCGCGGCGGCCGGATTGTCGAAATTGAAACCATGGTTGATGTCCCAGGTATAGCCGCCGAAATACACCGGCTCGATGAACGCCTGGGTCAGATCGTCGTGCGATGTGCTCACACCGGTCTGACCGCTGAGTTTCCAGCCATCACCGCGATAGGATGCCTTCCAGTCGGCGCCGCGGGTCTTGATCACGGCCGTGCGTGCATTGTTGTCGAAGATCACCGCGCCCAGTCCGGGGCAGGATGCGGTGGTGGAAGTGTCGCAACTGTGCCCGCCGCTGATGACACCGCCCGATCCCTCGGTGAAACCGGTTACTCCGGCAAGCGTGCCGGCGGTCCAGTGCCAGAACGGGTACATCGACTGGTTGTAGTTGTCGAGGTTGTCGCGCATGTAGAGCAGGCTGAGCGTGGTATCGATGCGGTCAGTCGGCTTCCACTGGATGTTGGCCAGCACGCTGTCGCGCTTCTCGGTCTGCTGGAAATTCGCCGCGTTGATCTCGTCAGGCACCATGTCGGTGGCCTTGATCGCGCCGGAAGCCACTTGCGCGGCGATCGCCGGATTGCTGGCCGCGTAGTCCGAGACCGGGTGATAGCCGAAAATTTCCTCGCCCTGGCGGTCGGTCAACTGCTCGTAGTGCTGCGCGGATACGTCGATGCCGAAGGTATGGTCATCGCTCTTCCAGTTGTAGAACACCGAGGCATCGGGTTTTCCGTCGGAAACCATGTCGTTGTAGTTGTAGCCGACCGAGCCACTGACCAAGCCGCTGGCCACATCCAGCGGCTGGATCGTGTGCATCAGGATCGTGCCGCCCAGGCTGCCTTCGGGCAGGCGCGCTTCGGGAGTCTTGTATATTTCCAGAGAGCCGAGCACTTCCGGCGCCAGCAGCGAAAAATTGAAGCCGCGATTCGGCGAATCCCCGTACTGCCAGATCGCCTGCGCCACCGGGTGGCCGTCGAGGAAACTCAGATTCAGGCTGGGATCGGTGCCATCGATGCTCACGCGCTGGGTCGCGCCGAGGGCACGGTCGATGGTCACGCCGGGAATCTGCGATAAGGCTTCGGCGACGTTCGTCGCCGGGAACTTGCCGATGTCCTCGGCGGTGATCGCGTCGATGATCGCATCGGCATCGCGCTTCTTCTCCAACGATTTTTTCAGGCTTTCGCGAATGCCGGTGACCTCGACGGTACCCAGTTCTTGGGCGTTGGAATTGTCCTTGCCGCCACGCGTGTCGTTTTGCGCCAGCCGTGTCTGCGCAGCGGGTGGCGAAGTGCCCGCGCCGTTTGCTCCGGACGCCGCTTCAGCGGCCTCCTGCGCGTGCGCCGCGGCAACGAGGAACAGGCTGGCGAGAATGCTCGCCGTCAGGATGTTCTTGCGGTATTTCATGATGGTCTCCTCCGGGACGTGAGTGAGTCGATTCGATTTCGTGCTGGGTTCGCTTTCGTATTGCGGGTAGTCGCTGTTTCGTTTCGTTCAACCGGGCGGTGCCTGGTTTTCGAGGAACCAGCCGGCGGCGCCGAGCACGCCGAGCTGGCCGTGCTCGATCAGATTCACCGGCACGCGCTCGAGCATCGGCCGCATTGCGCCCTTGTCGCGAAAACGCGCGACAAAGTCGCTGCGCAACAGAAAGTCGCGGATCTGCGGCAGGATGCCGCCGGCCAGGTAAACGCCGCCCTGCGCGCCGTAGAGCATGACGAGATTGCCGACGACGCTGCCGAGCCACCCACAGAACGTCTGCAGGGTTTCACCTGCCAGCGCATCCGCTCCGGTCAACGCCGCGTCGGCGATTTCCCGCGGTGAGCGCTCCGCGACCTGCGTGCCGTGTAGTCGGCCGAGTGCCGCGTACAGGTTGACCAGGCCAGGGCCGGACAGGATGTGTTCCGTCGGCACGTGAGTACGTTCGGCAAGCAACATGCTCAGCACATCGATTTCGGTTGCGGTGGACGCGGTCAGCGCCGCCTGTCCGGCTTCGGTGGAAAGAATCACCGACGATCGCGTGCCGGGAATGCGCACGGCTGCGCCAAGTCCCGTGCCCGGTCCCACGACCAGAACGGGTCCGGCGATCGGCTCGGCCGCGACCGCCACCGGCGTGACGTCTCGCTCCGTCACGTGGGCCGTCGCGAACGCGATCGCGGTGAAATCGTTGACGACGCGCAGATCCACCAGCCCGAGATCGGCGCGGATCTGCCTGAGCGAAACCGGCCACGGCAGGTTCGCGTTGATCACCGCATCGTCCAGCACATAGCCGGCGCAGGCAATGGCGCCGCGCGTGACCTCGGTACGCTCCTGCCCGCCGAGAAAATCCTCGAAGATGGCGGTGAGTGTCGGATAGTCGGCGCAGCGGTATTTGCGATAGCCGGAAACCGCAGGCGCACCTGCGCCGTAGCGCACGACGCCAACCCGCGCATAGGTGCCGCCGACATCGGCAGCCAGCACCGCGCCGCCATGCATGCGCGCGAACCGTTTCGCTTCCGCTTGTGCCGCTGGCGTCATGCCCTCTCCCACCGTTGCATGGCCTTCACTTATCCGTCGATGCGGCGCGAGTCTGCAAATCTATGACAACGTTGTCAACAAATTCTTTCACCCGCGCGGATTGTGATGCATTGCATCACGTTTCTGATCGACGCGCAGACGCATAATCCGTTGCAATGAAGCTATTTTCAACGCTTCGGCACGAGCAGGAATGATGCAACGCGGCATCGGTCGGCAGCTGCACAGGGCGTCGAATTTGCGTAGTGTCGTGCGCCAAAAACCGCGAAATATTCGCCAACGGATGACAACGTTGTGCAACAATCGCCGCGCTGTCGCATTTCCGGCCATTCGGGGATTACCCATGAACGCAATCGATTCCGCCGCCGCCGCGCCGCCGCGCTACTTCGCCGCAACCATCACGATCGGCATCCTATTTTTCATCTTCGGTTTCGTGACCTGGCTCAACGGCCCGCTGATCACCTACGTCAAGCTCGCCTTCGATCTGAACGACGTCAACGCGTTTCTGGTGCCGATGGCGTTCTACCTGTCGTATTTCTTCCTCGCCCTGCCTGCCTCGTGGATCCTCGCGCGCACCGGCATGAAGCGCGGCATGGCGCTGGGTCTGTTCGTGATGGCGGTCGGCGCGGCCCTGTTCGGCCAGTTTGCGACCCTGCGCATCTATCCCGGCGCGCTCACCGGCCTGTTCGTGATCGGCGCCGGGCTCGCACTGCTGCAAACCGCCGCCAATCCCTACATCAGCATCCTCGGCCCGATCGGAAGCGCGGCGCAACGCATCGCGTTCATGGGCATCTGCAACAAGTTCGCCGGCATCGTGGCGCCGATTCTGCTCGGCCTGTTCGTGCTGCGCGACATCGGCGGTTTCGCCGACAAGGTGGCCGCCGCGAGCGGTGCCGACAAGCAGGCGCTGCTCGACGAATTCGCGGCGAAAGTGCACACGCCCTACATGCTCATGGCCGGACTGCTGGCGTTGCTGGGGGTGTGGATCTTGCGTTCGGTGCTGCCCGAAATCGACGCGCGCACGGCCAACGCGGATGCCGGCGGCGGCAACGCGGATCGCGGTTCCGTCTTCGCGTACCCGCACCTGTGGCTAGGCGTGCTGTGCCTATTCGTCTACGTCGGCGTCGAAGTGATGGCTGGCGACGCGATCGGAACCTACGGGCAGGGCTTCCACCTGCCGTTGGATGAAACCAAGTTCTTCACCGCGTTCACGCTGGCGGCGATGCTGATCGGCTACGTCGCCGGACTGATCCTGATACCGCGCTTCGTTTCGCAACAGACCTATCTCGCGTTCTCGGCCGTACTCGCGCTCGTGTTCAGCGCGGCCGCCTACGTCACGCACGACTACGTTTCGGTCGGCTTCGTCGCCGCGCTCGGCTTCGCCAACGCGATGATGTGGCCGGCGATCTTTCCGCTTGCGATCCGCGGCCTCGGACGCTACACCGAGCTGGGCTCGGCGTTTCTGATCATGGGCATTGCCGGCGGCGCCGTCATTCCGCAGCTATTCGCGCACCTGAAAACGCCGGAAAATTTCCAGTTCGTGTTCTGCGCGATCATGCTGCCATGCTATCTGTATATCCTTTACTATGCGCGACACGGCTACCGCGCGCGGATTCGCTGACGAGAGAATGCGCAAACCCACCATTAAGGACGTCGCCCGGCGCGCGCGCGTATCGCTGAAAACGGTCTCGCGCGTGACCAACAACGAGCCGGGCGTGCTCGAGCGCACGCGCGCGAAGGTGTTGCGCGCGGTCGCGGAATTGAATTACCAGCCGGATCTATCCGCGCGCAGCCTGCGCAGCGCCAAGTCGTATGCGCTGGGCCTGGTCTACGACAACCCGAATCCGTACTACGTGATCAGCCTGCAGAGCGGCGTGCTGTCGGTGTGCCGCGAAACCGGCTACGGCCTGCAGATCCATCCGTGCAATTCCACTTCGCCGCGCCTGGCCGAAGAGCTTTCCGCGCTGGTGCGCAACGCGCGTCTGGCCGGACTCGTGCTCGCACCGCCGATGTCCGAGCGCCGCGAGCTGATCGAGCACCTGGCCGCGGACGACATCGCGTTCGTGCGCATCATTTCCGCGGCCGAGGATCCGCGCGACGGCCATCCGTGCGTGTTCGTCGACGACCGCGACGCGGCCTACGACATCACCGAACATCTGATCCAGCTCGGCCATACCCGCATCGGTTTCCTGTGGGGCGGCGAATCGCATCGTTCCAGCCCGGAACGCTTCAAGGGCTACGAAGCCGCACTCAAGGACTATGCGATCGCGCCGGACAAGAAACTGATCGTGCCGGGCGATTATTCCTTCGACGACGGCTTTCGCGGCGCGCGCAAACTCTTCGCGCTGAAGGATCGACCGACCGCGATTTTCGGCTCCAATGACGAGATTGCGGCCGGCGTGCTCGCCGCAGCCAAGGCGGCCGGCATGGATGTGCCCTGGGATCTGTCCATCGCCGGCTTCGAGGACAGTCCGTTCTCCAAGCAATCCTGGCCGGCGCTGACCACGGCCAAGCAGGCGACCGAAGAAATCGCGCGCCATGCCACCCTACTGCTGCTCGCCACGCTCGAGCACAGCGATGACGCACCGCACGGCAACAAGGGCTTCAGCCCGCAACTGGTGATTCGCGATTCGACGGCGCGGGTGCGCGTGCCGCCATCCGGGAACTAGAAAGATCACAAATTTACATCACCGTGTTCCGACTTCGCGAAGCGGCACTTCGCTACGCTCAACACGAACGGTTTTTGATTTCAAAATCGGCTTTAATTGCGCAGCGCTGCCGCTGCGCGCGCCAGCACCGTAATCGCCGGCCAGTCTTGCGCACGCACCAGCGCCGACGGCGTCAGCCACGAACCGCCCACGCAGAGGACGTTCGGCAGTCGCAGATAGGCTGCGGCGTTGTCCACACGAATGCCGCCGGTCGGGCAGAAACGGATGTGCGGCAGCGGCCCGGCCAGCGCGCGCAGGTATTCCACGCCACCCGCGGGCTCCGCAGGAAAGAATTTTTGCAGGCGATAACCGCGCTCGGCCAGCGTCATCGCTTCGCCCGCCGTGGCCGCACCCGGCAACAACGGCAGCGCGGACGCATCGGCCGCATCGAACAGAGCGGGCGACGCGCCGGGCGATACGGCGAATTGCGCGCCCGCCACCGCGGCGGCGTCAAGATCCGCGGCCGACAACACCGTGCCCGCACCGACGGCTGCCAGCGGATTTGCCTGCGCGATCGCGCGGATCGCATCCAGCGCCGCTGGCGTACGCAAGGTGATTTCAATCGCGCCGATGCCGCCGTCGAGCAAGGCTTGCGCCAGCGCAACCGCCACACCGGCATCGTCGATGGTCACGACGGCGACGACCGGCGCCATGCGCAAGATTCTTTCCAGACGCTCCTGCTTTTGCGGCATCGATGCGCTCATGCGGCGTCTCCGAAGAAGCTTGCCCCGGCATCGGCGGGACTCGCCACGGCACGGAAGCGCGCGAACAGTTCGCGTCCGAAGCCGTGGTTGTGGACACCGGGATCCGTCTGCGCTGGTGCGCGTGCCGCGAGCGCAGCGGCGTCGACCTTCAACTCCAGCACGCCGGCGGCGGCGTCGACGCGAACGACGTCACCGTCACGGATTTTGCCGATGTTGCCGCCTACCGCCGCTTCCGGCGTGACGTGGATCGCCGACGGCACGCGCCCGGACGCGCCGGACATGCGTCCGTCGGTGACGAGCGCCACACGATGGCCGCGGTTCTGCAACACGCCCAGCAGCGGCGTGAGCTTGTGCAATTCGGGCATGCCGTTAGCACGCGGACCCTGGAAGCGCACCACCGCGACGAAATCGCGCTCCAGTTCTCCGCGCTCGAATGCCGCACGCACCTGGTCCTGGTCGTCGA
This sequence comes from Pseudomonadota bacterium, assembly GCA_021781425.1. Taxonomy (GTDB): domain Bacteria; phylum Pseudomonadota; class Gammaproteobacteria; order Xanthomonadales; family Rhodanobacteraceae; genus Rudaea. The sequence goes on from JAJXWU010000212.1 coordinate 29,451, forward strand.
ATACCAGTGCCGGCGCCTCGACGATCCAGCGATCCTCCGGCACCGCCGAGACCTTGATCACCGCGCGTCCCAGATTGCCGTCGAGCACGCGCAGGCCGCCGTCGGCGCGGAACGGTTCGCGCACGCCGCGCAGCACCGACGCATCGCGGCTCGCAGCCGCAACCGGCACGCGCTCGACTGTTCCATCGTCATGCAGGCGCGGTTCGATGCGGTAGGCGTCCAGCCCGGTGCCGTTGACGGTGCGGATATCGGCATGCAACAGGCCCGCATCCAGCAGTTGCGCGATCAGGAAACCCATGCCGCCGGCGGCATGGAACGCATTCACGTCGGCGCTGCCGTTCGGATACACCCGCGCCAGCAGCGGCACTACATGCGAGAGCGTATCGAAATCGTCCCAGCGCAGGTCTATGCCCGCGGCATGCGCGATCGCCACCAGATGCAGCAGATGGTTGGTCGAGCCACCGGTCGCGTGCAGGCCGACCACGCCGTTGACGATCGCACGCTCATCGATGACGTGCCCGACCGGCAGGTAGTTCTCGCCCAAGGCGGTGATTTTTGCCGCACGCCGCACTGCCTCGACGGTGAACGCCTCGCGCAACGGTGTGTTCGGATGGACGAAACTCGCGCCAGGCAGGTGCAGGCCCATGATCTCCATCAGCATCTGGTTCGAGTTCGCGGTGCCGTAGAACGTGCAGGTGCCCGGCGCAGGGTAGGCGCGCGCCTCGGCGTCGAGCAGTTGCTCGCGGCTGGCCTTGCCCTCTGCGTACAATTGTCTGATTGCGGATTTTTCCTCATTGGCAAGACCGCTCGGCATCGGTCCGGCCGGAATGAATACCGCCGGCAGATGGCCGAACGTGAGCGCGGCGATCAGCAGACCCGGCACGATCTTGTCGCAGATGCCGAGCATCAATACCGCGTCGTACATGTCGTGCGACAGCGCGACTGCCGCCGCCAGCGCGATGACGTCGCGCGAGAACAGCGACAACTCCATGCCGGCGCGCCCCTGGGTCACGCCGTCGCACATCGCCGGCACGCCCCCGGCCACCTGCGCGGTGGCGCCGGCCGCGCGCGCCGCGGCGCGGATCAGCGCCGGATACGGTTCGTACGGCTGGTGCGCGGAGAGCATGTCGTTGTAGGCGGTGACGATGGCGAGGTTCGGCGTCGCCGTGCCGCGCAGCGCGGTCTTGTCCGCGGCATTGCAGGCCGCGAATCCGTGCGCCAGGTTGCTGCACGACAAATGCCCGCGTTGCGGACCCTGGCCGCGCGCCGCACCGATCCGTTCCAGGTAGCGCGCACGCGAATCGCGGCTGCGTTCGGTGACGCGCCA
>JAJXWU010000023.1 GCA_021781425.1 Pseudomonadota bacterium
TCCCGAACTCGGAAGTGAAACGCGTCCGCGCCGATGGTAGTGTGGCTTAAGCCATGCGAGAGTAGGTCACTGCCAGGGGCCTCTTCCCAAACCCCCAGCCCTCCGCTGGGGGTTTTTGTTTGGGCGGCCGGCGGGATACACTGCCAGCCGATCCCCGTGGAACGCGCCATGAGCATCGAAGCCGCCGAGCTTGCCAAGTTCTATCCGCTCGACAAACTGCTGCCGGAAAACCTCGAACAACTCGCGCGCGAAGCCGAGAGCGTCGATGTCGCCAAGGGTGCGGTTCTGTTCAAGGCCGGGGACACCGATGAGCAAACGATATTCGTGCGTGCCGGCCGAGTGCGCGGCGACTATCCCGATGGCAAGCAAAAGGATATCGATGCCAGTACGTTGCAGGGCCGTTACGCGCTGGGCGACCTGCAACCACGCCGATTCACCGCGACGGTGACCTCACGCAGCGCCACACTGGTCAAACTCGACCGGCGCTACATGGAAAAGGTGCAAACCTGGGATCAGCTTGCGCGCAACGAGAATTTCCGCCACGTCGATCCGAGCCCGGACGCCAACCGCTGGGTGTTCCGCCTTTTGCAATCGCGCGCCCTGCACAAGTTGCCGACCGGGAACATCGAACGCATGTTCAAGCGCTTCGAGGAAATCGCGGTCAAGGCCGGTGATGTGATCATCCGCGAGGGCGAGGAGGCCGATTATTACTATGCGATCAAGGACGGCGCCGCTTCAGTTTCGAAGAGTCTGGAGACCGGCAGCGCGATCGTCGCCTATCTGGTTCGGGGCGACACGTTCGGGGAAGACGCGCTGCTCGCGAACACCGTGCGCAACGCGACGGTGACGATGATCAAGGACGGCAAGCTCATGCGGCTCGCGAAAAAATCTTTCGATGAGGTGCTCAAGCCGCCCGTCGTCGAATGGCTGACGCCCGGCATGGCCTCGATCATGGCGCGCCAGGGCGCAGTGGTGCTCGATGTGCGCATGCCGGACGAACACGCCGAGCGCGCGATCAAGGGAGCGATTAACACCCCGCTGTATACCCTGCGCGAGAGCATGACCGATTTCGACAAATCCAAGAAATACATCGTCTATTGCAACACCGGCGAGCGCAGCGCGGCGGCGGCCTTCATCCTGAGCAAGCTCGGTTTCCAGGTGTTCGCCCTGCACGGCGGGCTATCGGGGATGATTCGGCAGATGGAGAAGCAGGCGTAACGTTATTCCATCACCGAATCGCCGATCAGGACGATGTCGGCCGGGCGCTTGGCGAACAGGCCGACGCAGACGACGCCCGTGATCTGGTCGAGATCGGCTTCCAGAGCGACCGGGTCGTCGATGCGCCAGCCGTGCACATCGAGGATGATATTGCCGTTGTCGGTAACGAAGCCGTCGCGCCAGACCGGATTACCGCCGCGCCGTGCGATTTCGCGGGCGACATGGCCACGCGCCATCGGAATGACCTCGATCGGCAGCGGGAACTTGCCGAGCGCGTCGACACGCTTGGCCGCATCGATCATGCACACGAAGGTTTTCGATGCCGCGGCGATGATTTTCTCGCGTGTGAGTGCGCCGCCGCCACCCTTGATGAGACGTTTGTGGGTATCGCATTCATCGGCGCCGTCGACGTACAGGGATAGCCTGCCGACGCTGTTCAGATCCCGCACACGAATGCCGTGTCGTTGCAGGCGCGCCGTGCTTTGTTCCGAACTCGACACCGCCGCCTCGATCAGCCCGCGACGTGCGCCGAGCGCATCGATGAAATACGCCACCGTCGATCCCGTGCCGACGCCCAATACGCTGCCTGCTTCGACATAGGTCAGTGCGCGTTCGGCGGCCAGGCGTTTTTGTGCTTCGCGATCTGCGGTCATCGTTCCAACCCGAGGATGAAATTCCATTGCGCCAGCGTCACTGGCAACACCGACAGACGGTTGCCGGGCCGGATCAGCGCGAGTCCCTGCAATTCCTCGCGGTTCTTGAGCTCGGATAGTGCGATGACGCGTTTGAGCTTGCGTTTGAATTTCACCTCGACCAGCGACCAGCGTGGCGCTTGGCGAGGGGATTTAGGGTCGAAGTAATCGCTGCATGAATCGAATTGGGTCGGATCCGGATAGGCCACGCTTGCAACCGCGGCAATGCCGGCCACTCCGGGCTCGGCGCAACTGGAGTGGTAGAACAGGACCCCATCGCCGATGCGCATTCCGCGCATGTGGTTGCGCGCCTGATAATTGCGCACGCCGCTCCACGGCTCGATTTTGCGGCGCGCAAGATCCTCGATCGAAAACTCGTCCGGCTCGGATTTCATCAGCCAATGACTCATGCGGGCGATTTCGTGCAATCGATGAGTTCGCGGTCTGTAGCGACAAAATCCAGCCGGACGTCCCATGGTTCCGGCGCGAGTTCGGCTATTTCCTGGAAATGGTAACCGATGCCGACGAGTATCGGCCGCGCAGGGCGTGTGATGTCGCGCATGAAAGCGAAACTGCGGTCGTACCAACCGCCGCCGCTGCCGAGCCGACTGCCCCGACGGTCGAAGCCGAGCAGCGGTACGAGCACGAGGTCGAGCGTGTCTGGCTGCACCTGCACCGTCACGGGGACATCGGGCTCGGGGATTCCGTAGCGATTGTTGTGCAATGCCGCCCCGGCTTGCCATTGCGCGAAGCGCAGCGTGCGTTCGTTGCCGAGTACTGGCAGAAAATAGCCTTGCCCACGCGCGCGCAGGCTTGCGTACACGGCATGCAGCGGCATCTCGCCGCGCACGGCCCAATAGCCGGCAATGTGGTTGTCGACGAGAAATTCCGGAAGCCCTTCCAGCGAGCGTACAAGCGCAGCGGCGGCAGATGCGCGTTCGCGTGCCGGCAATTGCGTGCACAGGGCGCGCCGGCGCCGGCGCAATTGAATACGACCTGGATCGCGATTCACGCGCAACGCACGCGTGGCAAGAAAAGCGCGTCCTCCGCGATGCCGTTACGCACCGAACGACCTTGATCCCGAGGATCAGGTGGGATGGCTCGCCGGTCGTCAGGCTTTCCGCTCATGGCGGACATGCACACGGACTCGAACACTGCCACCCCGGGGTCGTATATAGGAACAAGGCAATATGGTTGGATGCGCTGTCGCACACCGCAGGGGACGCGACGTCATTTTACCGACGTTGCTAGCACGCCATCAAGCTTGGCGCGCAGCATCTGCAGATGTTGTGCCAAGGTACCGTCGTTGGTGTCGCGGTGCTGGCGCAGCTGAATCAGTTCGTGCGCAATGTTCAACGCTGCCATCACGGCGATGCGATCCACGCCGGCAGAACGCGCCTGCTCGCGGATATCGCGCATCTTGCCGTCGAGATAGCCCGCCGCCGCAATCAGGCCGGGACGTTCTTCCGGCGTGCAACCGATCAGGAATTCCCGGTCCAGTATGCTGACCGCAATCGGTCCCTCGCCGCTCACGCACCGTTCTCCAGCGAACGCAGGCGCGCGATCATCGCCTCGACGCGCGTGCGCGCCTGTTCGTTCTTTGCCAGCAGGTTCGAGCGTTCCGTGGCGAGTTGCTCCTGGCTCTGGCGCAGGCTGCGGTTTTCTTCGGCCAGGCGCCGGCACAGGTCAAGCAGGCGGTCGATGCGCCCGCTGACCTCGTGCAGTTCGTTCAGGGCCGGATTGGCATGGGACATGGCGCGACTATAGGCGGGCGCGGGCGCAGGGTCAACGCACCGTCAGCCGCGACCGTGCCGGCGGCCGGCTGCGTTCGAATTCGCGGATGAAGGTGAAGCACGAGGCCGCGTCCAGCGGTATCGAGAGCCAATGACCCTGGATTTCGTCGCAGCCTTGCTCGTGCAGATATTCGAGCTGCTCGAGTGTCTCCACGCCTTCGGCGACCACGTCCAGTCCCAGTGAGTGCGCCATCGTGATGATGGTCTTGGTGATCGCTTCGTCGTCGGGATCGGTGGTGATGTCGCCGACGAAACTGCGGTCGATCTTGAGGCGGTCGATCGGCAGGCGTTTCAAGTAGCTCAGCGACGAATAGCCGGTGCCGAAATCGTCGATCGCGATCGCCACACCGACCGCGTGCAGCCGGTCGAGCGTATGGATCGCGCGCTCGGGATTGGCCATCAGCACGCTTTCGGTCAATTCCAGTTCCAGATGCTGCGGATCGATCTGTACCTCGGCCAGGATTTCGCACAGGCGCTGGGTCAGTTCGTCGCGCAGCAATTGCAGCGCGGACAGGTTGACCGACATGGCGATGCCGGACAGGCCGCGGTCCTGCCAATCGCGCAGCTGCACGCAGGCGCGGTGCAACACGAATTCGCCGATGCGCTCGATCAGACCGGCCTCTTCGGCCAGTGGGATGAACACGCTCGGCGGAACCGAGCCGAATTCGGAACTGTTCCAGCGTAGCAGCGCTTCGACGCCGGTGATGCGGCCTTCGTCCAGGGCGAGCATCGGCTGGAAGACCAGACTCAATTCCTCGCGTTCCAGCGCCAGGCGCAGACCGCCGAGCATGTTCGCGCGCTGGCGCGTGATCGCGTCCATTTCCGGCGTATACACCTGATACATGTTGCGGCCCTGCTCCTTGGCCTGGTACATCGCGGTGTCGGCGAACTTGAGCAGATCCGTCGGCACCTGCGCGTGATCCGGATACAGGCTGATGCCGATCGAGGGCGAAATGATGACTTCCTGGCCGCTGTCCAGTGTCAGCGGCGTGGCAAAGACATCGAGCAGGTCGCTGGCGACGCGCTGCACCTGGTCGATGTGCTGCACGTCTTCGAGCACGACGGTGAATTCGTCTCCGCCCAGGCGCGCCACGGTGGCCGATTCGCGGATTTTCTCGCACAAGCGCTCGCCGACCGCCTTGAGCACGCGGTCGCCGGCGGCGTGCCCCATCGAATCGTTGACATGCTTGAAGCGATCCAGGTCCAGGAACAGCACCGCCACCTTGCGCGAGGTGCGTCGTGCCCGGATCACGGCGTGCGCGAGGCGCTCGCCAAGCAGGGTGCGGTTCGGCAATCCGGTCAACGTGTCGTAGTTGGCCAGGTAGCGCAGCTCCTGTTCGGCGCGTTTGCGGTCGGTGATATCGTTCATCACGCCGACATAATTGGTGACCTGTCCGGCCTCGTCGCGAACCTGGCTCACCTCCAGCCAGGCCAGGAAATCCTCGCCATCGCGGCGCCGCTGCCACAACTCGCCGCGCCAGTGGCCGTTGCGCGCGAATTCCTCGCGCATCGAGCGGAATACTTCCGGCGAGTATTTCTCGCTGTTGAGTATCTGTGCGGGTCGACCGATACATTCGGCCTCGGTGTATCCGGTCATGCGCATGAACGCACGATTGACCGAGACGAAATGGAAATCCAGATCGGTCACCGAGACCGCCTCGTTCATGCTGTCGATCACTTCGCTGGCGATGCGCCGTTCGCTATCAGCCCTGCGCGCTTCGGTGATGTTGTGCGCGGTTCCGCAGATACGCAGCGCGCGGCCGTTGGCATCGCGGTCGACCACCTTGCCGCGCGACAGCACCCAGGTCCAGTCGCCCTGCGCGTTGCGGATGCGGTATTCGGATTCGAAGTGGTCGGTGCGTCCGGCCAGATGGTCGTAAGCCCGCTTTTCCACTTGCGCCAGGTCGTCCGGGTGCACGGCCTGCTGCTTCCAGGTATCTTGCGGCAGGGACTCCTCGTGCTGGCCGCCGATCAGCTGATCGGCGCCGATCCGGTACAGGTGGCCACGGTGCACGTCCCAATCCCAGAACTCGTCTCCCGAACCCCACAGCGCCAGACGCAGACGATCTTCGCGCTCGCGCAGCTCGCGGGCATGGCGCGCTTCGCGTTCGTGGCGCAGACGGTAAACGATCCACAACAAGAACAGGACGACTGCGGCAAGCAACAGATAGGTGGACTTCATCGCCGCCGTAGCCCACCACGGCGGCGTCACCCGCAGACCCAGGCTGGCCGGATTCTGGTTCCAGACGCCATCGGCGTTTGCGGCACGCACCTCGAATGTGTAGTGGCCAGCGGGCAGGTTCGTGTAGACGGCTTCGTGACGCGTGCCGGCGTCGATCCAGTCCGGATCGAAACCTTCGAGCCGGTAGACGAAACGGTTGCGCAACGGCGCGGCGTAATCGAGCGCCGCGAAATCGAAGCGCACCACACGTTCGCCCTGACGCATGCGCAGGCCGGACGTGGACACCGGCATGTCGGCCTTGGCGTCGCCGATGCGCACGGCGGTGATCGCCGCGGGCGGCGCATAGCCGTCGTGGCCGATGCTGTCGGGATGGAACAGGTTGATGCCGTGCAATCCGCCGAACACCAGTTCGCCATCGGCGCGCACACACGCGGCGCCGCTGTTGAATTCGAAGCCCTGCAAACCGTCGCGAAGGGAAAAGGTCTGGAATGCGCCGAGCGCGCGATTGAACGTGGCGATGCCGCGGTTCGTGCTCAACCAGATGTTGTGGCGCGTGTCTTCGAGCAAGCCATAGACGGTCGCGCTCCGCAACCCGCCGATGGTCGGATAGTGGGTGAAGCGCAACGACTTCGCGTCGGGAATATCGACGCGGTCGAGCCCGCTCTGAGTGCCGACCCACAGGGTGCCATCGCCGCTTTGCAGCAGGCTGCGTACGAGATTGTCGGACAACGACTCCCGATTGGCCGGATCGTGCCGGAACGTGCGCATGGCGTCATTTTCTGCATCGAAGACGCTCAGGCCGTCCGCGGTGCCGGCCCAGACGCGGCCTGCGCCATCCTGCATCAAGGCCGTCACCGAATCGCTGGCGAGGCTGTCCGCTTCGCTAGCGCGGTGGCGGAACTGTTGCCAGCGTGCAGGCCGTCCCGCGGCGGCCGGCCACCAATGAGCCAGGCCCTGGCCGGAGGTGCCGAACCACACGCTGCCGTCGCGCGCAGCCAGAATCGCGCGCACGACGTTGCCCGGCAGGCCGTTGCCGTGCTCGGCATCGACCGCAATCGGCGTGGCCTGACGCTTGTCCGGATCGAAACGGAACGCGCCGTGATTGGTGCCGACCCACAGCGCGTCGCCGCCGGCGTGCGCCAAAGCGAATACGTAGACACCCGGGAACAGATCGTCGCGCGCCGTTGCATAGGCGTCGCCGAAGACGCCGTCGAAATACTCGAACGTATCGCGCGCCGGATCGTAGCGTTTCAGGCTGTCGCCGTCGGTGCCCATCCAGAGCCGCCCTTGATCGTCCTCGAGCAGGGAGCGGATGCTGTTGCCCATCTGGTCGCGGCCCGGGGCGGGATCCATCGCGAAACGGAAAGCGGCGCCGTCCGGCTGTGCGGTTGCCACGCCGCCGATGGTGCCGCCGACCCAGAGCAGCCCGGAGCGATCGATCAGCAAGGCGGACACATAATCGTCCGGCAGCGATCCCTGTATCCGGCCGTTGCTGCGCAGGGACTCCGTCTTGCCGTTGGCCGGATCGTAGATTGTCAGGCCCATGCCAAA
>JAJXWU010000113.1 GCA_021781425.1 Pseudomonadota bacterium
TACCTTGATGCCGCCGCGCAACACGGACAGACGCTGGTTCATCGCATACAGCGGCCGGGCGAGGCGGCTTTCGTTCTTGGCTACCGTGCTCGCGATGGCGAGGGATTCCTCCAGTTCGCTATCCTCGACCAGCGACAGGCCGTCGCCTTCGGCCTTGGCGGCGTCGGGTTTGTTCGCCTGCAATTTGCCGGCGGCGAAATCGTTGAAGATGCGCCCGAGCTGCTCCTGATACACGCGTTCGACGAGTTGGCGCTTCTTGCGCACCTCGCGCATGCCGTCGAAATACTGGGTCTGGATCGCGTTGTTCTCGGCCTTCTCCGCCAGATCGAACAAGGCGTCGTCGATGTTCTCGAAAAGGGTCGCGACCAGCGCCTGCTGGCGCTTGAGCGCGGTACCGCGGACCGCGCGCAACAAATCGCCGAGACGGTCGCCGCTCGCCGCCTGCGTGTTCTGTCGCTGCTGCAAGTCGACGATTTTCTTGGTGTCCTCGGGATTGTTCATCACGCGGATTCCGCCGGGCGCTGATGCCCGTTGTGCCTGTTCCGTACCCGCTCAAGCATAAATTCGACCATGCGCGAAATTGTGAAGCAGTTCACGTTATGCGAACGTATCCGCCGGGCGCAGCGTTGCGCCGACGAACGCGCTCAGCACGCGGGGAACCCATCCAGTTGCGACACCGCGATCGCCTCGTCCGCCAGCATCACCGGAATGTCGTCGTCGATCCGGTAGACGCGCTTGCCGTCGGCCGTGATCAATCCAGCCGCGAGCGCAGCACTTACCGGCGCCCGCGCCGCCGTGCGTGCGCCACCCTCGGCAATGGCGCGGTTGAGGGCTTCCAATTCCATGCGCGTGAGCGGACGCAACGGCTGTTTCGTCGCCGGGCAGCACAGGATGTCGAGCAGACGTCTGTCCATCGGATTGGGCGAATTCGCAAGTTGCGCCTAGAATATCCGTTTTGAGGGACACAGACCATGAACACCGGCAAAGCGCCACCAGCGTGCATCGGCGTGGTGATGGGTTCGCGTTCGGACTGGGACACGCTGCAACACGCTGCGGCTGCCCTCGACCGGCTCGGCATCGCGCACGAGGTGCGCGTCGTGTCCGCGCACCGCACACCCGATCTGCTGTTCGACTACGCCGGTCAGGCGCGCGCGCGCGGCCTGCGCGCGATCATCGCCGGCGCCGGCGGCGCAGCGCACCTGCCCGGCATGCTCGCGGCGAAAACCAGCGTGCCGGTGCTCGGCGTGCCGATGCAGTCGCAGGCGCTCAATGGCATGGATTCGCTGCTCTCGATCGTGCAGATGCCGGCCGGAATTCCGGTGGCCACGTTTGCGATCGGCAAGGCCGGCGCGACCAACGCCGCGCTGTTCGCCGCGGCCTTGCTTGCCGCAGAAGACACCGGCATTGCCCGGCGCCTGGACGAGTTCCGCAGCGCGCAGACCGCGCAGGTGCTGGAAGATTCAGACCCTCGGCGGCCCATTCCGCAACCGTGACGAGCCGGCGATGAACACCATCGGCATCCTGGGCGGCGGCCAGCTCGCGCGCATGCTTGCCCTGGCCGGTGCGCCGCTGGGCGTGCGCTTCCTTGCCGTGGACAGCGTCGCCGACGCCTGCGCCGGCCAGGTCGCGCCGCTGCTGGTGGCTGACTGGCGCGATTTCGCCGCCCTGGAAAAATTCGCCGCGCGCATCGGCGTGGCCACGTTCGATTTCGAAAACGTGCCGGCCGAGACCGCGCATTGGCTCGCCGCACACACCCGCGTATCGCCGAATCCGCGCGCGCTGGCGCTGGCCCAGGACCGGGTCGCGGAAAAATCCATGTTCCGCGATCTCGGCCTGCCGACCGCCGAGTTCGCCACGGTCGACAATCGCGCCGATCTCGAGCGTGCCCTAAGCACGATCGGCTGCCCGGCGGTCCTGAAGACGCGGCGCCTCGGCTACGACGGCAAGGGCCAGTTTCGCCTGCGCGACGCCGCGGACCTCGACGCCGCCTGGCAGGCAGTCGCCGGTGCGCCGTCGATTCTGGAAGCCTGGGTACCCTTCGACCGCGAGGTTTCGGTCATCGCCGTGCGCGGGAGCGATGGAACATTTTCCACTTATCCACTCGTACAGAATTGGCACGCCGACGGCATCCTCGCGGCCAGTCTCGCGCCGGCCCCCGATTCCGGGACGCTGGCGGACGCCGCCGACAACCACGCACGCGCGATCGCCGAGCACCTGGACTACGTGGGCGTGTTCGCGCTGGAGCTGTTCGTCAGGGACGGCCGCCTGCTCGGCAACGAGATGGCGCCGCGCGTGCACAACTCCGGGCACTGGACCATCGAGGGCACGGCGTGCAGCCAGTTCGAGAATCACGTGCGTGCGGTACTCGGCCTGCCGCTCGGCAATACGGCTGCGCTCGCTTCCAGCGTGATGCTGAATTTCATCGGCGAACTGCCGGATGCGCGCGCCGTGCTCGCCGAACCGCGGGCGCATTGGCACGACTACGGCAAGACACCGCGCCCCGGACGCAAGGTCGGACACGCGACGTTGTGCGCGGACTCGCCGGCCGAACTGCGCGAACGCCTGGCGCATATGGCGCGCGTGCTTGGGCGCAACGAACAGGCGGCGCCGGTACTCGCCGCACTCGCAAAAATGTAGCGGCTAGAACCTGCCCAGGCGATGCAGCACGGCCACCGCGACGGCCACTATCACGACAACAGCGACGACCACGATCCACCATCGCTTGCCGGATTTGACCGGCGCGATTGCCACCGGCGGCTCCGCCGGGCGCTGCGCGGCCGATGCGGCTTCGGCCGCCGGCGACATGAGCATGAAACGCACCGTATCCAGGCGCAGTTCGTCGCCGTGCCGCATGAGCGTGGCGCCATGCACGCGCTGATTGTTGACGAAAGTGCCGTTGGCCGAGCCCATGTCCTCGACCATGACGCCATCGGCCACGAGCTGCAGCTTGGCGTGATGGCGCGAGATCTCGTCGCTGGGAATGGCGATGTCGCATTCGGCGCTGCGGCCGAGCGTCAATCCACCGGTGACGCCAAAGGTCTTGCCAAACGTCGGGCCGGAGACGCCGCGCATCACGAATTTCGGCAACGCCATGCGCACACGCGTGCGGCCGTCGTCGTCACCGGCTGCCGCAGGACGCCGCGGCGTCGGCATGGCTGGCACCTTTTCCAGCGCGACCACGCGCGCACCGACGCGGGCGAACAGCAGCAGGTCGCCCGGCTTGATCGGCGTTTCGGCGGCGATCTGCTTGCCGTTGAGCACGGTCACGGCGTTGCCGAGCGGCTGCGCGAAGGTCTGGCCGTCACGTTCGAAGAGCTTGCAATGCTGCGGCGCGATGCCCGGCGCGGTCAGCATCACCGCACAGTCGGCACCGGCCCCGACCAGGATGTCGCGCTCGCGGATCTCGACCGCGTCGTGTTCTCCATTGGGAAACAGCAGCTTCATCCGGCAGTCCTTGTGTAATGATGGCGAACCCGCGCCAGTATAAACGCGAAGCCGGCCTTATTTCTCCACATCACGCACGACGCGGAAGCCGACGCTGTTGAGCGCCACGTCGCCCGAATAGGTATCGCTGAAAGTGGGCGATTCCCTGGCCGCCTGCGACAGCCAGCCGCGGCCCTTGACCATGAACGAGCGGCAATCGCTGCCGGCCTGCGCCGGCGCGCCGCCAGCGCAGGCCGCCACCCATTCGCGCACGTTGCCGTCGATGTCGTATACGCCGTCCGTGGGCGGAAACTTGCCAACCGGCGCCGTCGCCGCATAACCGTCGTCGCAATCGCTGCCATCGCGGCTGTCGTATTTGCGCTTGTACGCTGCGTCGGCGAGATTCGCCTTGCAATCGCCGTGTCCCGCCTGGCGCGCGACGCGGTCGAATTCAGCCGGACTCGGCAGGCGGTAATGTTTGCCGGTCTGCTTGCTCAGCCACTGCGCGAAAGCGGCGGCTTCCTGCCAGGCCACGCACACGACCGGATGGCTGTCGTCCTGATCGATGCCCGGATTCTGCCAGCCGCGATCCTTCGACGAGCGGAAGATCGACTCGCGGTCGCGGCACGAGGGTGTCTTGCCGGCGAATTCAGCGCGCCCGGCCGCCGTCCAGAAACGCCGGAACTCGCCGCGCGTGACGTCGCGCCGCGCCATCGCCAGGTGCGCGTCGAGCAGCACCATCTCCGGTCCCTGGCTGCCGTCGGCGAACTTGTCGTGGAATGCAAAGCCGGGTTCGCCGATGGCGGCCGCGAATTTGTGACCGGCGCGCGCATCCGCATTGTCCGGATCGAGTTGCAGCGCCATCTGATAGGCCGCAGTCGCGGCAACCTTGTCCCAGACCGCGGCCGCGGCCTTGCCCTTGGCCAGGAAGGGCGCTGCGGCGGCGTGCCGAGCCGCGGCGATCGCCTTGCCGACTGCGGTATCGTCCGGCACGTTCTTGATCACGTCGGCGGCGCGTTGCAGGTATTGGCCGAACTGCGCGGCGTCGCCGTTGGCGAGATTCTTCTGCGCGAAATCAATGTACTTCTTCGCGATATCCGCGATGCCCTGCCTGGCCGCCCTGTTACGCGGATCCAGGCGCAACGCGAAACGGAAGCGGTCGAGCGCGTTGTCGCCGGCGGGCATGGTCAGGCGTTGCTGGGTCAGATCCGCCTGACCCAGACGCAGGGCCTCCACGAGCGGATCGGTCACGGTCGGGAATTCCTCGGCCGGCTGTGGCGGCGTGCCGGCATTCTGCGCATCGGCCGCATCGACGCTGTCCATCGCCATCGCCGGCGGCGGCGAAACCGGGGCCATCGACACCGTCGAATTCCCTGTGGGCATCGCCGGAGCCGCGTTTTCCATCAGCGTCGAAGCCGGCGGCGCGGATGCGACAGTCGCGGGTGCCGGCAGCGGATTGCCGCGGCGCGCGAACAGGGCGAATCCGATCAAAGCGACGCCGGCAATGACGACAGCCGCCGGCCACCAGCGCAACCATGCGTGCGCGCGCGTGGGTGACGGCACCGTCTCGACCGCGGTCGAAACCGTCGCCACGCTGGGCCGTTGATTGCGCGCGCTCCCCGCTTCCTCGCTCTCGACCTTGCGCATCATCGGCCGCGTGGCCGGTTCCTCGCGCGCCACCGGCTTCATCGCGACGGTGGCGCGTTCGGCCACCGGCACCGCTGCCGGCGTGGCGGCGTCCTCGCGGAACAGCGCCGCGTACTGCGGCGCAATGCCGGCCAGGGCGTCGAGAAATTGTTCGGTGTCGGCGTAGCGGTCTTTCGGATCCTTGGCCAAGGCGCGGTCGATGAGGCTCTGCCAGTGCGCAAGCTCCGCGGGCAGGCGCGGGATCGGCTCGAACACGTGGGCATAGGCGACGGCGAAGCCATCCGCGCCGTCGTATGGCGGCTTGCGGGCGAGGCCGAGATAGGCAAGCACGCCGAGACTGTAGATGTCCGAACGCGCGTCCACATCGCCGCCACGCGCCTGTTCCGGGCTCATGTAGTGGCTGGTGCCGACCGAAAACCCGCTGCTGGTGATGTGGCCACCGGTGACCGAGGCCAGCGCGATGCCGAAATCGGTCAGCACCGGATTGGCGTTGGCGTCGTAGAGGATGTTGCCGGGCGCCACGTCGCGATGCACATAGCCACGCTGATGCGCGTAACCCAGGGCACGCGCCACCCCGCCCAGGGTAAGCACGAGATCGCGCTCGTCGATGCCGCGTGTCACACGGGCAGCGAAGTCGCCACCCGGAAGATACTGCATCGAGAAGTAATGCAATTGCGCCGGCGTCACGCCGACGTCGTACACGGCGACGATGTTCGGATGCGCGAGCGAAGCGAGCATGCGCGCTTCCTGCAGGAAGCGTTTCGAGAATGCCGGATCGGCCGCCAGCGCCGGCGCCATCACCTTGAGCGCGACTTCGCGTTCGAGCGAGGTCTGCACCGCCAGGTGCACGCTGGCCATGCCGCCGACGCCGATCTCGCGCTTGATCTGATAGCCGGGAACCTCGATCACACGCCGATCTCGCCGCCGCTGTCGAAGCGGCATTGTAGCGAATTCGACCCGTGCGGCGCGCGCAACCCATGCACACTTGTTTTGCCGCGGGCGCGCCCGCACACTCCCGCGATGATCGAATCCCTGCTGCCGATGGTGCTCGTGCTTGCCGGGCTGTGGCTATGGCAGAACGCCTTGCGCGCCCGCGAACGCGCCCGCGAACTGGCGCGTGGCCTGTGCGCCCGCGCCGGCGTGCAATTGCTGGACGAAACCGTGGCCGTGCGCCGCTTGCGCCTGCGCCGTGTGCCGGGCACAGGCCTGCGCCTGGAACGCTGCTTCGGCTTCGAGGTCAGCGTCAACGGCGCCGACCGCCGGCGCGGCAGCCTGGACCTGCTCGATGGCGAGATCGTATCGTGGGATCTGCCGGGTGCGCAGGAACCGTCCGCTGCGAACAACGTGATCGAGTTGCGGCCGGAGCGGACGCTGCACTGAACTGAACTGACCCGAACGCATCGCCCTTCGATCTCGGCGCTTCGCGCCAACGCTCTGGGCGAACCGCGCTACACGACGCTATTTGACGACGCGAAGGTGATTGCCCTTCTTTGGCGGCGCAGCAGTTGCCGTGGCGGACAGGTCGGGCGCCGGCGGCGGCGGTGCGTTTTCCACCGGGAACATCATGCCTTGCCCGTTCTCGTGCGCGTAGATCGCCAGGATCGCCTGCATCGGCGCCTCCACGCAGCGGCTGACGCCGGAGAAACGCGCCAGAAAGCGTACCTTGTCCATGCCCAGTTCGAGTTGCGTGACCGCGCGCGCGGCGACGTTGAGCACGACGCGGCCGTCCTTGACCGCGCTCGGCGGCACATCGACACCCGGTGCGGCGGCATCAACCAGGATATACGGCGTCAGGCCGTTGTCGCTGATCCAGTCGTACATCGCCCGCAACAGGTACGGACGGTTGGGAGTCATGCCGACCGTGCTCATGGTTCGCGCAGGAGTCTTTCTTCCGGCGTCAGACTGCGGGTGAATCCCGGATTGCGGAAGATGCGCTCGCCGTAGTCGATGATCACGTGCCCCTCGCGTGGCAGGGCCACGCCCAGGTTCGGCAGCCGCCAGATCAGCGGCGCCAGCGCGCAATCGGCAAGCGAGAGTTCCGGATTGAGGAAAAACTTCGCCGCCTTGAACAGCGGCACCGCCGCGATCAAGGCCTCGCGCAAACGCTTGCGGGCGGTTTCGGCAGGGCGTCCGCCAGCCTGGATCTGCCCCACGTACGGCAACCAGTCGCGCTCGATGCGCACGGTGGCCAGGCGCAGCCGCGCGCGCGACAGCGGATCGACCGGCATCAGCGGCGGATGCGGGTAGCGCTCGTCGAGGTATTCGCAGATAACACCGGTGTCGTAGAGCACGAGGTCGCGGTCGACCAGGGTC
>JAJXWU010000090.1 GCA_021781425.1 Pseudomonadota bacterium
ACAGCGCCTATACCGGGCTCAAGTTCCTGCTTGATGCCTTCCCGGTGCTGGGCGGCCACGGTGCGTCCGGGATCAATTTCTTCAATGTGCCGAATGCGCCGGACGCAGCGTCCGCGCGCGATTTCATCCTGCTCACCAGCTTGCAGCAGGGATTGGAGCAGTTGGCCGGAAATTCCTTCGCCGCCGCGTTCGGCAATTCCACGGATCAATCGACCTATCACTGGGGCGCGTTGCACCGCTTCGTGCTGGTGCATCCGCTCGGCGGTCCGTTCAATATCCCGGGACCGAACCCGTACGGATTCACCGATCTTGCGCCGAACCTGCCGGGCCTGGCGCGCGATTCCTCGTACGAGACCGTCAATCCCGGCGGCGGCACCCTGCGGGTGAGCGGCGTGAACGATTTCATGTTCAGCGGCGCCACCGCGCCGGGACGCCGTTTCGTCGGCCAGATGAGCACGCCGATCAATGCGGTGGAAGTGATTCCCGGCGGCGAGTCGGCCGTGCTCGGCGATCCGAATTACGCGAGCCAGTTGCTGCTGTGGTTGACCGGCAATTACCATCCGCTCGTGGTGGATCCGAACGCGGCGACGCAGGGCGCAACGGCTACGGTGAACTTCGTGCCGTGAGCATCGGCGTCCATGAAACAAAAAGCCCCGTGTTGTGGGGCTTTTTGTTGGATGCGGATCAGTGTTTCCCGTGCCAACAGAAATGCCACGGCTCGTAGGCTATGCCATGCGGGTTGCCGCGCGGATAGCTCAAATGGAAGCCGAAGCGCTGCGCGTTCGCGGATAACCACGCGCAGGCCGGCGAGCGCTCGAAGTCCTCTTCCAGCGCGCGGAATCCGGGTGCGGTGATGTCGAGTGCGCGACCGGAGTGGTGTTCGCTGTAGCCGGGCGCGGCGCTCACCCGCAGGATTTGTTCGATCGTCTGCCCGCTCTCGAGCTTGCGCCTGAGGATGCCGAGTTGGTATTCAATGCTGCGAAACGCCGAGACGATCTGCAATTCCACGCCATCGCGCGCAGCGGCTTCGCGCATGCGCGCCCATGCGCGCGCCGCGCGTGGCGCGAGGAATTGTTCGCGGCCTTGCGTGTCGAGGCCGATGAACTCCAGATGCTTCGGTTCGCGCACGCGGCGCAGTCCACGCACGCGACCGTAATCGCGCGGCACGCCGAGGCCGTGCGCGGCTTCGATCAACTCACGGCAACGCCTGGCGGAAGCGGGGGAGGGTGGCTGCGTGGTTGGCGAATTCACGGTGCGTGTGTACCGCGCGTCATGCCGGGCGTTTGAAGATCAGAGTTAATGCGGCCATCGGTCCATACTGGAAGATATTCACCAATTCCCAACCATCACGGCCAGCCGCGTCGAGGCTTTGCTGCAACTCGTCGGTTTTCGGACGGCCGAGAAAACTGACCGGAATCGGTACGACGAGTACGTTGTAGCGCCATGCTTCGGTCGGGTTGGTCATGTCTTCACCTATTGCTTCAATGTTTGGGAATCTTCAGGGCCGGTTCGTCGGGCGGAGTCCTGATCCGCCCCGCTTTGCGCAACGCCTCGCGCAGCACGTATTCGATCTGCGCGTTGACGGATCGCAATTCATCGTCGGCCCAGCGCTGCACGGCGTCGAGCACGTCGGCCGAAATGCGCAGCGGATAGGCTTTCTTCTCGACGGCCACGCGCGCGTCAACCCGTGTAGAGCGTCCCGGTATTGACGATCGGCTGCGTGCCGCGCTCGCCGCACAGCACCACGAGCAGGTTCGATACCATCGCGGCCTTGCGCTCCTCGTCGAGCTGGACGACGCCGCGAGTCTTGAGCTGATCCAGCGCCATCTCGACCATCGACACCGCGCCTTCGACGATGCGCGTGCGTGCGGCGATGATCGCGCCGGCCTGCTGGCGCTGCAGCATCGCCTGCGCGATTTCCGGCGCAAAGGCCAGATGCGAGATGCGCGCCTCGATCACTTTCACGCCGGCGCTGGCCAGGCGCTCCTGGATTTCCTTCTGCAAGTGATCGGTGATCTCGGTGCCGTGGCTGCGTAGCGAGACAGCGCCGCTGTCGTGCGAATCGTAAGGGTAGGTCTGTGCCATCTGACGCAGTGCGGACTCGCTCTGGATGTGGACGAAGTCCTCGTAGTCGTTGACCTGGAACAGCGCTTCGGCGGTATCGACCACCTGCCAGACCACGATGGCCGCGATCTCGATGGGATTGCCGTCCGCATCGTTGACTTTGAGCTTGCTCGACTCGAAGTTGCGCACACGCAAGGAGACCCCGCGCTTGGAGTAGAACGGATTGGCCCAGCGCGGACCGGAATCGCGCACCGTGCCGACGTAGCGGCCGAAGAACTGCAATACCTTGCCTTCGTTCGGCGCCACGGTGAAAAAGCCGCCGAGGCAGATCAGCAGCACGATGGCGATGAGGATGGCGACGATGATTGCCCACACGGACTGACTCTGGATCGAATACACGAACCACGCGCCGTCGGCGAGCAACAACACGATCAGGCCGATCAGCGCGGGTATGCCCGAAGGGGCGGAATAGCGGCGTTCGTTCATGGCGAGCTCCAGTGGGATTGCGAAAATATGATATCAAAAAGATATCATAATCTCAAGACTGACATTGGTTGCGAAAATACCAATTGAAAGTGTCCATATTTCAGTCTGTTACTGCGATCATCTCAACTGGTTACATGACGGGTGAGCTGACTACCTGGCGTCGGATAATGGCGCGACCTTGTCGATGCGCAGGCGCCCGAGCGTGTCCATGCCGGCAAAGAAGCGCCACGGATCGCCATCGCCGGCGGACAGCGCGATATGGCCGGCGTCGAAGCCGGGCAGGGCGGAATCGAAACTCTGCCAGTGATCGCCGACCCAGGCCTGGGTCCAGGCATGCGGCACGAAGACGTGATCCATGCCGGCGTAATGGTCGGCGTAGGCAAGACCATCGACCACGCGTGTGGGGATACCGAGCGCGCGGCCGAGTGCGGCGAGCAACACCGCGTGCTCGGTGCAGTCGCCCTCCGGATTCTTCGCCACTTCCAGCGCGGAGGCGTATCCCACGTTCAGATCTTTGGTGCGGATATAACGCCGCACGAATTCCTGCAGGTTGAACATCTGCGCAGCGGGCGCCTTCGCCTTGCCCGCGCCTTCGCGCGCGAGCTTGCGAATTTCCGGCGCGCCGCTTTGCAACCAATCCGTCGGTTGCGAATCGGCCGGCGTCGGCGGCGCCTCGTGCGTGCTGGCCGGCGTGGTGCCGATCGGCGCTATGCGCAATTCCACGCCGTGCGCCGTGGTACGCACGCGCTGTTCGCCGGTCTGCGCGAATTGCAGCGGGTCGCGGCCGCTGCGCGCTTCGACCGTCAGGATCACGCCGTCGCGCAATTCCTGCGCGGAAATCTGCGCAGGCGCCTGCGCCATGGCGTGCATGAGAATGTCGGTGCCCTGGTTTGGCGCGTTGGCGCAGGATTCGGAGCACGCCAGCATGGTCAGGTCGTAGCCCATCAGCGGCAAGTTCATCTTGCGCACGATGCCGTCCGCATCCACCCATGATTGGCTGTGCGCCGACGCGCCGGGCAGACGGATGATCTGGTCGATGCGGCTGAGCGTCGCACTGCCGCCGTCGGGCAGGTCCACGCGCTCGCGCGGGCCGGCCGTGGAATCGATGGCGGCCGCATCGAGACTGTCGGTCTGAAACGCGAGCTGGGAAAAGCGTGTGCCGGGAGCGAGCCCCGCGCGCAATTCGGCCAGACGCAGCCCTTCTGCCAGCAACGCACCCGTTGGCCAATCGATGACGCGCGTGGATTTTGCCCCGCCCACTTCGCTGATCACGTCGAAGCGGCCGTCGCTGCGGCGCGTGCCCCGCACTGTGCTGGCGATGCCCGAGAGCGTCGTGTGCGAGGTGAATGCCAATGGTTCGCCTTCACGCGTTTCGGCGTCGGTTTCGCCGGTGGCAAGGTTGACCTTGACGCCGGCGCGGTCGAGTTCAACCTCCATTTTTTGCGTCGTGATCACGCTGCCGTCGCGGATTACGCGCGTCGTATGCATGTGGCCGATCTTGCGGCCGTCGAGCAGTACGCTCATCCAGACATCACCCGTCGGCGCAGCCAGTGCAAACGTCGGCAGCAGCGCGAACAGAAGGCAAATCAGGATTCGCATGTCGGTTCCGGTGATGTCAGTCGGTCAAACATGATCCCGCGCGCTTTTGCCACGATCGAGCCGGTGCCAGTCCGCGCCATCGTACAAATCCAGCGGGGCGAAGCGTGCCTTGTAATCCATCTTCGGGTGCCGCGCGATCCAGAAGCCGAGGTACACGTAGTCCAGGCCGCGCTCGCGCGCGAGTTCGATCTGGCGCAGGATCGCGCAGATGCCGAGGCCACGCGCGGATTCGCCCGGGTCGAAAAAAGTGTAGACCGCGGACAAACCGGTGGCGGTGAAGTCGGTGACGGCGACGGCAAGCAGCCGTTCGCGCAAGCGCAATTCCAGGAATTTCGTCGGGCTCCACGCCGTAAACAGGAAACGCTCGAAATCCTCGGCAGCCGGATCGTCCATGCCGCCGTCCCGGTGGCGCGCGCCGAGATAGCGGCGGTACAGATCGAAGTATTCGCCGTTGCAGGCCGGGGCCGCGATGCGCAGTTGCAGATCGCGGTTGCGCGCCAGACAGCGGCGCTGGCTGCGGTCGGGCGCGAATTCGGCGACCGGAATGCGCGCCGGAATGCAGGCCCGGCAGCCGGGGCAGTGCGGACGGTAGACGTGGCCGCCGGCGCGGCGGTAGCCCTTGGCCAATGCGGCGGCGTACATTCGTGGAAGATGCAGCGAAGCCGGATCGATGACCAGGTTTTGCGCCGTGCGCTCTGCGAAATATCCGCACGGGTGCGGCAGGGTCTGGAACAGGCGGACGATGTCGGATTTCACCCGATGAGTCTAGCGCGTCAATAGATGCCCAGATAGCGCAGCAGGATCAGGAGCAGGATCGCGCCGATCAGCACGATGCGCAGCTTCGGCGCCAACGCCATGCGCGTGGGCAAAGCCTTGGGTTCGCGCGCCTGCGCCAGCTCATCCGCGAAGCGCGTGGCCGGGGCGAGGCCGATGTCGCGCAGGATGGCGCGCGCGCGCGGCTGATCCTCGGCGTTGACGATCCATACCGCTGGCCAACTCGACTGATCCTGCTTGGCGCTGTAACTGGGGCCCTTGTAATCGTGCCCGGCGTAGGCGCGCCGGTTGGTCACGCGCGTTTCGATGCCGGCTTCGTTGAGCAAGGCAACAATGCGCTCGACGTTCTCGATGCGTGGCGATGAGAATATCTGTCTCATGACGCCTCGGGGAGCACGCGCAACATGCCTTCCTGCGCGGTGGATGCGACGAGGCGGCCATCGCGGCTGTAGATCATGCCGCGGGTCAGCCCGCGCGCGCCCTGCGCGCTCGGGCTGTCGCAGGAATACAGCAGCCACTCGTCGACGCGGAACGGGCGATGGAACCACAGGGCGTGATCCAGGCTTGCCATCTGCACATTGTGCTGCAAGTAGGAAATGCCGTGCGGCAGTGTCGCCGTGCCGATCAAATGGAAGTCGGACGCGTACGCCAACATGGCGCGGTGCAGATTGGCGTCGTCCGGCGCGCGATCGATCAGGCGAAACCAGATTTGCTGGAACGGCGGGCGCTTGGCCGGTTTCAACTCGTTGCGCGGATACACATGCCGGAATTCGAACGGCCCTTTGCGCCCGAGCCAGCGCTGCAGCTTCACCGGAATTTTCGCCAGTTCCTCCGGCGGCAGCGGTTCGGGCGCTGCGAGGTCTTCAGGCTGCGGTACCGTGGGCATGCTCAACTGGTGCTCGACGCCGGGCTCGTCGATCTGGAACGAGGCGGCACAGTTGAAGATCGTCTCACCGTGCTGGATCGCGACGATACGGCGCACGGAAAAACTCTTGCCATCGCGCGCGCGGTCGACGTCGTAGACGATCGGCGCGTCGATGTCGCCGGCGCGCAGAAAATACGCGTGCAACGAGTGCACGGCGCGCGCCGGATCCACCGTGCGCTGCGCCGCCGCCAACGCCTGACCGAGCACCTGGCCGCCGAACACGAAGCGCGTACCGATGTCGCGGCTCTGGCCGCGGAACAGGTTTTCCTCGATGCGTTCCAGATGCAGCAGATCGATCAGCTCGCCGATCAGGGGATGGGACATGACAGCTCCGCGAAATTCGGCGAAGTATAGCCGTGCCGGCCCGGATTACGGGATCAGACGAATCAATCCGCCCGCAGGAACAACCTGTTTCCAGGGAAACAACGGCCCGGGATCCTGACGCCGTCGCAACAGGATGCCTGGATCGTCGCTGGCCGGTTCCAGACGCGTATCCAGATCCTCGTGCCCGGCGACGTATTTCAGGTTCGGCAATTCGTTGCGCAACTGCCGCAGCAGGGAAAGCAGCGCGTCGATTTGCGCTTTCGTGTAGGCCACGGTCCAGTTCTGATAATGGCTATCGCCCCAGTGCGGATAGCGGCCGATGTTGGACAGCTCGATGCCGATCGAACGCGGGTTGTAGCCGAATGTGTGGTTGGCCACGCGGTCGTCGGGCACGTAGCGGTAGATCGTGCCGTCGGTGTCGATGTAATAGTGGCCGCTATTGCCGGTCTGCGATTTATCGTAACGGATGCGTTCGCCGAACTCGCGTGCCGTCCGCATGTCCGGCAGCTCGGTGCAATGGATTACGACGAGGTCGATCGCCGACAGCGGGCGTCGTTCCAGCCGAGCGACGTACGGCAACGGCTGATCGAGAATGGGTAACGCAACAGGCATGCGATAATTGTCGCATGAAGCCCGTCCTGATTCTTTCGCACGGCCTCGACAGCAGCCCGGACGCGACCAAGGTGAGCGCGCTCGCTGCCGTCGCCGAAGCGCTGGGCTACGCCAGCGTGCGTCCGGATTACCGCAACCTCGATGCGACTGGCGATGTGCGCCGCATCGATGAGCGCATCGCGCGTCTGGTCGAACATGCACCGAAAGACACGCCGGTGATTCTGGCCGGATCCAGCATGGGCGCGTTCATCTCCGGTTTGGCGTCGCTGCAAGTGAATTGCGTCGGCCTGTTTCTGATGGCCTTGCCTGTCGCGATTCCCGGTTACGCGCGGCGTTTCGAAGCGGCGCGCGTGCCGACCAGCCTGGTGCATGGCTGGGGCGACGAACTTTGTGCGGCGGACGAGGCAATTTCCTTCGCGCGTGCGCGCAATGCCGAGATCGCGCTGGTGGATGACGACCATCGCCTGAGTGTGCATGTGAATTTCGTCGCCGAAAACTTCGCCCGATTCCTGCGCCGGTTTGCGTGATGGATCTTTTCGCCACCTGTCCGAAGGGCCTGGAATACCTGCTGCGCGACGAGCTGACATCG
>JAJXWU010000025.1 GCA_021781425.1 Pseudomonadota bacterium
CTCGCTGGTGCTGCGCTGCGACGATTGCATTTCGTATCACATCGCCGAATGCCGCAAGGCCGGTGTGACGCGCGACGAGTTCTTCGAGGTGTTCAGCGTCGGGTTGGTGGTTGGCGGCTCGATCGTCATACCGCATTTGCGCCGCGCGGTGGATTTTCTCGACGAATTGGAGAACGGCGCTACGGCGTGACCCGCAACAGGTGCGCTGCCGTACCGTTTGCATCGGTGCCGTCCATGCGCCCAATGGCCACGGAATCGAACCGAGCCGTCAAGCCGTTGGCCAGACGCAGAGTGCACGATTGCGGCGGCAGTTCCGGTGGCGCCAGCGCATGCTCGCAGTCGAGTATGACCGCGCCATCCGCCGACGTGAGCCGGAAATGCCGCGCGTCCAGCGCCACGAAGCGGCCCAGGCGCAGACGCAGCGCGCCGCTTGCGGCGTCGTTGACGAGCACCCATTCGCCCTGCCACGCACTGCCGTCGACGCTGGTCGCCAGCGGCAGGCGCGAGATGTCCAGCGCGCGCAGTTGCAAAGACCCGTCGCCGCGCATCCGCGACAGCCAGGCTTGCGCGTGCGCCGACGTGGAAAATTGCAAATCCAGCGTCATCGCCGCATCGCCGCGCGGCACGGCCGCCGCTGGCGCAAACAGCGCGCTGCCGCCGGACAAGCGCAGCATGGGAACGTGCGCGATGCGTCCGTCGAAGGGCGCGCTGCCGAACAGCCATGCGGGCTGTCCGTCCGCGTCGTAGCTGAGCAGGGCCGCGCTCAATTGGCCGTCTTGCAGTTCCAGGCTGAGCAAGGTGTGGTCGCCGCCGTCGCTCGACCAGAATCCGGCTTCCGGAACCAGCGCCGCGGCGCCGGGCACGGAACGATCGATCAGCGCAAAGGCGCGCAACTTCGGTTGCGCTTGCGCGCCATCGGCGGTGAAGAAACTGACATGGTAGACGCCGGACGGCAGCGTCACGCGGCGCAGTGCCAGTGCGGGATTCACTTCGATCGAGAACGGCGTGGATCGATGTTCGCACAGATCAAGCACCGCACGCGCATCGACGCGCAGATCGTTGCCGGCGAGCGTCACGGAGTTCAATGCGGGCAGGCATTGGGTCGGCCATTGGCCGCTGATCGACAGGTTCCAGGATGGCAGGAGCGCGTTCGACTGGGCGGATTCGCGGGCCGATACCGTCACCGGGCTGGCGGATTGCGCGAATGCCGACGCACCGGCGAGCAGCGCGGACGCCAGCGCGAGGCAGTGCGACAGCTTCGGCAAGGGGAGTCGATGCATTGGTTTTCCTTGTCCCGAGCGCGAGTCTACACGATAATTGTCGGCTGCTTTGTTTCTCGTTAACGCCGCGTGCGTTCGCGCCGCGTGCGCGGCTCGTCATGCGGGCGCCCCGCTCCTGCCGGCACGGCCCGACGCACAACCATTCGGAAGATTATCGATGACCCAGACTGTTTCCGTAATTCCGGGCGACGGCATCGGCCCGGAAATCATGCGCGCCACGTTGCGCGTGCTCGACGTGCTGAATACCGGATTGCAATACGAATTCGTCGAAGCCGGCGTCGCCGCGCTGGAAAAAACCGGCGAGTTGCTGCCGGCGGCGACGCTCGAATCCATCGCGCGGCATCGCGTGGCGCTGAAGAGCCCGCTGACCACGCCGGTCGGCGGCGGCTTCGCCTCGATCAACGTCGAGTTGCGCAAGCGCTTCGATCTGTATGCGAACGTGCGTCCGGCGATCACGTTTCCGGGCACCCGGTCGCGCTACGACAACATCGACATCATCACCGTGCGCGAGAACACCGAAGGCGCATACCTGTCGGAAGGGCAGAGCGTCTCGGCCGACGGCGAAACCGCGATCTCGATGATACGCAACACGCGCCGCGGCGCCACGCGCATCGTGCGCTACGCGTTCGATCTGGCCGCGCGTCTGGGCCGCAAGAAGGTCACTGCGGTGCACAAGGCCAACATCATCAAGACCGCCTCGGGTCTGTTCCTCGACGTGGCGCGCGGCGTCGCCCAAGAGTATCCGCAGATCGCGTTCAACGAGATGATCGTCGACAACACCTGCATGCAGCTGGTGATGCGGCCCGAACAGTTCGACGTGATCGTCACCACCAATCTTTTCGGCGACATCATCTCCGACCTGTGCGCCGGACTGGTCGGCGGCCTGGGCCTCGCGCCCGGCGCCAACATCGGCACGGACGGCGCGATCTTCGAGGCCGTGCATGGCTCGGCGCCGGATATTGCCGGCAGAGGGATTGCGAATCCCTGCGCGCTGCTGCTTGCCGCCTGCCAGATGCTCGATCACCTGGGCTTGATCGAACCCGCGCAACGCCTGCGCGCGGCGATCCGGGCCACGCTCGCGGCGAAGGATCGCACCACGCCGGACCTGGGTGGCACGGGCACTACCGAAACTTTTGCGGATGCGCTGATCGAGCGGCTGCGTTGAGACGCCTCGTTCAGTACTCGATGTGCGCACGCAATCCGAGGAATTTCGCCGGGCCACGGTCGCGGTTGTAGCCGGGATTGCGGATGAATTGCAGGTCTGGACTCAGAGTCACATGCGCGACGGGTTGGAATGCGTAATACGCCTCAGCGATCTGCTCGTGCGCGTAGTTCAGCCGTCCGTCGCCAAGCACGAAGCCGGAACCGCCGGCGGCGAGGTAGTCGCGATGGTCGGCCGATAACGCGTCGCTGACGAAGGCGATACCCAGCCGGTCCTGCGCGCGCCGCCAATGCGCGCCCGATATCTGCGCGCCGGCGCTGAAGGTGCGGTCGACTTCGGTGAACACGAAGGACTCGGTCTTGCCGTCGTTCCAGCCGTAGCGCGCGAACAGGCCGGTGTCGCCGGCGTCGGCGAGGGGTAATTCACCGTTGAGCGCGAACCCGGTCTTGTGGCGGCCGTCGCGATCGTCAGCCACGATGTCGGGCGGATGCCCGGAGCCCTGCGCGGCGGCGATGGCGTCGCGATACACACCCATGCGCGCGGTGTTGCGGTATGCGAGCAGACGCAAGGCCCAGCCAGCTGCATTCGGTTGCAGCGTCAACTCCAGATTCTGACCGTTGGCACGCGTCAGCGGCCATTCCAGGGTCTGGCCGTTCGCTTCCCTGGGCATCTGATAGATGCCGTAGCGCAACGTCCAACCGGCATCCACCCAGGCGAGCATCGCGCCGGTCGTGTAGCCGCGCGTGTCGGCGGCGAAATCCCAGGCGCTATCGTTCCACAGGCTCCAGTTCATGAACTGGGTGCGCGTGGAATCGGCATAGCGGTTCTTGTCGAAATCGTCGTTTGCCGCCATCTTGCCAAGCTTGATCTCGATGCGCCGCACCGATTGCGTACCGGGCAACTGACCTTGCGCGCGCCCGACGGTCTCGGTTGCAGCGCCCAGCGGCAGCACGTAGCGGAAATAACGGCGCGCAACATAGGGACGCTTGCCCAGATCCGCGGTTCCCGAGCGGATCACATCGCCATTGGTCAGGCCGCCAAGCCCGGTCGCGCCGCTCACGCCTTCGCCCTTGAACATTTCCATGTCGAAATAAAATTGCAGGCGTGCAGTGAGCGGCACGCCGAAATAGGCGCCGAAGGTGTGCGATTGCTCGGTATCGCCACGCGGATTCAGACTGAGCGGCCCGGCGTAGGGCGAATTCAGGGCGTCCTGATGCTGATCGATGAAGGTGTACTGCGCGCCGAGCAGTTGCGGCACGAACAGACTCGCTTCGTCGGCGTGCGCGCCGAAGGCAAGCCCGAGGCAGCCGCAGGCAGCGAGACAGCGCAGCTTGCGCATCGGCTCACGCCGCCTGCCGCGACGCCTTCTTGCGCTCGCTTTCGGTGAGGTATTTCTTGCGCAGGCGGATCGACTTCGGCGTCACCTCGACGAGTTCGTCGTCCTCGATGAACTCCAGCGCCTGCTCGAGCGACATCTTGATCGCCGGGGTGAGCTGCACGTTGTCGTCCTTGCCGGCGGCACGGATGTTGGTGAGCTGTTTGGCACGCAGCGCATTGACGGTGAGATCGTTGTCCTTGGCGTGGATGCCGACGAGCTGGCCTTCGTAGATCTGCGCGCCTTCATCGATCAGCAGACGCCCGCGTTCCTGCAATCCGACCAGCGCGTACGCCGGCGCCTGGCCTTGACCGTTGCTGATCATCACGCCGTTCGGACGTTTGGCGATTTGCCCTTCCGCGATCGGGCCATAGTGGTCGAATACATGGAACAGCAGGCCGGTGCCGGCGGTGACGGTGCGAAACTCGGTCTGGAAGCCGATCAGTCCGCGCGCGGGGATCAGGTATTCCAGACGGGCGCGGCCACGGCCGTCGGGTTCCATGTTCTTCAGTTGTCCGCGGCGGCTGCCCAGGCGCTCCATCACTGCGCCCTGGAACGGTTCTTCCATGTCGACGACGAGCTGCTCCCAGGGTTCGTGCGCCACGCCGTCGATTTGCCTGACGATGACCTCGGGCCGCGACACCGCGAGCTCATAGCCTTCGCGGCGCATGGTTTCGATCAGTACCGACAGATGCAATTCGCCGCGGCCGGAGACTTTGAACTTGTCGGCGTCGTCGGTTTCTTCCACCTTCAATGCGACGTTATGCAGGGTTTCGCGCATCAGCCGATCGCGGATCTGGCGGCTGGTCAGGAACTTGCCGCTGCTGAATTCCTTGTTGCCGGCGAACGGCGAGTTGTTCACGCAGAACGTCATGCTGATGGTGGGTTCGTCCACCATCATCACCGGCAATTGTTCGGGCGCATCCGGCGCGCACACCGTATCGGAAATGCCCAGGCCTTCAACGCCGGAGATTGCGACGATGTCGCCGGCTTCGGCTTCCGCTACCTCTTTACGCTCCAGGCCCATAAAGCCCAAGACCTGAAGGATCTTGCCGTTGCGCTTCTTGCCCTCGCGATCGATCACCGCGACCGGCATGTTGGTGCGCGCCTTGCCGCGCTGGATACGGCCGATGCCGATCAGGCCGACGTAGCTGTTGTAGTCGAGCTGCGAGACGCGCATCTGGAACGGGCCGTCCGGATCGACCTTCGGCGCCGGCACGTGCTGCATGATCGCCTCGTACAGCGGCACCATGTCACCTTCACGCGCATTCGGATCGAGGCTGGCATAGCCGTGCAGGGCGGACGCATACACGACCGGAAAATCGAGTTGCTCGTTGGTTGCGCCGAGGCGGTCGAACAGATCGAAGGTCTGATCCAGCACCCAGCCCGGACGCGCGCCGGGGCGATCCACCTTGTTGATCACGACGATGGGACGAAAGCCCATCTGGAACGCCTTCTGCGTGACGAAGCGCGTCTGCGGCATCGGCCCGTCCATCGCATCGACCAGCAGCAGCACCGAATCGACCATCGATAGCACGCGCTCGACTTCGCCGCCGAAATCCGCGTGCCCGGGAGTGTCGACGATGTTGATGCGGTTGCCGCGCCAGGTGATCGCCGTGTTCTTGGCCAGGATGGTGATGCCACGTTCCTTTTCCTGGTCGTTGGAATCCATCACGCGCTCGGCCAGCACGGTACGTTCGCTGAACGTGCCGGATTGCTTGAGCAGGCAGTCGACGAGGGTGGTCTTGCCGTGGTCGACGTGGGCGACGATGGCGATGTTGCGCAGGTTTTCGATCGACATGGCGGCGGCTCCACCGGTGGCCGGCGGAATGGCAGGTAAGGGAAGCCGACAAGTATACTGTATTTCGTTTTTCGCCGCCGCGTCTTCGGCTAGAATTCCCGACACGTCCCACACGGAAGCAAGCGAACATGAGCCAAGACCTGCAAGCCCACATCGTCACCGGCCGCGGCACCATCCATCTGCAACTGTTTCCCGAACAAACCCCGCTGACCGTGGCAAATTTCGTGAATCTGGCGCTGCGCAAGTTCTACGACGGACTGACCTTCCATCGCGTGATTCCGGATTTCATGATCCAGGGCGGCTGCCCGGAAGGATCCGGCCGCGGCGGTCCCGGTTACCGTTTCGAGGACGAGATCGTGTCGAGCCTGAAGCACGATCGTCCCGGTGTGCTGTCGATGGCCAATGCAGGACCGGGCACGAACGGCAGCCAGTTCTTCATCACCCATGTCGCGACGCCGTGGCTGGACGGCAAACACACCGTATTCGGACGGGTGCTCGGTCCGGAGGATCAGGCCGTGGTCGATGCCGTGCGCGCCGGCGAGAAGGTCGGATCGATCACCATCCGCGGCGATCACGCACCGCTGTTCGAGAAGCTGCACGCGCGCCTCGAGCGTTGGAATCAGACGCTGGATGCAAATAAGGCCTGATTGCCGCGCGTCGGGATTTGCGCAAGAAAAAAGGCCGCCCTCGGGCGGCCTTTTTGTCGGGTGCGCACACCCTCCCGCAGATCTGGAAGCCGGTGTGCTTGATGATCAGTAGCAGAATGACCGCGCCGACGATCGACATCAGGAAGCCGGCGGGTGGAACATAGCGCCATCGGCCGGGTCCGTGCCGCCGCGGAAGGTCAAGCGGCTCGCGAGCATTGGCAGTACCAGCAAATTGAGCAGGGTGGACGTGACCAGTCCACCCAGGATCACCGCCGCCATCGGGCCCTCGATTTCGTTGCCGGGCGCGCCGGCCGTGAACGCAAGCGGTGCCAGTCCCAGCGCGGTCACCAGTGCGGTCATCAGGATCGGCGTCAGACGCTCGGTGGCGCCGCGCTGGACCGTGGCCACGTTCCAGGGTTGGCCTTCCACCTCCACCAGATTGCGATAATGCGCCATCAGCATGATCGAGTTGCGCACGCTGATGCCGAACAACGTCACGAACCCGACCAGTCCGCCCAGCGTCAGCGTGCCGCCCATCAGCAACGCGACCGCCACGCCGCCGACCAGCGCGAACGGCAGGTTGACCAGCACCAGCAAGACGTCGCGCATGCGGCGCAGTGCGAGATAGAGCAGCAGCACCACGCCGATCGCAGCCAGTGCGCTGTACACCAGCAACTGGCGGGTGGCGGCGGCTTGCGCGGCCGCATCGCCGCCGAAGACGGCATAGACTCCCGCAGGCCAATGCACGTCGCGCGCAAGCGCCTGCTGCGCGCGCGCCACGAATGCGCTGGCGCCGACGCCGGCCAGGGCGACCGAGATGGTTTGCACACGCAGGCCGTTTTCGTGCTGGATCATGAAGCGGCCCTGCGTCATGGACAGATCGGCGAGTTGCGACAATGGCACCTGGCGTCCATCCGGCGCCGCGATGGGCAGCGATCCGACCGCGGTCGGATCGCGCCGCAGCGCCGGCGGCAGGATCACCTCGACGTCGAACACGCGATTGCCTTGCAGCACCTG
Organism: Pseudomonadota bacterium; assembly: GCA_021781425.1. Classification (GTDB taxonomy): domain Bacteria; phylum Pseudomonadota; class Gammaproteobacteria; order Xanthomonadales; family Rhodanobacteraceae; genus Rudaea. The sequence goes on from JAJXWU010000025.1 coordinate 7,283, forward strand.
GCCCACGCGCAGGCCTGCGTAAGCGGTTTGCAATGTGTCGAGCACGTCGGCCGGAGC
>JAJXWU010000020.1 GCA_021781425.1 Pseudomonadota bacterium
TGCCGCCGCACCGCTCACAGCGCGAAATGTTGCGGCGGTTCGGCATGGCGCAGATAGGGCAGGTCGGTTTCGAACAGGGCGGTGGCGCTCCAGGCGCCGCCGGCATGCGTATACAGGGTGGCGCTCTGTACCGGGGATTCGCCGGCGATGGCGAAAATCCGGCCGCCGGGCTTGATCCAGTCGTACCAGTGTCCCGGCAATGCGAAGACCGCGCCAGTGACAACCATCACGTCGAACTGGCGCGCAGGCTTGTATCCGCGCACCGCCTCGGCCGTTTCGACCTGCGCATTGGTGATGCCGGCGGCAGCCAGACGCGCGCGCGCGGCGTCGGCGAAATCGGCGTGTTGTTCCACGCTCGCCACTTCGCCCGCGAGCTTCGCCAGGCAAGCGGTGAAAAACCCCGAGCCGGTGCCGATTTCGAGCACGCGCTCGCCGGGCTGCGGATCGACGGCCTGCAGCACGCGGCCCTCGACGACCGGTTTCATCATCACCTCGCCGTGACCCAACGGCAGGCACAAGTCGGCAAATGCGAGATTGCCGCAGGCGGCGGGTACGAAATCCTCACGGCGCACCGCGCTGAGCACATTGAGGACGCGCTCGTCGAGCACGTCCCACGGACGCACCTGCTGGGCGATCATGTTGCGGCGGGCGAGTTCGACGTTCAGTGTCATGCGGGCTGTCCCGGTGCCGGAAAGACTGAAAATCATAGGCGCTGGCGGCGTTTCCGGCAATCGCAAGATCGCCCGGAACGGCGCCCCACCGTAGTGCCGGAAGTCATCCAAACCATTTTTTACAAGCGCGCATCAACGCGGAAGCGGCTGAAAATCGCTATCCGACAAGGCATAATGCGGCCGGGCATTTCCGATTCAAGCGCATGACCCGATCCGCTGCCAAATCTGCCGGTCCCGGGCGTCCGAAGGATCAGCAAAAGCGCGCCGCCATCCTGGATGCGGCCAAGCGCCTGTTCGTCGAGCGCGGCTACAACGCCACCAGCATGGATGCCGTGGCCAATGCCGCGCGCGTGTCCAAGCTCACCGTCTACAGCCATTTCGGCGACAAGGACGCGCTGTTCACCGAGGCGGTGCGCTGCAAGTGCGAAGAACAGTTGCCCGCACAGATTTTCCTGGCCGACCGTAAAGGCCCGTTGCGCGAACAGCTGCTGGAGATCGCGCGCGCGTTCTTCGCCCTGGTGACCAGCGACGAAGCGTTGGCTGTGCACCGCACGGTTATCGCGAACGTGCAGCAGTCGCCTCAGCTCGGGTCGTTGTTCTGGGAGGCCGGACCCGCACGCGTGCAGGGCGCATTCGACGCCTTCCTGCGCGAGGAAGTGGCTGCCGGCAAGCTCGACATCGACGATACGCGCCGCGCCGCCACGCAGTTCTTCTGCCTGCTCAAGGGCGAGTCGCACGCACGCATGGAATTTGGCTGTTGCGCGACGCTAAAGCGCCGCGAGATCGACGACCACGTCACGGCGACGGTGGACATGTTCCTGCGCGCCTACGCTCCGCGCTGATTCGAAGCGTGGCCGCCGCCGCGCCGGAATTCCGCGCGCAGCCAGTCGCCGAGCATGCGCTTGTCGTAACGCAGCGGGTCGCTGTCGTTCGGCAGCGCGTGCTGCAGGTAGGCAAGGTCGCGCAGTTTTGCGGAACCTTCGCGAAGCGTCGCGCCGCTGGCATCGGTCAGGCGGAAATGCAGGTCGATGCGCGGCGGATAGATATCCTTCATGATGCGCACATCCTGCATGGCCGGTCCGCGCCAGGGCTCGAAATCGCCGGCCAGCTTGATGTCGTCGATGGTGACGTCGAGCCGTTGGCCGGCGGACAGCAGGCGTGCGGCGCGCTGGCGCAGGTAGTCGCCCAGCGACTTCTGCCACTGCGCCGGCTGCATGTAGCCGCGATGCATCGAATTCTGCCGCACCTCGCTGAGTTGGTCGTTCGGTGCCCAGTTCACCTGGACCCGGACGGAATCGGCGGCCTGCGCTGCGGCAGACGCGGCAAGAAGCAGCAGCAGGACGGGAACGAAACCGAAACGCAATCTGGTTTTCATGCATGTCTCCGCAGTCGCACAGGATCACAGACGCAGCATCGCGGAAGTTCGTTGCATGCGCTGCGTCGGCTTGGCCGATTTCTCGCCTCGCCGCGTCAATTCGCGTTATCGGGCAGCTTGGTCGCGTCGCTCATGCAGCGTCCCATCGGGAGCCGAGGAATCGGCGGCTGCCGCATCAAAAGCGTTGTGAAGTCGCGGATCCTGCGTTCGCGTGTTTACGGCGGGAGTCCCCAACTCCAGCCGCGGCGTTCAGTAGCCCTCGAAGCCGTCGAGAAAGATCGTGTCCTCGTTGGCCTGGCGTTCCACCGCTCCGATGTCGCAACTCGTGCCTTGCGGTCGCGCCACGCCGCGCTGGTCGGTAAGCGGTGCATTCGTGCAGGTAGTCGTGTCGATGGCCGGGCTGCCGGGGTTCGGCATCCTGGTGGGCGTCGGACCGCCGTAGTTGCCTAGCGAGCCGAGGTTCGGTGCCGTGGTCAATGGCACGGTTCCCGAACTCGAGCCCGAGCTCGAACCGACCAGGTTGGCGTCCCCAAACGTCAGGGTGGTGTTGTTGACTTGGTTGCCAGTGGCCACATTGCTCACGACATCGTTGTTGCCCGCACCGTTGCTGGCCGTCGTGCCGGTAATGATGCTGTCTTGAATCGTCAGCGTGGCGTTGCTCGCGGTGCCGTCCTCGATCTTGTTGCCGTAGGCAAGCGAAAAGATCGTTGCGTCGCCGGTGCCAAAGCCGGCAATGCCATTGCTGCCATCGACGACGTTGTTCGCCAGCGTCGAAAACTGGATCGTGACGCGGCCGTTGAGATTGAAGATCGCCGGGTGCAAGGCCGCTTTCCGGATTCATCACCTCGACAGGCTGGCGAGGAAGGCCTCGAGCAGCGCGCCGCGATAACGCCGCAGATGCAGCAACAGGGAAAGCGTCCTGCGCAGGTCGAGGAACCGGGTGTTCAGCACCTTCAGGTGGCCGGCAGCCACTGCCTCGGTCGTGGCCACCTCGGGCAGGAAGGCGATGCCAAGGCCGGCGATGGTTGCCTGCTTGATGGCTTCGGTCTGATGCAGTTCCAGCACCGTTTCGCCGGGCGGCAACCGGGACAGCGCCTGCGCACTCAGATCGCGCGTTGCCGACCCGGGTTCGCGCAAGATCCAGCGCGCGCCCGCGAAATGAGTCGGCCTCAGGATGCGCCGGCGGGCCAGCGGATGGTCCGGCGGCGCACAGACCACCAGCGAATCCGAGAGCCACGCGCGCGTTTCCAGCAGCGGATGCGCGACATGTCCCTCGACACAGCCAACGTCCAGGTGGTGCGCCACCATGCCGGCGACGATCTGTCGGGTGTTGGCCACGTGCAATTGCACGGTCGCCTGGCGGTGTTCGCGTACAAAAACGCCAAGCAGTTCTCCGACTCGGTAATTGCCGACGGTGTTGCTGGCGCCGATGCGCAGTTCGCCGGACAGGGTCGCGTGGTCGTCGCTGCCGTGGCGGCCGAATTCGGCGTAACGCTCCAGCAGCTCCTGGGCGAGCGGCAGCAACTCGCGCCCACGCGCATTCAGGTGCAGACGACCGCGCTCGCGCGCGAAAACCTTCGCGCCCAGTTGCCGTTCCATTTCCGCCAGCGCCATGCTGACCGCCGGCTGCGTCATGTACAGGTGCTCGGCGGCAGCGCGCGCGCTGCCATGGACCGCGACATGCACGAACACCTCGAGTTGGCGTGGGCTGATGTTAATCATCAGTGATACTGATATATGTAATAAAAGTATAGAACTATTAGTGATCTTATGGCACGTCGATAATGCCCGACCTCTCCACGACGGCGACGCGGCATGAGCAGCACTCCCGACACCTTCATTCCTCGATCCACCCCTGGCAGCCTCGCGCCGGGATTGTTGCTGTGTGCGGGTATTGCGGTGTGCGCGTGGTGGCTTGGACTGAAGGTGCCGCTGATCGGCGGCCCGGTGTTCGGCATCGTGATCGGGGTTGCGGTGCGCAACCTGTTCGTGCCGGGCCCGATCTTCGTGCCGGGCGTGCGCTTCGGCGGCAAGCAGATCCTGCAATGGTCGATCGTCGCACTGGGCTTCGGACTGAGCCTGGCCCAGGTGGCGAAAACCGGTCTGCAATCGCTGTCGGTGACGATGGTGACGATGACCGTGGCCTTCGCCTCTGCGCTGTTGCTCGGACGCGCCCTGCGCGTGCACGGCAAGCTGCAGATCCTGATCGGCGTGGGCACGGCAATTTGCGGCGGTTCGGCGATCGCGGCGGTCACGCCCATCATCCAGCCGGACGACCACGACACCGCCTTTGCGATTTCAACCATCTTCCTGTTCAATCTGGTGGCGGTGCTGCTGTTTCCGTTGTTCGGTCACCTGTTGCATCTTTCCAACCAGGGCTTCGGCCTGTGGGCGGGCACCGCGATCAACGATACGTCCTCCGTGGTGGCGGCCGGCTACAGCTACAGCGTTGCCGCCGGCGACCTCGCCACCATCGTCAAGCTGACCCGCGCAACCTTGATCATTCCGGTGTGTCTGATCCTCGCCTTCGCCGTGGCATGGCGCGAGAAACGCGCCGAGCGTAGCGGCCGCGTCACCGGTCGCTTCAGCCTGCGCAGGATATTCCCGTGGTTCATCGTCTGGTTCGTGGCGGCATCGGCGCTGCGCACCGCGGGCTGGGTGCCGGTGGCATTGCAACCGGCGATTCATTTCGCCGCATCATTCATGATCATCGTGGCGCTGGCGGCGATCGGCTTGTCCGCCGATCTGCGCCGAATGGCTGCCACGGGCCACCGGCCGGTCTTGCTGGGTTTGGGGGTATGGGTTGCGGTATCGGTGAGCAGCCTGTTGGTGCAGTCGCTCATCGGCAGGTGGTGAAGCAGTCGCGAGGCAACATGAATCCGGGTCACCATGTGCTTTTGAATGACCGCTCCTGGCTGGGCCTCGACTCGCAGGCCTGGCACGGCGATGGCGGCACATGACGCTCTTCGAGCGTCCGTCGGGGTACTCGCCACCGCGTGCGCTTCGTGTTTCAATGGCACCTTGAAGCGGGGGTGCTCCGGCGGGCCGGGGCTGAGACACACCCTTGGTACCTGATCCGGTTAACACCGGCGTAGGGAGCTTCGGCGCTTGCCGCTTCGTGGATTTTCTTGAGGGTTTCACGATGAACGCGCTGGCCGCCGATCTACTGCGTCGCACCGCCGAGCTGTCCGCATCCGTCACGCGCCCGATTCCCGGCTCGCGCAAGGTTTACGTCGCAGGCGCGCGTGCGGGCGTGCGCGTGCCGATGCGCGAGATCGCGCTGGCCGACACGCCGTCGATGTTTGGTGTGGAGACGAACGCGCCGTTCACCGTTTACGACACGTCGGGACCTTACACGGATCAGGAACATCGCGTGAATCTGTCGGCCGGTCTGCCGGCGTTGCGCGCAGGCTGGATCGACGAGCGCAGCGATACCGAGCGTTTGGCGGATTTCACTTCGCCGTTCACGCGACGCCACGCCAGCGCGCGCGAGCTCGACGAGGTGCGCTTCCCGGCGATTCCGAAGCCGCGCGTCGCGAAGTCCGGCATGAACGTCTCGCAGATGCATTATGCGCGCCGCGGCATCGTTACGCCGGAGATGGAATACATCGCGATCCGCGAAAACCAGAAGCTCGAAGCGGTCCGCGAGCCGCATCTGCTCAATCAGCATCCTGGCCAGTCGTTCGGCGCGGCGATCCCGAAGCTGATCACGCCGGAGTTCGTGCGCGACGAGGTCGCGCGCGGGCGCGCGATCATCCCGAACAACATCAATCACCCGGAAAGTGAACCGATGATCATCGGTCGCAATTTCCTGGTGAAGATCAACGCCAACATCGGCAACTCGGCGGTGACGAGCTCGATCGCTGAAGAAGTCGAGAAGATGGTGTGGGCGATCCGCTGGGGCGCCGACACGGTGATGGACCTGTCCACCGGCCGGCATATCCACGAGACGCGCGAGTGGATCCTGCGCAATTCGCCCGTGCCCATCGGCACCGTGCCGATCTACCAGGCGCTGGAAAAGGTCGGCGGCGTCGCCGAGGACCTGACCTGGGAATTGTTCCGCGACACCCTGGTCGAGCAGGCCGAGCAGGGCGTGGATTACTTCACGATCCATGCCGGCGTGCGCCTGCCGTTCGTGCCGCTGACGGCGAAGCGCGTGACCGGCATCGTCAGCCGCGGCGGCTCGATCATGGCCAAGTGGTGCCTCGCGCATCACAAGGAATCGTTCCTGTACGAACGCTTCGAGGACATCTGCGACATCATGAAGGCCTACGACGTCGCGTTCTCGCTCGGCGACGGCCTGCGCCCGGGTTCCATCGCGGATGCGAACGACGCCGCGCAGTTCGCCGAGCTCGACACCTTGGGTGAATTGACCCGGATCGCGTGGAAGCACGATGTGCAGACCATGATCGAAGGCCCTGGCCACGTGCCGATGCACCTGATCAAGGAAAACATGGACCGGCAGCTGGAAAAGTGCGGCGAGGCACCGTTCTATACCCTGGGTCCGCTGACCACTGACATCGCGCCCGGTTACGACCACATCACCAGCGCGATCGGCGCGGCGATGATCGGCTGGTACGGCACCGCGATGCTGTGCTACGTCACGCCGAAGGAACACCTGGGACTTCCCGACAAGCAGGACGTGCGCGACGGCATCGTCACCTACAAGATCGCCGCGCACGCGGCCGACCTCGCCAAGGGTCATCCCGGCGCGCAGGCGCGCGACAACGCGCTCAGCAAGGCGCGCTTCGAGTTCCGCTGGGACGACCAGTTCAACCTCGGCCTCGATCCGGAAAAGGCCAAGGAATTCCACGATGAGACGCTGCCCAAGGACGCCCACAAGACTGCGCACTTCTGCTCGATGTGCGGGCCGAAATTCTGCTCGATGAAGATCACCCAGGACGTGCGCGACTATGCAAAGGAACACGGCCTCGGCGACCAGGCGGCATTGACGCAAGGCATGGCCGAAAAAGCGCGCGAGTTCCGCAGCGGCGGCGCGCAGATCTACCGGACGGAATGAGAGTTCGGCGTGAAGCTCCCGGTTTCCTTCATCCAGTTGCCCGTGCAGTTCGATGCGGACGCGCTTGCGCGTGAAGTTGCCGGCTGGGGCGCAGAGCACTGGCGCGAACACCCGGAGAAATATCCCGGCAACTTGTGGTTGCCGCTGATCGCGGCCAATGGCGATCCCGACGACGCCTCGTTCGCCGGACCGATGCGGCCGACGTCCTACCTGCGGCAATCGCCCTACCTGACCCAGGTGCTGTCGAATC
>JAJXWU010000229.1 GCA_021781425.1 Pseudomonadota bacterium
CGCGCATCCGGGTGTACCCGTCGTCAGCTACGCCAACACCTCGGCCGAGGTCAAGGCCGAATCGGACATCTGCTGTACATCGGCCAACGCCGTGCAGGTCGTTGAATCGCTCGGCGTAGACAAGGTCATTTTCCTGCCTGACCGCTTTCTCGGCGCACACGTCGCCAAACACACTCGTGTCAGGCTGGTCCTCTGGCATGGCCGTTGTGAGGTGCACGAGAAGTTCACCGCCGGCGAGGTGCGCCATGCCCGCGAACGCTTCAATGTCAAACTGGCCGCACATCCGGAGTGCCCGCCCGACGTACTGGCGGAAGTCGATTTCGTCGGCTCGACCAGCGCGATGGAACGCTGGCTCGCCCGGGAGCAGCCGGCGCGCGTGGCATTGATCACGGAATGCTCGATGGCCGACAACCTGCGTGCGCGGTTTCCGGCGATCGAGTTCGTGAAACCGTGCAATTTGTGCCCGCACATGCAGCGCATCACATTGCCGGGCATCTACGCTGCGCTGCGCGATCTCAGGCACGAAGTGACGGTACCCGTCGCCATCGCGGACCGCGCTCGCGCCGCTCTCACGCGCATGCTTGCGGTCGGCCGGCAAGAAACGGTCTGGTGAGTGCACACGCGCCGATCGTGATCGTCGGCGGCGGCATCGCCGGTCTCGTCACGGCTCTGGCCGCGACGCCCGCGTCCGTGCAGTTGCTTTGTCGCCATGACGACGCCAACGACAGTGCGAGCGTGCTCGCCCAGGGCGGGATCGCCGCTGCCTTCGGTCCGGACGACGATCCGGAGAAACATGCGCGCGACACCATGATCGCCGGCGCGCAGCACAACGACGCCGCAATGGTGCGCTGGTTGTGCGCGCATGCAGTGAACGCGGTGCACTGGCTGCAGATGCAGGGCGTTCGTTTTGATCGCGACACCGACGGAAGTTTGCAATTGGGCCGAGAAGGCGGACATGGCCATGCGCGCATTGTGCATGCCGGCGGCGATGCCAGCGGAGCGGAAATCGTACGTACGCTTCGCGCGAGGGTTGCCCAAGGCGGCCATGTCCTGCGGCGCAGCGAGATGGATACCGAGGCGCTGTTGTTGCGCGGCGGCGCTGTCTGTGGCGTGCGCGCGCGAGATGCGCGTGGCGCTGTTCACGAAATCGAGGCGTCCGCCGTGGTGCTCGCCACCGGGGGCACCGGCGCGCTGTTCGCGCGCACGACCAATCCGCCGGGCGCGCAAGGCTCAGGTCTGGCGCTCGGCATGGCCGCTGGCGCCCAGACGCGCGATATGGAATTCGTGCAGTTTCATCCGACCGCTCTCGACATTCCCGGACGCCATTGCCTGCCACTGATCACCGAGGCGCTGCGCGGCGCCGGCGCGCGCTTTCGCGACGATAATGGCCGGTTGTTGATGGCGGGCATGCACCCGCAGGAGGATCTGGCGCCGCGCGATGTCGTCGCGCGTCACATTTGGCGGATGCGCCAACGCGGAGTGCGCGTGTGGCTGGATGCCGGCGCGGTGCAGGGCGATTGGACAAAGCGCTTCCCGACTGTGCTTGCCGTATGCCTGGCGGCGGGCATCGACCCGCGCCGCACGCCGATTCCAGTTGTGCCCGCAGCGCATTTCCACATGGGCGGACTGGCCGTCGATCACCACGGTCGCACCAGCGTGCCCGGGCTCTTTGCGGTAGGCGAGGTAGCATGCAATGGCGTGCACGGCGCAAACCGGCTGGCGAGCAATTCGCTGCTAGAAGCCGTCGTGTGCGGCCAGCGCCTCGGTACATTGCTGGCGGCTGAACGCGCGGCGCGCCTGCGCGGCACCACGCGCAGTGTCGAGCGCGGTGCGGCATTGCCGGAAGCGCGTCTTGGCGCGCTGCGCGATCTGTTGTGGGCTGCCGCCGGATCCGTGCGGGAAGGCACCTCCCTGCGCCGAGCGCTGCGCGTCTGCGCCCCGTGGCGCGGCGAGGGTTGGCAGGCCCGCGTCGCCTGTCGATTGCTTGAAGGCGCATTGCAGCGCGCGCAGTCGCTCGGTGCGCATTACCGCAGCGATACGATCGGTGCGTCGTCGGCCATGCGCCGGCGCATGGGGGCATCGGCTTGATTCAGATCAAGCACGCGCGGCGCATTTGCCCTACACTGCGCCGTTCGATTCTTTCGTCGGTTCCTGCATGACACGGCCCTCCTCGCTCGATCGCGAGCAATTGCTCGCCTGCGCAAGTGGCCGGATGTTCGGCCCCGGCAACGCGCGGCTGCCTTCGCCGCCCATGTTGATGTTCGATCGCATCACGCGCATCGCCGAAGACGGCGGCGCGCGCGGCAAGGGTTGCATCGAGGCCGAACTCGACATCCGTCCCGACCTGTGGTTCTTCGGCTGCCATTTCGAAGGCGACCCGGTCATGCCCGGCTGCCTGGGTCTGGATGCGATGTGGCAACTGGCGGGGTTTTTCCTGCCCTGGCTCGGTGAGCCCGGGCGCGGCCGCGCGCTCGGCGTCGGCGCAGTGAAATTCACCGGCCAGGTGCTGCCCAGCGCGCGCCTGCTGCGCTACGAAATCGACGTCGCCCGCGTGATCCGCGGGCGCTTGAAGATGGTCGTTGCCGATGGACGCACTTTCGTCGACGATCGGTTGATCTACACTGCCGAGAATCTGCGCGTGGGTTTGTTTCAATCAACGGAGGGTTTCTGATGCGCCGCGTCGTCGTTACCGGCATGGGTCTGGCTTCGTGTCTCGGTCAAAGGCTTGACCAGGTCGCGCATGCCTTGCGCGATGGTCTGAGCGGAATCCGCGCAGTGCCGGAATTCGCCACGCATGGATTGCGCAGCGCGGTGGCCGGGTGGCCCGATCTGGAACTGGATTCGCTCATCGACCGCAAGCTCAAGCGTTTCATGGGCGACGCGGCCGCCTACGCCTATGTCGCGATGCGCGACGCCATCGCCGATGCGGGTCTCGCGCTCGAGTACATCCGTCATCCGCGCATCGGCGTGATCGCCGGTTCCGGCGGCGGCTCGGCACAATGGCAGATCGAAACCGGCGATTTGCTGCGCGCCAGGGGCGTGCGCAAGGTCGGCCCGTGCATGGTTCCGCGCACGATGTGCTCGACCGTTTCGGCGACGCTGGCGACCGCGTTCGGCATCCTCGGCCTGAGTTATTCGATCGCGGCCGCGTGCGCGACCTCGGCGCACTGCATCGGCGCGGCCGCGGGCCTGATCCGCCACGGCGCGCAGGACATCGTCTTCGCCGGCGGCGGCGAGGAACTGCATTGGGGCATGGCCGCGCAATTCGACGCGATGGGTGCGCTGTCGTCAGCCTTCAACGCGACGCCGCAAGCCGCGTCGCGCCCGTACGACGCCGGTCGCGACGGCTTCGTGATCGCCGGCGGCGGCGGCATGCTGGTGCTGGAGGACTACGCGCACGCGAAGGCGCGCGGTGCGCGCATTCATGCCGAGCTGGTCGGCTACGGCGTGACATCGGATGGCGCCGACATGGTCGCGCCAAGCGGCGAGGGTGCGGTGCGCTGCATGCGCATGGCGTTGCGCGGCGTGCACGCGCCGGTCGATTATCTCAACACGCACGGCACCGCGACGCCGCTCGGCGACCTGGTCGAACTTGATGCGGTGCGAGAGGTGTTCGGCACGGATGTGCCGCCGTTGTCGTCGACCAAGGCACTGACCGGCCACGCGCTCGGCGCCGCCAGCGTGCACGAGGCGATCTACAGCCTGTTGATGTTGCGCAACGGCTTCCTCGCCGGCTCGGCCAACATCGATACGCTCGATCCGCGCGCGCAAGGGTTCCCGATCCTGCGCGCAAGCCGTAATGCGGACGTACGCACCGTGATGTCCAACAGCTTCGGCTTCGGCGGCACCAACGCCAGCCTGGTGTTCGCCCGGGTTTGATCAGGCGCCGGGCAGGGTCATGCCCGGTTCGCCGTGCCAGTAACCGTTGCGCGCGCCGATGCGTTGCGGCGGCAGCGATTGCCGGCGCGCTTTGTCGAAATGGGTCATGACCTCGGCCATGCCTGCATACTGTGGATACAGGCGCAGCACATCGACGCCGAGTTCGCGCAAGACGGGGAGTTCCGGACCGAGATCGGTGATTTCCTCGCCCTGCACCTGAATGCCGTTGATGCGCAGGAACGGCGCGCCTTCGCGCGTCGCCAGCGGCAGACCGTCAGGGTAGTCGATGCAGCGGAATCCGCAGTGGTCCTTGGGCACGTCGTGCGCGCGCGCGGTGAAGCAGCGCGCCGACCAGGACAACGGCAGGCGTCCGAACGCGATCACCTCGAGTTCGGGCATGGTCAAGCCTGCGGCGCGCACGGCGTCGCGCAGTTCGCCGATCAGCGTTCGCCCCTGCTCCACGCCGGGCACCCAGCGGCGCAGGCCGTCATCGCACAGCATCGCCAGAGCCGTGTGGTTGTAGACATTCAGCGCCGGCCCGCCGACGAAGGGCACGCGGCGTTCGCGGCACATCTGCACGGCGGACAGGTCGTTGGCCTCGACCCAGAAATCGCCGTTTTCAACCAGGCGCCGGAGCGCGCCGAGTTCGGATTCGGCTTCGATCAAGGCCAGCGAGGACAGCACAACCTGTTTGCCGCTCGCGGCCAATTCGCGCGCCAGCGCGATCCAGTCGCGCGTGCCGAGTTCGCGCCGCTTGCTGCACACCGTCTCGCCGACGTAGACGATGTCGACGGGCCACTGCGCAACATCGCGGTAGAACGCGAGCGTTTGCGCGCGCGGCCAGAAATACTGCAGGGGGCCCAGGCTGAGTTTCATCGCCGCTCCCCGTCAATGCCAGTGGCGGTGATACGGGCCGAGCGTGGTCTGGTGGCCCTCGGCATGTGCGGCCAGCGATTTCTGCCATGCCGCCTGCACCATCCACGCCCGCGCATCCGCGACGCCATAGCGGTCGATCGCCGCGCGCCAGGTACGCGTGACCGAGGCGACATAGGCAACGCCGCGCTGGCGGCCTTCGATCTTCAGCGCCGCGACGCCGGCCTGCGCCAGCCGCGGCAGCAGTTCCAGCGTATTCAGGCTGGTCGGCTCCTCGAGCGCGTGAAAGATCTCGCCGCCCACATCGAAGCGGCCCTTGCACACGGTGGGATAGCCGGCCGGTTCGTCCGGCTCGTACGCGTCGATCAGCACGCCGTTCAGATGCACGCTGCGAAAGCCGTCGGCGGACTCGTCCCAGCGCACGAATTTGGCCGGCGAACATACGCCGTGACGATTCGGCGAGGCGCCGGTGACATAGCTGGACAACTGGCAGCGGCCCTCGACCATGATGCACAGGCTGCCGAACGCGAATACTTCCAGCGGCACCGGCGCGCTTTCGCACAGCCGCTCGACCTGCTGGATCGCGAGCACGCGCGGCAATACCGCGCGCGCGATGCCGAAGCGCTCATGCATGTAGCGCAGCGCCGGCGCAGTCGTCGCCGAGCCCTGCACCGACAGGTGGCGTGGCAGCCGCGGATGGGTGCGCGCGGCATAGTCGAGCACCGCCATTTCCGCAACGATGATCGCATCGCAGCCGAAGCTTGCGGCCTTGTCCACCGCCGCGAACCATTGCGCCAGGCGCGCGCTGTCGGGATAGGTGTTGAGCGCGAGGTAGACCTTGCGTCCGCGCGCGTGCGCATAGGTTATGCCGGCGCGCAATTCCTCGTCGCTGAAGTTCAGGCCGGGAAACGCGCGTGCATTGGTCTGGTCGCGGAACCCCGCGTAGACCGCGTCGGCGCCGGCGTCGATCGCCGCCTGCAGAGCCGGCAGGTTGCCGGCGGGGCAAACCAGTTGCATACGCACCTCGCGAAGATGGACGGCACACGCATGGTCGCGCGTGCGCGCCGCGGCGGCCTTGACCTGGATCAGGCATGCGGCGTCGGGTTAGGGCGCGGCGTCGGCGTGAATCGTCAACCCGTCGATCGCGCCGGCATCGCCGAGCGCGAGCGCGAGTACGGCAGTCGGTTCGATTCGTTCCAGGCATTGCGGTTTCGGCCCCCAGCGGCAGGTCTTGCGATAGCAGTTGAGACAAGGGTGATTCGCCTGCAGCGCAAAGGCGCCAAGCGGGCGCACACGGCGCGGGTCGGTCGGCCCGCACAACACCCACAACGGGCGGCCCGCTGCCGCGGCGATGTGCGCGGTGCCGGTGTCATTGGCAATGACGCATGCGGCGCCCTCGCACACGGGAATGATCTCCAGCAAATCCAGGTCGGCCAGATGCGTTGCGACGTCAGGCGCCTGGGCCTCGATCAGCGCGGCAATGCGCGTGCAGTCCTCGGCCTCGTCTTTCGCGCCGATTACCAGAATCCTGCCGATACCGCGCCGATGCAGCATCAGGCCCAGTGCGGCGTAGCGTTCCACGCCCCAGCGCTTGAGCCAGCCACCGGCTTGCGAGCCGGGCAGGAACGCCGCATAGCGCCCGGACACGGCGCCGCGCTCGCGCAACACGGCAGCGACACGCGTGCGCTGCGCAGGCGACGGATGCAACACCGGTCGCGGTGTGCGCGCGGGAATGCCAGCGCGCGCGAGCAGCGCGCGCATGCGTTGTGCGGGGTGCGGACCGGCGGCTTGCGGTGGCGCGAGTGTGTATGGAAATCCGCGCCGGATGCCCCAGCGCTGCCTGACTTTGCCGTGCCCGAACGCCAGACACGCGAGCAGGATCCGCGTGTGATCAGAACTCTGCAGATCCACGATCAGGTCGTAGCGGGCATCGCGCACGCGGCGCAACCATTGCCAATGCGCGCGCCAGCGTTGCATGCGATCGCGCATCGGCAAGGCGAAGACCGCGTCGAAACGCGGGTCGGCGGCGAACAGGCATCGTGCAGACGGCAGGGTATCCAGATGCAGCACGGCCTGAGGAAATCCCAGTCGCAAGTCCTCGATCGCCGCCGTGGCCAACGCCACGTCGCCGAGCGCGCTCCATTTCACGATCAGGATGCGGGCGATTTTTTCGGTACGCGTGACACGCATCGGTTTTCCGTTGGACGGCTCGCGCTGCAATGTAGTCGCGTTCTGGGTCGCGCTCGTTGACGCAGATCAGCGCTTTGCGTCGGGCCGTCGCCGACCTTTGGCCGATCGCGGAACCGGTCAGAATCAATGCGCCATCGTCGCGCACGGGCGACTTAGGCCGCGGTCAGCTTTTTCCACAATGCATCGACCCGTTCCTCCACGGCAGCGTCGGGCCGGATCGGCCGGCCCCATTCGCGCACGGTTTCGCCCGGCCACTTGTTCGTGGCATCGATGCCGAGCTTGGAGCCCAGGCCCGACACCGGACTGGCGAAATCCAGATAATCGATCGGCGTGTTCTCGACCAGCAACGTGTC
>JAJXWU010000060.1 GCA_021781425.1 Pseudomonadota bacterium
CCGCGCGGTCGAGGCAGCGAGACTGGCGTGCCAGTCGTAGCCGATGATGGGCCGACCGCTGGCTGCATCGTCGAAGTCTTCGCGCTGGCCGGGTGCGAGTAGATGCCGGTAATCCACGGTGATTTCGCTGCCAGGTGCCAGATCCGCGAGCGCGAACACGAAGCCCAGATGCCACAGCCCGGTCGGCTCGAAGGAATGGTTGATGTAGCACTCGTCCGGCCATTCCGGCGTGATGGTGTAGCGATCCTCGAACCAGCGCACGGTGGAAGCGAGCAGCGCGCGCGCATCCGGCAAGGCCTCCACGTCCTGCCATTTGTATACTTTGCGGATATCGTCCGGCGCGGTGATCAGGCGGCCAGCGGCGACGGTTTCGTCGAGAAACAGGCCCTTGCCGGCGCCGGGAATCAGGGATGGGGAGACGCGGTAGCGGGGAAGGATCATGGGTCTTTGTTGGAAGTGCGGCCAGGGACGGCCGCTTTTTGATCTTTGCGATCAGGGATGATCGCATGAATGATTGAAGTGCGGCCAAGGATGGCCCTTTTCGATTTCGCGATCGGGGATGGTCGCACCAAGAACGAACGCGCACTGTATCAGGCAGGATCGACATGCCGGGTGCGCTAGAATCGGCAGTTCGTCATTCTGGAATCGAACATGGACCCCGCCAAGATCCGCCAATCCGTTTCCGCGCTGTGGGACGATCAAATCGTGCCGCAGCTCGTCGAGTACATCCGCATTCCGAACAAGTCGCCGATGTTCGACGCGCAATGGGCCGAACATGGCTACATGGACAAGGCCGTGGGGCAGATGGCGGCCTGGGGCAAGGCGCAGCCGATCACGGGCATGGCGATCGAAGTGGTGCGCCTGCCCGGCCGCACGCCGCTGATCTTCATCGAGATTCCTGCGTTCGGCGCGGTTTCGGCTGGCGACGATTGCGTGCTCTTGTACGGGCACCTGGACAAGCAGCCGGAAATGACCGGCTGGTCCTCACATCTTGGCCCATGGAAACCCGTCATCGAAGGCGACCGTCTGTACGGGCGCGGCGGTGCCGACGACGGTTACGCGATCTTCGGCTCGCTTGCCGCGATCCGCGCGCTGCAGGAACAAGGCGTGGCGCATGCGCGCTGCGTCGTGCTGATCGAGGCCTGTGAGGAATCGGGCAGTTACGACCTGCCGTATTATGTGGATCATCTGGCTGCACGCATCGGCAAACCGTCGCTGGTGGTGTGTCTGGATTCGGGCTGCGGCAACTACGAGCAGCTCTGGCTGACGACGTCGCTGCGCGGTTTGTCCGGCGGCAATCTCGCGGTGAGGGTGCTGAAGGAGGGCGTGCACTCGGGCGACGCTTCCGGCGTGGTGCCGTCGAGCTTCCGCATCCTGCGCAACATCCTGTCGCGGCTCGAGGACGCGGCTACCGGCAAGATCGTGCCCGGGGAATTGCACGTCGAGATTCCCGCGCAGCGCGTCGAGCAGGCAAGGCGCACCGCGCAGGTGTTGGGCGATGAGGTGTATTCCAAATTTCCGTTCGTGGCCGGCATGCATCCGGTCGACGCCGATCCGGTGGAACTGGTTCTCAACCGCACCTGGCGTCCGGCCTTGGCGGTGACTGGCATCGCCGGCATGCCGGCGCTGGATTCGGCCGGCAACGTGCTGCGTCCGTTCACTGCGGTCAAGTTGTCGTTGCGCCTGCCGCCGACGCTCGACGGCGAGGCCGCCGGCGCGCACGTCAAGCGTCTGCTCGAAGCCGATCCGCCATACGGTTGCCAGGTCGAATTCGCGCTGGAGAAAGCCTCGTCGGGCTGGAACGCGCCGCCGTTGGCGGCGTGGTTGGAAACTTCCGTGGACACGGCGTCGCGCGAGTTCTTCGGGCCGCCGCCGGCGTACAACGGCGAAGGCGGCAGCATTCCGTTCATGGGCATGCTCGGCGAGAAATTCCCCGGCGCGCAATTCCTCATCACCGGCGTACTCGGGCCGCAGTCGAACGCGCACGGGCCGAACGAATTCCTGCACATTCCCACCGGCAAGCGCGTGAGCATGTGCGTGGCGCAGGTCGTTGCCGATCACTTCCGTGCGCAGCAAAAAGGACTGACGACCGGCGTGGCGGCGAGCGGCAAGCACTCGCACCACGACCAAACCTGTTGTTGAGTCAGCGTGCCGCCGGAATCGTCAAGGATCCGGCGCGGCAGGTGTTGCGCACGCGTCCGCCACAGGCCTGTGGCGCGAGGGTAGCTCGGTTCAGGCAAACCCGCACCTCGGTCAGGGTGCCGCCATCGCGACAGACGACGCTGAGCATGTTCGCGCCCAAGCCCGGATTGTTCGCTGCGAACGCCTGCACGATCGCGTCGGCGCTCAGCGACGGCGGCAGGCGCGGCGTGGTCAACAGCGGCGGAATCGTGACACTGGCAAAGGCGCGGTCGGCCAGATCGAAATAGCCGGACGGATCCAGGCCCGAACAGGCGCCATGGGTTTCCCATTCGTGTTCGATCAGGTGGCGGCTGGGCATGAAGGCGAGCGCGTGCTGGATCACGGCTTCTTCCGGCGCGACGACTGTGGCGCAATGTTCCGGCCCGAAGCCGTTGCGGTACTGCGGCCACAAGCCATGCAGCACGAAGCCGTAGCCTTTGCGCCGACACTGGACATTGTCGTCCGGATGGGTCAGGCAATAACTCGGCGACCACGACAACGACATCAGCCAGTAGTCGAAGCGTCCGGCCTCTGCGCTGTGGTGGCCATGCCCGCGCGCGCTGGCCAGAGCGGTGGCGGTCAGGGCCAGCAAACCGATCAGGACGGCGCGGCGAGGAAGGGACATGTTCGATCTCCGACGATACCGGCGGCAAGATTGCGCGTGGCTTGGGCAAGGGTCAAGTCCGCCGGCGCCGCACGCTATAATCACCGACCCGCAACAAGCCGATTCGACATGGCCAAACGCATCGTCCGCCGCCGCTCGCCGATCCACGGCAACGGCGTTTTCGCCGCCCGCGACCTTCCCGGGCGCACTGAAATCATCGAGTACCGCGGACGCCGCATGACCCATGCGCAGGCCAATCGCGCCTACGGCAACGACGTCGACAACGGGCACACCTTCCTGTTCACGCTCAACGAAAAATACCTGATCGACGCCAACGTCGGCGGCAACGATGCGCGCTGGATCAATCACAGTTGCGCGCCGAACTGTCAGGCCTGGGTGATCGAGCACGCCAGCGGCGATCCGCGTCGCGACCGCGTCGTCATCGAGACGCGGCGCCGCATCCGCGAGGGCGAGGAACTCACCTACGATTACGGCATCACCCTGGAAGAACGCCAGACCGCACGGCTCAAGCGCATCTGGGCCTGCCGCTGCGGCGCGAAAAAGTGTACTGGCACCTTGCTCAAGCCAAGCCCAAGCCGTAAGGCCGGGATTCAGCGTGGGGTTTCGCCGCGCTGGATGTGCAGATAGGTGACGGCGGCCAGAGCGAGCAGCGCGCCGGCAATCAGCAATCCGAACCAGAACGTGTAGTCGTCCGGCGCCGCGCCGCGGCCGCCGCCGGGATCGGCCGGCACGGCGGGTGCGGCCTCGGCGTTCGATTTTTCTGCGGCGCGCGCGTGATCCTGATTGGCAACGGGCACTGCCGGAGGCTTGGCGGCTAATGGCGGCGCTGGTGCGGGTAGGTGCACCGGGGCTAGCACGGGCGGTGCCGATGCGGTGGGGTGGGGTGGGGTGGGCGCAGCCGCAACCGCCGCGGGCTGATTGATCGGACGCATCTTCGATTCGTAGGTCGGCGGCGGCGGCGGTGGAGCAGCGGGGACCGCCGGCGCTGCGTGTTCCGCGGCTGCGCCCTGTGCGCCCGTCTGCCCGGTTTGCGCGCCCTTCGAATCCGCATTGCCGGCAGCGTTCTGGCCGGTTTGCGCCGCGCCTCCGGCAGCGCCGGCCTGCAGCGCGATGCCGCTTGTGGCCCCGTTCTGCAATTGCTGATTCGCCGCGACAAAACCGGCCGATTGCTGCTGCACGTTCGCGGATGGCGCATTCGGATCCGTCGTGGTGACGCCGGCAGAGGTCGTGCCGACGCCCGCAAGCGCTGGTGCGGCGCATGCGAATCCGGCGCAAAGCGAAAGCTGCAAGACGAATCGACGCACGGCCATTTCCACAGGAGCAGGCGGGTATCTTAGCGTCGGGGTGGTGGGCAGTACAGGGATCGAACCTGTGACCCCCACCATGTCAAGGTGATGCTCTACCGCTGAGCTAACTGCCCACGTGGGGGCGCGCATCATACAACGCGAACGCCTCGCCGCCAAGTGCGCGCGGGCTTGGCGGCCCGTGCGCACTCGCCGATAATCGCGCGCTTCGAGGATTGGCGGCATATGCAGTTCGATTCCTTCACCTTTGTCGTCTTTTTCGCGGCCGTCCTTGTCGTCTACAACGCATTGCGTGGCTGGTCGGCGCGCAAATGGTTCCTGCTTGCGGCCAGTTACGTTTTTTACGCTGCGTGGAACCCGCTGTTCCTGCCGCTGCTGGTCGGCTCGGCGACGCTGGACTTCTGGATCGCGCAGCGCATTCGTGCGGCAGCCTCGGACGTGATCCGCAAGCGTTGGATCGTGACCACCCTGGTCGTCAATCTCGGTGTCCTCGGCATTTTCAAGTACCACGCCTTCCTGCTCGCCAATCTTGCCGCGCTGCTCGCGCTTGTCGGCTTGCACTACGTTCCGGCCCGGCTGGACATCATTCTGCCGATCGGCATTTCGTTCTATACCTTCCACTCGCTGTCGTATTGCCTCGATATCTATCGCGGCAAGTTCGCGCCGACGCGCAACTGGCGCGACTATGCCCTGTACGTGGCGTTTTTCCCGCAGCTGGTGGCCGGCCCGATCACGCGCTTCACCCAGATGCGCGAGCAGATCGAGAATCCGCGCCGCACCACGCGCGAGGGCTTGGCGTGGGGGTGTGCGTTGTTGGTGCTCGGTCTGTTCCAGAAGTGCGTGCTGGCCGACAGCGTGTTCGCGCCGGTGGCCGACGGCTTCTTCAACGCGGTCGCCGGCGCCAGCGCGGCCACCGCGTGGAGCGGCACGCTCGCCTTCAGCGGGCAGATATTTTGCGATTTCGCCGGCTATTCGACCTGCGCGATCGGTGCGGCGATGGCCTTGGGCTTCGTGCTGCCGACCAACTTCCGGTATCCGTATGCGGCGATTGGGTTCTCCGATTTCTGGCGGCGCTGGCACATATCCTTGTCCACCTGGCTGCGCGATTACCTGTACGTCTCGCTCGGCGGCAACCGGCGCGGCGAATGGCGCACCTATGTCAACCTGATGCTGACCATGCTGATCGGCGGGCTGTGGCATGGCGCAGCGTGGACCTTCGTGATCTGGGGCGGGCTGCACGGCGTGTATCTGGCCGTCGAACGTTTCGTGCGCGAACGGCTGTGGCCGGCCGCTGCCCGCCCGCCCGCATGGCTGCGGGCGGGTTACGGACTGCTGACCTTGCTGCTGGTGTCGCTCGCCTGGATCTGGTTCCGCGCGCCGGATGCCGCCACGGCATGGCAGGCCACGTCAAGATTGGCGGCGGCTTCCGCGCCGGGCGCGAGCGCGGAACAATGGCTGGCCGTCGCGGCGTTTGCCGCGGTGATCGCCGTGCATTGGCTGATGCGCGAACGCGATCTGAAAACCATCGGTTTGCGGATGCCCGCGCCGTTGCTCGGCGCGCTGCTGGGCGCGATGCTGGCGTTGATCGCGCTGTCGCCCGGAGACAACCATGCCTTCATCTATTTCCAGTTCTGATCCGGGGCGCACTCGATCCTCGCTGGCGATCTGGCTGATCGCGATCGTGCTGGCCGTGGCGATCTGCGCCGGCGTCGAGGCGCACTGGCGCGCGCTCGGTTATCGGTCGAATGTGCTGGACTCGCGCCAACTGTGGTCGCAGCAGCGCATGCGCGTGGATCGCGGTCGCGGCATCGCGCTGGCGTTACTTGGCGCCTCGCGCACCGAATACGGCATCGACCTCGCGAGTCTGCGCCAACGCCTGCCCGAATATCGTCCGGTCATGCTGGCGGTAAACGCGCATTACCCGCTGGCGGCTCTGCGCGATCTGGCCGCTGATGCGGATTTCCACGGCGTCGTTTTGTGCGACCTGGATGCGCTCGGCTACCTGCGCCCGTTCTGGGACATGCAGCAGCCCTATGTCGATTACTACCACACGCAGTGGACGCCGAGCTGGGATTTTCACCGCACCGTGCTTAGCGGTTGGCAGCGCGCAGCGGTCATCGCCAATCCGGAGTTCGGCTGGAAGGCGAGCTTGTTGCGCGCGTTCACGGGCGCGACAGCGTTCCGCGACTATGTGCGCTATCACGCCGACCGCAGCGGCGACATCGACTACGGCGAGGTCGACGTGGCCGCGAGCAAACGCCATTTCGCCGAAACCCTGGAAGGCAATATCGCGCATTTGCCGCCGCACGGTGCGCAGCGCTGGCTGGCGGATCTCGCGCCGATGCATGCATGGATCGCCGCCATCGACGCGCGTGGCGGCAGCGTCATTTTCTACCAGAGTCCGCTGAGCGGTCTGCAGCGCGAGACCATGCAGCGCGTGTTTCCGCCCGCCGAATACTGGGATCGTCTCATCGCCGCGTTTCCCGAGGCGCATTTTCTCGATGCGGACGCTGTGCCGGAACTGGCTGCGTTCCGGTTGCCGGACGACTCGCATCTGGACTACCGCGAAAAACCGGCCTACACGGATGCGCTTGCCAGGGTGCTGATCGAACGCGGCTTCGTGCAGCGCTGAATCAGAAGTCTCAGCCGCGCAAGCTTGCCTCGCGCAGGCGATGCAATTCGTCGCGCAGGCGCGCCGCATCTTCGAACTCGAGGTTCTGCGCGTGCTTGTACATCTGCGCTTCCAGGCGCTTGAGTTCGGCCGCGAGTTTTTCCGGGGGCAGTACGGCGTAGTCGACAGCTTCTTCGGCGATGCGAGATCCCGCGCGCGATTTGCGCCCGCTGCGTTCGGCCTCGGCGTCGGCGCGCGCGCCTTCCATGATGTCGGTGATCTTCTTGACCACGCTTTTCGGCGTGATGCCGTGTTCGCGGTTGTATTCGACCTGCTTGGATCGGCGGCGGTCGGTTTCCCCGATCGCCGCGCGCATGGAGTTGGTGATCGAATCGGCGTACAGGATTGCCTTGCCGCGCAGGTTGCGCGCGGCACGGCCGATGGTCTGGATCAGCGAGCCGGTGGAACGCAGGAAGCCTTCCTTGTCGGCGTCGAGGATCGCCACCAGCGACACCTCG
>JAJXWU010000078.1 GCA_021781425.1 Pseudomonadota bacterium
AAGGCCTGCGCGGCTACGTGCACGTGATCAAGCAGGACATCGTCAATCCGCAATTGCTGTTCGCCGGCACCGAGTTCGGCCTGTGGGTTTCCATCGATGGCGGCGGTCACTGGGCGCAGTTCAAGGGCGGCGATTTCCCAGCCGTCGCGGTGCGCGACCTGGCGATCCAGCCGCGCGACGATTCGCTGGTGCTGGCCACGCATGGCCGCGGCATCTGGATCGTCGACGACATCACGCCGTTACGCAATCTTGGTGCGCACGTGCTGGGCGAGGAGGCTGGTTTCCTGCCGGTGCGGCCGGCACAGCAGCGCATCACGGCGTTCGGCGGCTGGTCCGAGGGCGACGCCAGTTTCACCGGCCCGAATCCGAAGGGCGGCGCGCGCATCGCCTATTACCAGAAGTCGCGGCACCTGTTCGGCAAGCTCAAGATCGACATCCTCGACGCCAAGGGCGCCGTGATCGATTCGCTTCCCGCCAACGTGCGCCGCGGCATCAATCTCGTGTACTGGCCGATGCGCGCCAAGCCGCCGCGCGTGCCGCCGGCGGCGCAGATCGCGTTCAATTCCACGCAGGGACCGCGCGTGCCGCCGGGCACCTACACGGTGCGCATGACCAAGGGCGATGCGACCTTCGAGACGAAAATCCAGGTCGACCTCGACCGTCGCGCCAACTACACCGCCGCCGACCGCCAGGCCCAGTACGACGCGGCGCTGCGCGTGAGCGCGCTGTTCGGTCGCATGAGCGATCTCGTGTTCCAGCTCAACGCGGTGCGCACGCAGGCCGACGCCGATGCGGCCAAGCTCGGCGCGAAGGACGCCCTGCGCCAGCAGCTCGCGCAGCTTGGCGACAAGGCCGATGACATCCGCAAGAAGATCGTCGCAACCAAGCAGGGCGGCGCGATCACCGGCGAGGAGCGCCTGCGCGAACACGCCGATGCCCTGTACGGTGCGATCATGTCCTACGACGGCAAGCCGGCCGACTACCAGCTCGCGCGCATCCAAAGCCTGACGCGAGAGCTCGACGACGTCGCCAAGCGGTTCGCGGATTTGCAGAAGAATGATCTGGCCAAGACGAACGCGGCACTCGGCAAGGCCGGACTCAAGGCGATCAGGGTGCCTGCCGCCGCAGCGGATGCGGAAACTGGCGGCGGCGCGGAAGCGGCGAAGGCGTTTTTCAGCCGCTTCGAGCGCGATTGACACAATCGGCAGCGCTGCGCGGCAACCGCCGCGCAGCGTGCACGCGATCAATTCACGCTGCGCAATCCCAGTCGCTTTTCGATCAGGCGGTCGATGCTGGCCTTGCCGGGTCCGGCGAGGAACAGCCAGAAGAAGATCAGGATGTAGAGAAATTCGTCGAGTTCGACGAAGTCGTCCAGTCCCATCACGTTCTTGATGACCACGAAGGCGATCGCCACGGCCATGTTGAACGCCATCACCAGCGAGGTGAAGCGGGTGAACAGGCCGAGCATCAGCAAGGCGCCGCCGATGAATTCGGTTCCCGCAGACAGCGGCGCGCTCCACATCGGCAGCGGCAGACCCCAGTCGACGAAGCGCGCGATCGCGCCGTCAAGATTGTGCAACTTGCCCCAACCTGTTTCCAGCCAGAAATAGCCGAAACCCAGACGCAAGACCAGCGGTCCTAGCCAGCGCAGGCGCGCGCAGGCGTCGAGCAAAGCTTGTTGATATCGCAACAACGTGGCGAACATGTCGACTCCTCGGGATTGGCGTGAAAGCGATAGGGCCGTCGGCACACTACGCCGCGGCGCTTGACGGGGGCATTTGACCAGCCGGGCATCATAAATCTTTCGCGCTGCAACACGGATTTCCACGCCGGGTTAACAGCGCAAGCGTAGGATGCGCATGGGGTGAAAGACGCCGCCGCGTTTGCGGGTCTTGAAGACGTCCGCGGCATGGCTGCTCGCAGGGGGCCGGAACGCGCGACATGCACTCCACGACAATTCCCTATCAGAGGACTTCCCATGAAAGCTTCCGCCATCAAGAGTCTCGCACTCGCCGCCGCCGTTGCCGGCCTGTTCGCGGTCACCACCGCCAGCGCAGCCAACGCCACGACCGGTGATCAAGCGCAAGTAAAATGTACGCATTCGACTTCATGCAAGGGCACAGGCGCGTGCAAGACCAAGGCCAATTCCTGCAAGGGCCATAACGCGTGCAAGGGCCAGGGCTTCACCATGCAGAAAGATCAGGCAGCGTGCAAAGCCGCGCAGGCAGCGGCCAAGGCCAAGTAAGCGATCGCGCACGATATCCGGCGGCCGGCCGATTCAGCGCCGGCCGCCGCCATTTTCGCCATGATGAAAGTTTGCGACCCGCGCTATCCCGCCTTGGGCTTCGGCCTCGGCTTGCGCGCGGATCATTACGACGCCTTGCTCGAAAGTGGGCATGATGTCGGTTGGCTCGAAGCCATTTCCGAAAATTACCTGGTGCCCGGCGGCAGGCCGCTGGATTGGCTACGCCGCATGCGCGAACGCTATCCCGTCGTGCTGCATGGCGTGTCGCTGTCGATCGGCAGCCAGGATCCGTTGGACCTTGAATATCTCCGTGCGCTGAAAAAACTCGCCGATTCGGTAGAACCGGCGTGGATGTCGGATCACCTGTGCTGGAGCGGCGCGCACGGCCGCAATCTGCACGACCTCCTACCGCTGCCGTATACCGAAGAGGCCGTCGCGCACGTCAGCGCGCGTGTGCATCAGGTGCAGGATTTCCTCGGTCGCCGCATCCTGCTGGAAAATGTCTCCAGCTACGTCGAGTTCAAGGCTTCGACGATGCCGGAGTGGGAGTTCCTCGCCGCCATCGCCGAGCGCGCCGATTGCCTGATCCTGCTCGACGTCAACAATATCCACGTCAGCGCGCGCAATCACGGATTCGATGCACACGACTATTTGGCCGGAATTCCGCCGCGGCGCGTGCAGCAGTTCCATCTGGCCGGGCATTCCTTCCAGAACAATCTCATCATAGATACCCACGATCAGCCCGTACCCGATCCGGTCTGGGACTTGTACGCCGACGCCGTGCGCCGCTTCGGCCCGGTATCGACGATGATCGAGCGCGACGACAACATTCCCGAACTTGGCGAACTCGTCGCTGAACTCGCCCGCGCCCGCGCCATCGCCAAGTCGATCGCCGATTCCAGCGTGCGTGTGGCCGCGGCGTGAACGCGCTGGCGCCATTGCAGCACGCATTCCAACGCCGCATTCTCGGCGGTGACGCGGCCATCCTCGACGACGTCGTCGGTAACGCGATTGCGAGCGCAGACGAACGCGTCGGCGTGTACGTGCACGCCTACGCATCGCGCCTGGCCGAGGCGCTGGAAAACGAGTTTCTGACATTGCGTTACGCCGCTGGCGAGGAAGCCAGCGCGGAAATGTTCCACGACTACGTGATGGCGACGCCGTCCATCCATCGCAACGTGCGCTGGTACGGCAAGGGTCTTGCCGAATTTTTGCGCAGCGCCCCCTCCTGGCAAGACACCCCGGCATTCGCCGAACTGGCAGCGCTCGATTGGGCGATCGGTCTTTCCTTCGACGCGGCGGACGAAGCGCACATTGCCGAAGCGGATATCGCCGTGATACCGCTCGAGCGCTGGGGCGAGATGACCTTGCGCCTGCCGCAACATGTGCAGCGCCGGACGTTCGCGTGGAACGTCGGCCAGGTGCGCCAGTCCAGCGACCGTGGGCAACCGTGTCCAGAATTGCGCCGCCTGGAACGGCCGCAAGCCTGGATCGTCTCGCGGCAAGACCTGGAAGTGCATTACCGCGAACTGGAAAGCGACGAAGCGGCCGCGCTCGATGCCGTCGCCGCCGGACGTCCGTTCGAAGCGCTGTGCGAGGCGCTGTGCGACTGGCATCCGCAAGAGGAAGTTGCCTTGCGTGCCGCCGGTTTGCTCAAGGCGTGGATTGGCAATGGCTGGATTGCGGGAGTCGAGGCGAAGGATTGATGCCATCGGTGCATTGACAGCGCCGCCGGCCCAGTCAGAATCGCCCCATGGCGACAACGCAAGCGGACGTTCTGGTCATCGGCGGCGGCCTCGCCGGCATCGTCACCGCGCTCGAAGCGCTGCGCGCGGGCCAGCGTGTGACGCTGGTCGATCGCGACACACCCGAGCGCTTCGGCGGATTGGCGCTGTGGGCCTTCGGCGGCATGGCCCTGGTCGGTACGCCGTTGCAGGCGCGCATGAAGATTCCGGATACGCCGGAAGTTGCGCTGCGCGACTGGATCCGTTTCGGCGAACTGGATGCGGACGATGTCTGGCCGCTGCGTTGGGCGCGTTACTACGTCGAGCACTCGCGCGCGCAAGTGCACGACTGGCTGCTGCGCGAAGGCATCCGCTTCATGCCCGCGGTGAATTGGGTCGAGCGCGGGTTGTACGGCGATGGCAACAGTCTGCCGCGCTACCACATCGTCTGGGGCACCGCGCGCGAGCTGGTGCGGCAGATGATTGCAGCGATGCGCGAGGCAGGCAGTGGTGGACGGCTTACCGTGCTGCATCGGCATCGAGTCACGCAACTGGAGTCCGGCGCCGGACGCATCGTGGGCGTCGTGACGGTGGATGAGGCAACCGGCGCCGAGCTGCGTCTGCACGCGCCCGTCGTCGTGCTGGCGATGGGCGGCATCAACGGCAGCCACGAACAGGTGCGCGCGAATTGGCCGAAAGATCGCCCGCTGCCCGCCACGATGCTCAATGGCGCGCATCCGTTCGCCGACGGTGCGCTGCATCGCCATGCGGCCGGACTCGGCGCGCAGATCGAGCATGCGGGCGAAATGTGGAATTACGCCGCCGGCTTTCCGCATCCGTATCCGCATTTCCAAGGGCATGGACTGTCGACGATCCCGTGCAAGTCGGCGCTGTGGCTGAACCATCGTGGCGAGCGCATCGGGCCCGCGCCTCTGGTTACCGGCTTCGATACGCACTGGCTGTGTCGGCGCGTGGCCGAGCAGGAGAAACCCTGGACCTGGCATCTGCTCAACTGGCGCATCGCGATCAAGGAGTTCGCCATCTCCGGCGCCGAGCACAACCAGCGCATCCGCGACAAGCAGTTGCCGATGTTCCTCAAGGAAACCCTGTTCGGCAACCATCGCCTGGTGCGCCAGATGCAACGCGAGAGTCCGCATTTTCTCGTCGACGACACACTCGCCGGTCTCGCCGCGAAGATGAACGCGCTGACCTGCTCGCTGGATGTGGATGCGGCCGTGCTGCAGGCCACCGCCGATGCCTTCGATGCCAATTTCGCCGACGGCGGCAAAGTGGAGAACGACGACCAGATTCGCCGCATTCTGCATGCGCGGCAATGGGGACCCGACCGACTGCGCACCTGCAAGCCTGCGCCATTGCAGATGCAGGGTGCCGGACCTTTCATCGCGATCCGGATGCAGCTCATCACGCGCAAGAGCCTCGGCGGCCTGCGTACCGATCTGCACAGCCGCGTGCTTGACGCCAACGACCGGCCTATAGCGGGCCTGTACTGCGTGGGCGAGGCCGCCGGTTTCGGCGGTGGTGGCGCCAGCGGCAAGCGCTCGCTGGAAGGAACCTTTTTGCCCGGATGTATCCTTACCGCACGCGCCGCCGCGCGATCAATCGTGGCCGGGTGACCGCAGAGGAGTAGAAACGGATGCAACTGCGCTATCCCGCCACTGCATCGGATTACCGCCGTCTGGCTGAGCGCCGACTGCCGCGTTTCCTGTTCGACTACATCGACGGCGGCGCCAGCGACGAGCTCACCCTGGCGGCGAACGTCGCGGATTTCGCCGGCGTGCGCCTGCGCCAGCGCGTGCTCGTGGACGTGGACAGGATCGATACCGGCGCCACGCTTGCCGGTGAGTCCTGCGCGATGCCGCTGGCGCTCGCGCCGGTCGGCATGGCCGGCATGATGGCGCGCCGCGGCGAGGTGCAGGCAGTGCGTGCGGCCAATGCGGCGGGCGTGCCGTTCACGCTGTCCACCGTCGGCATCTGCCCTCTCGCCGAAGTCGCGGCCGCGAGCCGCGCGCCGTTCTGGTTCCAGCTCTACATGATCCGCGACCGCGGCGTCATTGCGGCTCTGCTCGAACAAGCCTGGACCGCCGGCTGCCGCACCCTGGTCTTCACGGTGGATCTGCCGCTGCCGGGGATGCGCCATCGCGACGCGCGCAACGGCGTGTCGGCGGGCGGGGCGCGCGCCGCGCTGCTCAGGGCGCGGCAGGTACTGGCACATCCGGGCTGGATCTGGAACGTGGCCCTGCGCGGACGGCCGCTGCGCTTCGGCTGTCTGACCGAGCAGGTGCGCGACGCGCACGACCTGCGGGCATTCTGGGCGTGGGTCAATGCGCAGTTCGACGCCAGCGTCACCTGGCGCGACATCGAATGGGTGCGCAGTCATTGGCAGGGAAAGTTGCTGCTCAAGGGCATCCTCGACGCGGACGACGCACACGCGGCGGTGAATGCAGGCGCGGACGGCATCGTCGTCTCCAATCACGGCGGGCGCCAGCTCGATTCCGTCGCATCGTCCATTTCCAAACTGCCGGCGATCGTACAGGCCGTGGGCACCAGGGCCGAGGTGTTGCTCGATGGCGGCGTGCGCAGCGGCGTGGACATCTTCAAGGCGCTGGCGCTGGGCGCGCGCGGTGTGCTCATCGGTCGCCCGTGGGTGTGGGCGCTGTCCGGCGCGGGTGAATCCGGATTGCGCGATCTGCTCGCCACCGTGCGGCGTGAACTCGTACTGGCCATGACCCTCGCCGGCGTCACACGCATTGCCGACATCAACGCCACCCATCTCGACCGCGACTGAGAATGCCGCAGAGGAATCGATCATGCCCAATGGCGCACACGCCCTGCTGAAATCCCTGGCCGATGCCGGCATCGAAGTCTGCTTCACCAATCCGGGTACGTCGGAAATGCACTTTGTCGCCGCGCTCGACGGCGAACCGCGCCTGCGTGCGGTGCTGTGCCTGTTCGAGGGCGTGGCTACTGGCGCGGCCGACGGCTACGCGCGCATGGCCGGCAAACCGGCGGCCACCCTGCTGCATCTGGGCTGCGGATTGGGCAACGGCCTCGCCAATCTGCACAACGCGCGCAAGGGCAAGGTGCCGGTGCTGAATATCGTGGGCGACCACGCAACGTATCACGTGCAATACGACGCGCAGTTGCAATCGGATATCGAAACCGTCGCGCGCAACGTCTCACCGGGATTCGTGCGCACGTCGAAAAAAACCGTCGATCTGTGCCGCGATGCGATGGACGCGCTCGCCG
>JAJXWU010000148.1 GCA_021781425.1 Pseudomonadota bacterium
CACGGCAGCAGGTTTGCTCGGATGGCTGGCACAGGCGGCGAGGGCAACACAGGCTGCCAGTGTGACGGGAAGCAGTTTCATGGGAGGACTCCTGAAAACAAAGCCCTCCCGGATTCGGGAGGGCTCGAATACCGCTTGCCGATCAGAGCAGCGGGATCAGCAACAACGCGACGATGTTGATGATCTTGATCAGCGGGTTCACGGCCGGGCCGGCGGTGTCCTTGTACGGATCGCCGACGGTGTCGCCGGTGACGGCGGCCTTGTGCGCATCCGAACCCTTGCCGCCGAAGTTGCCGTCCTCGATGTATTTCTTGGCGTTGTCCCAGGCGCCGCCGCCGGTGGTCATCGAGATCGCGACGAACAGGCCGGTGACGATGGTGCCGATGAGCACGCCGCCGAGCGCCTTGGCGCCTTCCACGGCAGAACCCGTTATCCAGGTCGCGCCGAACGCAACAACGATAGGCACGAGTACCGGCAGCAGCGACGGTATCAGCATTTCCTTGATCGCCGACTTGGTCAGCAAGTCCACCGCCTTGGAGTAATCCGGCTTGGCCGTGCCTTCCATGATGCCCTTGATCTCGCGGAACTGGCGGCGCACTTCGACCACCACCGAAGCTGCGGCGCGGCCGACCGCTTCCATCGCCATCGCACCGAACAGGAACGGAATCAGACCGCCGATGAACAGGCCGATGATGATCATGTGGTCGGACAAATCGAACGTGATGATCTTGCCCGCCAGATTCGGCGAGGTGGCGAGGTTGTGCGTGTAGTCGGCAAACAGCACCAGCGCGGCGAGGCCCGCCGAACCGATCGCATAACCTTTCGTCACCGCCTTGGTGGTGTTGCCCACGGCGTCGAGCGGATCGGTGACCGCACGCACTTCTTTCGGCAACTCGGCCATCTCGGCGATGCCACCGGCGTTGTCGGTGATCGGGCCGTAGGCGTCGAGTGCGACAATCATGCCGGTCATCGACAGCATCGCCGTGGCGGCGATGGCGATGCCGTACAGGCCGGCAAAGAAATGCGCGCCCCAGATCGCGGCGCAGATCGCCAGCACCGGCAGCGCGGTCGACTTCATCGACACGCCGATGCCGGCGATGATGTTGGTCGCGTGGCCGGTGGTCGAGGCCTGCGCGACATGCCGTACCGGCGCGTATTCGGTCGCGGTGTAGTACTCGGTGATAACGACCATCGCAACGGTCAGCAGGATGCCGATCACGGCGCACCAGTAGACGTTCCAGACGCCCCACTTCGAGCCGGCCATCATTTCCTGCGTCACCGGGATGAAGGCGAGCAGGGCGATCACCGCCGAGACGCCGACGCCCATGTACAGCGCGTTCATGATCTTGCCGCCGGGGCGGGCCTTGACGAAGAACGTGCCGATGATCGAGGCGATGATGGAAACGCCGCCGAGCGCGAGCGGATAGAGCACGCCGTAGCTGCCGACATCCGTGCCGAGCACGCCGCCAAGCAGCATGGTGGCGATCAGCGTCACCGCATAGGTTTCGAACAGGTCCGCGGCCATGCCGGCGCAGTCGCCGACGTTGTCGCCGACGTTGTCCGCGATCACCGCCGGATTGCGTGGATCGTCCTCGGGAATGCCGGCTTCGACCTTGCCGACGAGGTCGGCGCCGACGTCCGCGCCCTTGGTGAAGATGCCGCCGCCCAGACGCGCGAAGATCGAGATCAGCGACGAGCCGAAGGCGAGGCCGACCATCGCGTGCAGGGCTTCCTCTTGGCTATGTCCGAGGTGGAGCAGGATTGCGTAGTAACCGGCCACGCCGAGCAGGGCCAGTCCGACCACCAGCATGCCGGTGATCGAGCCGCCGCGGAAGGCGATCTGCAGGGCGGCGTTGATGCCGTTGCGCGCGGCTTCGGCGGTGCGCACGTTGGCGCGCACCGAGATGTTCATGCCGATGAAGCCGGTCAGACCGGACAGGAACGCGCCGATCGCAAAGCCGATGGCGGCCATCCAGCCGAGTTTGGTGAAGCCGATGACGAGGAACAGTACCGCGCCGACGATGGCGATGGTGCGGTACTGTCGGCTCAGGTAGGCGCTGGCTCCTTCCTGCACGGCGGCGGCGATTTCCTGCATGCGCTCGTTGCCGGCCGGCTTGGCCAGAATCCACGCGCGCGACCAGATCCCGTACAGGATCGCGAGCAGGGCACAGCCCAGCGCGATCCAAATGGCGTATTGCTGAAAAAACATCGGATTCTCCCTCGAATCTCAGGCTTTGAACGGTAAGGGCGGGGGTGCAACGAAAAATCCGGACGAGTATAGCGGCAGCACGCGACGGCGCCACTCTTGCGGCGCAACAATTCTGCCGTTCGTGCTGAGCGTAACTCGCACAGCGAGTGGAGTCGAAGCACAGCCCTTCGACTCCGCGCCTTTGGCGCTACGCTCAGGGCGAACGGAGGGTCATTTATCCGCGATGCGATACGTGGGCAGCTTCTTTCTCGCGAGCTTGAGCTTCAGCGTCGCGTATTCGGGCAGACCGGACTTGGCGTTGTAAGGCGGCACGTCCTCACCGCGAATCAGCGGTTCGAAATACCGCCGCGCCGCGGGCGTGATGCCGAAGCCGTCGGCCGTGATATAGCTGCGCGGCAGCTTCTTTTCGACGTTGGCGATGGCGGTGAGCGGTACCGGCACGAGCTTCCATTTGAAGGGCGTACTGGCTAAGCGTTTGATCGCGGGCATCACGCCGTTGCGGCCGGCCAGCGCGTATTCGACCGCGGCCTTGCCCACCGCGAAGGCCTGTTCCGCATCGACCTTGCTGGCGATGTGGCGCGCCGAGCGTTGCAGGTAATCCGGCACCGCCCAGTGGAACTTGTAGCCGAGCCGGGTCTTGACCAGTTGCGCGATGAACGGACCGACACCGCCGAGCTGGGCGTGGCCGAAGGCGTCGGTCGTGCCGGCCTCGGCGAGGAATCTTCCATCGGCATTCTTCACGCCTTCGGACACCACCACCGTGCACCAGCCCACGCGCTCGACCGTGGCCTTGACCCGCGCCAGGAACGCTGCTTCGTCAAAGGCGATTTCCGGAAACAGGATGACGTGCGGAGGGTCGTCTGCGCGTTTTCCGGCCAGGCCGGCGGCGGCGGCGATCCAGCCAGCGTGGCGGCCCATCACTTCCATCACGAACACCTTGGTCGAGGATTCGTGCATGGCGGCGACGTCCAGGCTCGCTTCCAGCACCGATACCGCGGTGTATTTGGCGACCGAGCCGAAGCCGGGGCAGGAATCGGTGACCGGCAGGTCGTTGTCCACGGTCTTGGGCACGCCGATCACGTTGAGCGGAAACCTAAGCGCCTGCGCGATCTGCGCGATTTTCAGCGAAGTGTCGGCCGAATCGTTGCCGCCGTTGTAGAGGAAATGACGGATGTCGTGCGCGCGCAGCACCGCGATCAGGCGCTCGTAGTGCGTGCGGTCGGCGTCCAGCGATTTGAGTTTGAAGCGGCAGGAGCCGAACGCGCCGCCCGGAGTGTGGCGCAACGCGGCGATGCCGGCGGCTTCGAGCCCGGACAGATCGAACAATTCCTCGCGCAGTGCGCCGATGATGCCGTTGCGCGCGGCGAATACGCCAACCTTGCGCCGTCGGCAGGTCTGGATCACGGCGCAGGCGGTGGCGTTGATCACGGCGGTGACGCCGCCGGATTGGGCGTAGAGCAGATTGCCTTGGCTCATCGGATGTCCCGCCGTTTGACTAAGTGTGGCAACGCCGCTAGGTTAGCCCGTCGGGGTGGCTTTTGCCCACCGCAAGCAGAATAATTCCAGGCACATGCGCATCGTTTTCTTCGGCCCGAACGGTTCGGGCAAGGGCACTCAGGCCGCGCTGCTCAAGGCCGAGCTGAGGGTGCCACACATCTCCACCGGCGACCTGCTGCGCGCGGCGGTCAAAGCCGGCACGCCGCTCGGGCTCAAGGCCAAGGCGGTGATGGAGGCGGGCAAGCTCGTATCGGACGAGATCGTGCTCGGCATGCTCGAGGAGCGCGTCGCCCAGGCGGACGCCCGCGGCGGCTTCATTCTCGACGGCTATCCGCGCAATCTCGCGCAATGCACGGCGTTGGAACAACTTCTCGCGCGCATCCGCCAGCCATTGGACGTGGCGGTCGAGCTCGATGTGCCGGACGGCGCCATCCTCGAACGCTGCGAAATCCGTTTCAAGGCCGAACACCGGCCCGACGACGATCCGGCAATCGTGCGCAAACGCCTGCAGGTCTACCGCGAGCAGACCGCGCCGGTGGCGCGCCATTTCGCGGACCTCGGCAAGCTCGTCACGGTGAACGGTGTTGGCGCGGTCGATGCGGTATTCGCGCGCATTCTCGAAGTGTTGCCGCGGGCCGTGGCGTAAGCGCACGCCGCCTCCGCCACGCCGATTCCCATGCCAGCGTTTTTGTTCGTGTTGCGCGACGTCATCCTGCTGCGCCGCGGCCCGCAGGACCTGCCGTATTCGCCGCGTCTGCTCGCCGCGGCGTGCGGCGCCAGCCTGTTGCTGCAACTGGCGATCGCCGGCGTGCTCGCCATTCCGGGCGATGCGCTCGGCGCGGGTCTGATCGGCCTCGCCTTCAACCTCGGCGTGCTCTACTTGCTGCTGAATCTGCGCGGCGTGCGCAGCCGTTTCGTGCAGGCGGCGCTGGCACTGACGAGTTGCGCGATCGTGTTCGCCATCCTCAGCGTGCCGATCGTGATTCTCGCCGGTGGCAAGCCGCCGACGCCGGAGACGATGACGCCGCTGCAGGCCCTGCTCGGGCTGCTCGCGCTGCCGGTGGTCGTGTGGAAGCTGATCGTCGATGCGCACATTCTGCGGCATAGCCTGAACTTGCCGTTCGCGGCAGGCTTGCTCATCGCGCTGTTCTGGATCGTCGCCGAGTTGAGCCTGGGTGCGGCGCTCGGCGGCCCGGCGACAGGGGCCTGAGTGCGACCCGTGAAATTGTATATTCTGGGAATCTGCGGAACCTTCATGGGCGGCGTTGCCGCGCTCGCGCGCGAGCTCGATCATGAGGTCGCCGGTTGCGACGCGAACATCTACCCGCCGATGAGCGACCAGCTCCAAGCGCTCGGCATTCGGCTGGATTCCGGCTATCGCGCCGAACACCTGGACGCATCCAATCCCGATCTCGTCATCGTCGGCAATGCGCTGTCGCGCGGCAATCCGATCGTCGAGCGGATGCTCGATGCACGCATTCCGTATGTGTCCGGCCCGCAATGGATAGGTGAAAACGTGCTCGCGTCCCGTCACGTTTTCGCCGTCGCCGGCACCCACGGCAAGACCACGACGACGGCGATGCTGGCGTGGATTCTCGAAGCCTGTGGCCGCAACCCCGGGTTCCTCGTCGGCGGCGTGCCGGAGAATTTCGGCGTGTCGGCCAGGCTGGGAAAAAGGGGTCAGAGCCAATTTCCCGGCAACGCTGCTGCTGAAAAAGACTTGCAATTGCGGAAACCGGTCTCTGACCCCTTTTTCGTCATCGAAGCCGACGAATACGACACCGCGTTTTTCGACAAGCGCAGCAAGTTCGTGCATTACCGGCCGACGGTTGCGATCCTCAACAATCTCGAATATGACCACGCCGACATCTTCCCCGACGTTGCCGCGATCCAGCGCCAGTTCCACCATCTGCTGCGTACGGTGCCCGGCAACGGACGCCTGATCGTCAACGCGGAAGACCCGCGCGTGGCCGAAGTGCTGGCGATGGGCGCGTGGACGCCGGTGACGAGGTTCGGCACGGACACAGGCGAATGGCAAGCGCATTTGATCGCGGCCGACGGATCGCATTTTTCCGTACTGCGCGATGGGCGAGAACTCGGCGAGGTGCGCTGGAACCTGCTCGGCCGCCATAACGTGATGAATGCGCTGGCCGCGTTGGCGGCAGCGGATGCGGGCGGCGCCGACGTGACACGTGCCATCGCCGCATTGGCCGATTTTCGCAGTGCCAAACGCCGGCTCGAATTTGTCGGTGAGCACAACGGCATTCGCGTCTACGACGATTTCGCGCACCACCCGACCGCCATCGCCACGACGCTCGCTGGATTGCGCGCGCGCGTGGGCGAGGCGCGCATCCTGGTCGGCATGGAGCCGCGCTCGAACTCGATGCGCCTGGGCGCGCACGCCGACGAACTCGCGCCTTCGCTGCGCGATGCCGATGCTGTGGTTTTCCTGAAGCGTCCGGAACTGTCCTGGGATGCTGCGCGCGTGATCGACGCGCTTGGCGGTCGCGGCCGCTCCGCACCGACGGTCGATGCGCTGATCGCCGCGCTCACGGAACAGGCGCGCGCCAGCGACCACGTCGTGTTCATGTCCAACGGCGGGTTCGAAGACGCACCGCGCCGGTTCCTGCGCAGTTTGCGCTGACGCCGATCCGGCCTACACTGGCTGCGTGACGGCGACCGACATCCCGTTGTTTCCGCTCAACACAGCGCTGTTTCCGGGCGGTGTACTCGAACTGCGAGTATTTGAGCGCCGCTATCTGGATCTGGTGCGCGATTGCGCACGCAGTGGCGCCGGTTTCGGTGTGTGTCTGATTCTGCACGGGCGGGAGGCGGGCGAGCCGGCGGTACCGGCCGCGGTCGGTACGCTGGCGCACATTGTGGATTTTTATACTACCGACGACGGTCTGCTCGGCATCCGTGCCGATGGCGGCGAGCGCTTCCGCATTGCGCGTACGCGCGTGCGCGATAACGGTCTGATGCACGGCGACGCGCATTTCTGGCCGGACGAACCGGCTGTTCCGGTGCCGCCGGAGTTCGCCTTGCTGGCGACGATCCTGGAGCGCCTGCTCGAACGCACCGGCGGGGTACATGCGCGCGTCGAGCGCGAGCGCTACGACGATGCGAGCTGGGTCGGATTCCGCCTCGGCGAGGCACTGCCGCTGGAGAACCGCGAACGCCAGCACCTGTTGCAGATGACCGATCCGCTGGAACGGCTGCAGCAGTTGATGCACTATCTGCCGCGTTTTCAGCGTGCTTGAGATCGGCATGACGATAATCTCGGCAGGCACGCATCCGACCTGACCCGTCGCCGCGCCCGCCCGCGGACTCGCCGATGGCCGTTTCACGGCTTCGCGCATAACGCCAGTCATGGCGAACTCGGTGCGCTGTTTGAAAGCCGCTAGTGGACTGTAACACTTGAATCGGTAGTATCATTGCGTCCATGGAGGGCGCGATGAAACTGACCAAGAATGAGCGTATGGAACTTCAACGGCAAGCCAGTGCAAGGAACGGTC
>JAJXWU010000077.1 GCA_021781425.1 Pseudomonadota bacterium
ATCTGCCGGTTTTGCGCACGCACGGCGGCGGTACGCTCACCGCCGCGGTTCCGTCGGCCGGTTCGGCGGCGCGCAAATCGTTGCAGGATGCCTACGCCGATGGCCGCGACATTGCCGATACGCTGGCGCCGACCGACCTGCGCCAGGGCGACATCGTCTATACCGGCGAAGGCGCCGCGCTGGTCGTGCGCCGTTCCGGTACGACGCTGGCCCGTTACTGGCTCGTCGGTTCGCTCGACCTCGGCCAGATCGGCCTGCAGAAGCAGGGTGGCAATGCCTATAAAGTGTTGTCAGACACAATCAAGTAAGGCGCGACGCACAGGCCGCCGCAACGGCGGCCTGTGCAATCCAATCCGGACTTGCAGATGAGTCCCTACGCCGATTACGCGTAGGCTTCGATGCGCATGCGGCGCAGCCAGATTGCCGCCGCGATCATCGCCGTGCCAGCGGCGACGCCGATCAGGAAATTCGGCGAGGCAATCTGATCGGCGATCGCGCCGAACGAGAGCAGGTTGCCGAGCGCCATCGACGGATCGGCGCCGGCGTGGTCGAGCGCGCGCAGGTTGTCGAGGTTGATCCAGCTTTCCGGAATCAGGCTCAGCAGCAGGCGGCCGACGATATGCCGCCAGAACCAGCCGCTTTGCAGCGAGAACGATTGCATCAGCTGCATCCACGAGATGATCACGCCGGTGACGACCGGCAGCATCACGGCCCACAGGAACGGTTTGGAGCGTGCGTAACTCGAACACAGCAGCAGCCAGCCCATCGTCGGCAGCGCCCACAGGGCGTTGACCGGAATCAGCACGGCGAGCTTGATCCACATCGCGACGAGGTGCGTCGGCGACCATAGATACGGCAGGGCGTTGATGCCATGCAGGGCCGCGTACAGAGTGAACAGGACGAGGAAACCCAACTGCAGCACAATCATGCCGAGCACGGCAAGCGCCGGAGCGAGGATAAGGCCGGCGGTGACCTTGGACAACACGGCCTGCGTATCCGACAGCGGCAGCGACTTCCAGAACAGCACGCTGCGGTCGGCACGGTCGTTGTAGAGCGCGCCGAGGGCGTAGAAGAACACGACCACGAACAAGGCGATGCGGATCGGCATGCCCATCGTGATCAGGCCGACATCGAGCGCGCCGCGGAATTTCGCCACCGCTTCCGCATCCAGATGGCTGGCGAGCTGGTCGAAATGGATGCCGTTCATTTCGATGCCGTGCTGGTGCGCGGTGAATTCGGCGGTAATCAGGCCCATCGCGATGAAGGCGAGCATGACCAGCGCGATGATCAGCGGCGTCCAGAAAAATCCGCCGCGATGTTCCCAGAATTCGCGCTTGACCTGCCACAGGAATTTGCCCATCGGGGTGATCGTGTTCATGCGTAAGTTCCTTGCATGGTCGCGACGAACAAGTCGGCGACGCTCGGTTTGTTCAGTTCGCCGAGTTCGGCAAGACGTGCCTTGTCGGCGCCGTCGAACAGGAAGATGGACTTGCCGAAGATCTGGCGCTCGTACAACGGTTTGAGCGCGCGCGCCGCATCAGCTTTGTCCGGATTGACCATGACCTCGGCGAAGCGCTCGCTGACGTTCTCCATCGTGGCATCGAGTACGATGCGGCCTTCCTTGATGAACAGCAGGTCGGTGAGGATGTGCTCGATCTCCTCGATCTGATGCGTGGTCACGAGGATCGTCTTCTGCTCGTCGAAATAATCGCCGAGCAGGTTGTTGTAGAACTCCTTGCGGTAGAGGATGTCCAGGCCGAGGGTGGGTTCGTCCAGCACCAGCAGTTTGGCGTCGATCGCCATGACCAGGGCCAGATGCAGCTGCACGATCATGCCCTTGGACAGCTCGCGCACGCGCTGGGTCGGTTTGATCTTGGTGCGGGCGAGAAGTTTTTCGCATTTCTCGCGCGAAAAGCGCGGATGCACGCCGCCGACGAAATCCACCGCGTCGCCCACCCGCAGCCAGCGCGGCAACACGGCTACGTCGGCAATGAAACACACCTGTTGCATCAATTCAGTACGGTGCGTGCGCGGGTCGAGGCCGAGCACGGAAAGCCGGCCGTCGAATTCGGCCAGGCCCAGTATCGCCTTGAGTGCGGTGGTCTTGCCGGCGCCGTTCGGGCCGACCAGGCCGACGATGCGCCCGGGTTGGATATCCAGATTCACGTTATCCAGCGCCACCGTGTTGCCGTAACGCTTGGACAGTCCATTCGCCTGCACGACGGCGGTCATGATTTTTCTCCCGTGTTTTCGGCGTTCTTGATCAGGGTGGCCAGATCCAGGTTCATGCGCTGGATGCGCGCGAACAGCGCCGGCCATTCCTCGTGCAGGAAGCGCTCACGTTCGGATTTCATCAGCGCCGCGCGCGCGCCATCGGTCACGTACATGCCAAGTCCCCTGCGTTTTTCCACCAAATTTTCGTCCACGAGTTCCTGGTATCCCTTTGAAACGGTGATCGGATTGAGCTGGAAATCGGCAGCGACCTGCCGCACCGAGGGCAGGGCATCGCCGGGCTT
This sequence comes from Pseudomonadota bacterium, assembly GCA_021781425.1. Taxonomy (GTDB): domain Bacteria; phylum Pseudomonadota; class Gammaproteobacteria; order Xanthomonadales; family Rhodanobacteraceae; genus Rudaea. The sequence goes on from JAJXWU010000077.1 coordinate 2,517, forward strand.
GAGCACGCCATCCAGAATCATCGCCACCACGCGGTCGCGCAGTTGGCGGTAGATCGGCGCGTTGTCGTTCCAGGTGATGCTCATGCTCATTCCTTGCTGCCGATCCGGGGCAGAACCCTGCCAAAGGAATAGTAAGGCATGTCCACATCCAGGCCGCGCAGCGACGGCGTCGATGGAGCGGACAGGTCGGGCAGTGCCGCATCGATGGCAAGTCCGGCACTATGGCTCTGCGGCGCAGAGGCCGAAGCGAGTTCGGCCGCTGTCGCGTACACATGGATTGTCGGCAGCGTTACCGGCGCCGGCATCGCGCTACGGGTTGGTTCCGCGACGGCTGCGACCGCCGCCGCGGGCGATGCATGCCCGGTGTGGTCGATGAGAATCGCGGCGGTCAGCATCAGACCGGTTGCGATCGCCACGGCGGCGCGGATCAACAGAGCTTGCAGGTACATGGTTGTCTCCCGTCTAGTGATTTGACGTACTAGTGTTGTATTTAAGTATAACACTAAGGCGAGACTTGTCAAGCACCCATTCCGTCCGTGGGCTGATTAGGAAACTAGTACGGGGCGGTGAAGACCGAAAAAAACAGGCAAAAACAGCACGATAAGATGTCTTGCACAGGGGCTAGGTCGCGCGCTCCAGCTCGTCATGCGTGGATAGCCATTGTCCTTCGAGTTCGGCTAGTTCGGCCGCCAGCGCCGCCGCCCGCTGCGTCAATTCCTGTACTTGCACGGACTGGGTGCTGCCGTACAGGACCGGGTCGGCCAGAGCCGCATCGATTCGATGTCTGTCGGCCTCGACCTTGGCCATACGCTTTTCCAGGCGCTGCACTTCCTGCCGCAACGGTGCGAGACGGGCACGCTCGTCGGCACGCGCGCGGCGCCCATCGCGGCGCTTTTCGCTGGATGCGGCATTTGCCGCTGATGCGGGATCAGCGCTGGCGGCGCGCAACACCAGGCGCGCGTAGTCGTCCAGATCGCCGGCATAAGGCGCGACGTGGCCACCGCCGACCTGCAGCAGCGTGTCGCAGCAGGCGCGGATCAGAGCGCGATCATGCGCGACCAGCACCACGGCGCCGGCGAAATCGTTCAACGCTTCGGTCAGCGCTTCGCGCATGTCCAGGTCCAGATGATTGGTCGGTTCGTCCAGCAGCAGAAGGTTGGGACGCTGGAATACGGTTAGCGCCAGGCACAGCCGTGCCTTCTCGCCGCCGGAAAACGGCGCCACCGGCTCCAACGCGCGGTCGCCTGCGAAGCCGAAACCGCCCAGAAAATCGCGTGCCGCCTTCTCGCCGAGCGCCGGATCGAGGCGCAGCAGATGTGCCACCGCGCTGACACCCGAATCGAGCTGTTCCAGTTGATGCTGTGCGAAATACCCGATGGCGAGATCCTTGGCGGCGATGCGTTCGCCAGCCAGCGGCGCCAGTCCGCCGGCGAGCAGTTTTACCAGGGTCGATTTGCCGGCGCCGTTGGCGCCGAGCAGGGCGATGCGGTCGCCGGGAGCCAGATTCAGGGTCACGTTCTCGAGCACGCGCCGCTCGCCATAGCCAGCATCTACGGCATCGAGTTTGAGCAGGGGCGCGGGCAGGCGCGTTGGCTCGCGGAAAGCGAACTGGATCGTCGATGCCGCGCGCACCGGCGCAATCTCGACCATGCGCTCGAGCGCCTTGATGCGGCTTTGCGCCTGGCGCGCCTTGGTCGCTTTTGCGCGGAAGCGGTCTACGAAATGTTGCAGGTGTGCACGCTCACGCTGCTGTTTTTCGAAAGCGGCGGATTGCTGCGTCAACTGCTCGGCGCGCTTGCGCTCATAGCCGCTGAGGTCACCCGCGAACAAGTCCGCGCGGCGTTCGGCAATGGCCAGCACATGTGTGACGACTGCGTCGAGAAACTCGCGATCGTGCGAAATCAGCAGCAAGGTACCCGGATATTTCGACAACCAATCCTGCAGCCATAGCACGGCATCGAGGTCGAGATGATTGGTCGGCTCGTCGAGCAGGAGCAGATCCGAGCGGCACATCAGTGCCTGGGCAAGATTCAGACGCATGCGCCAGCCGCCGGAGAAATCCGCCACGCGGCGGCCTTCGTCGCCCGGCGCGAAGCCGAGGCCGTGCAGCAGGGCGCCGGCACGTGCGGGCGCCGCGTAGCCGCCGATCGCATGCAGGCGCTCGTGCAGATGCGCGATACGCATGCCGTCGTGCGCGGCATCGGCGGCGGCCAGATCGCGTTCCACCGCGCGCAGTTCGGCGTCGCCGTCGAGCACATAGTCGAGCGCGGTGGATGCGAGCGCCGGCACTTCCTGGCGCACCCAGGCCAACGACCAGTTGGCGGGGCGCTCGAAATGTCCGGCATCGGCAGCCAATTCGCCGGCGACGAGCGTGAGCAGGCTGGATTTGCCCGCGCCGTTACGGCCGGTGATGCCAACGCGCCAGCCTGCGTGCAGGGCCACGTCGACGTTTTCGAGCAGCACCTGCGGACCACGGCGTAGAGTGAGGTTGTCGAGACGGATCATAAGCGCATTTTAACGTACCGGCCCGGGAACCCGCCGAGTCCGGCGCAGTCCAATCGGGTCCGTTTGCCTTCCGGGGCGGCTGACCGCACAATATGCGGCCCGCTCGATTCTCAGGCATGCCGCGTGATCGGCAATCCCAACCATCCAGGAGCACACATGACGAAATTTTTGCGCAAGACACTGACTGCTGCGGCCATCGCCGCCGCGCTCGCCGCCGGTTCTGCCGGCGCGGCCGACAGCAAGGCCGCTGCCAAGCCGGTTGCGCATCCGGCGCCGGCTGCTGCCGCGGCTCCCGCCGTCGACAAGGCCGCCATCGACGCCAAGTTCAAGGGCAACAAAAAGGCCGAGTACAGCTATATGGTCGGCATGGACGTGGGCCGCGGGCTGAGTTCGATCAAGGACGACATCGACATCAAGGTCGTCATCCAGGCGCTGGAAGCCACGCTCAAGGGCGAGAAGACCACGCTGACAGATGCTGAAGCCCTGAGCGTGCGCGGTGATTTCATGGAAAAACTGCGCGGCGAACAGATGGCCAAGATGAAGGTGGAAGCCGAGAAGAACCAGAAGGAAGGCGACGACTTCCTCGCCAAGAACAAGACGAAGAAAGGCGTCAAGGTGACCGCCTCCGGCCTGCAGTACGAAGTGATCAAGCAGGGTTCCGGTCCGAAGCCGGTCAAGACCGACAGCGTGACCGTGAACTATGTAGGCACCAAGATCGACGGCACCGAATTCGACAGCTCGATCAAGCGCGGCCAGCCGGCCAAGTTCCCGCTCGCCAACGTGATCCCGGGCTGGACCGAAGGTCTGCAACTGATGCCGGTCGGTTCGGAATACAAGTTCTTCATTCCGGCCAAGCTGGCCTACGGTGAGCATGGTCCGCCGCAGATCGGCCCGGACGCAACCCTGATTTTTGACGTGACCCTGATCAGCATCGACAAGCCCGAAGCAGCCAAGCCGGCTGTTCCGGCAGAACCGAAGAAAAACTGAACCGGTTCCCTACAAGCATCGAAAGGGCGCGGGAAACCGCGCCCTTTTCATTTGCACGGCTTGGTCGCCGTGGCCGTACTCACTACAATGCACGCTCTCCCCAGCGCACCGGGAAATTTCGATGCGGATAACCCTGTTCGGCACCGGTTACGTGGGCCTGGTCACCGGCACGTGTCTCGCCGAGGTCGGCAACGATGTCGTTTGCGTGGACGTCGATGCGGTCAAGATCGCGGATCTCGAGCAGGGCAAGATGCCTATCTACGAGCCCGGTCTGGCCGAACTGGTCGCATCCAACCGCGCCGCCGGACGCCTGAAGTTCACCACCGATGCCGCACAGGGCATCGCCCACGGCCAGATGTTGTTTATTGCCGTCGGCACGCCGCCGGACGAGGATGGCAGCGCCGACCTGTCGCATGTGCTAACGGTCGCGCGCAGCATCGGCGCGCACATCGATGGCTACCGTGTGGTCGTCAACAAATCCACCGTACCGGTGGGAACCGCCGATCGCGTGCGCGAGGCGATCGCCGCCGAATTGTCGCGGCGTGGCGTGGCGCACGCGTTCGACGTCGTCTCCAATCCGGAATTCCTGAAAGAGGGCGATGCAGTCAAGGATTGCATGCGTCCGGATCGCATCGTCATCGGATCGAACAGCGCGCGCGCGATCGAGCAGTTGAAGGCTCTGTACGCGCCGTTCAACCGCAACCACGAGCGCATTGTGTTGATGGATGCGCGTTCGGCGGAACTGACCAAGTACGCGGCCAATGCGATGCTGGCCACCAAGATCAGTTTCATGAACGAGATGGCGAACATCGCCGAGCGTGTGGGTGCCGACATCGAACTGGTGCGTCACGGCATCGGTTCTGATCCGCGCATAGGCTATTCCTTCATCTATCCGGGCGCCGGTTACGGCGGTTCGTGTTTCCCCAAGGATGTGCAGGCGCTGGAACGCATCGCACGCGGGTATGGCTACGAGGCACGCGTGCTCGACGCTGTGGAAACCGTCAATCGCAACCAGAAGGAAAAACTGTTCGAACTGCTGAGCCGGCATTTCGCCGCCAAGCTCGCCGGCAAGACCATCGCGGTGTGGGGCCTCGCGTTCAAGCCGAACACCGACGACATGCGCGAGGCGCCGAGCCTGCGCCTGCTCGAACAGTTGTGGGCTGCGGGAGCGAAGGTGCGCGCCTACGATCCGGAG
>JAJXWU010000053.1 GCA_021781425.1 Pseudomonadota bacterium
CACCGGATCGTCCAGACCGAGCTGACGCGAAAAATGCTCGAAACTGCCGGCGACCGAAAGCGTGGCCGAGGTGAAAATCCAGCTCGCGTGCGATTGCTCGCGCAGGCCGCGCAGCGGCGGCGCGAGGTCCAGCGGCGTGGCGTGCAGGGCGAACCCGTGTGGCGTGGTCTCGTACCAGTGCACGGCCTCGTGTGCACCGCCGTCAAGCACGGCGTGCAAGCGCTGGCCCAGGACTTCGGCGCGTTCGTGCGCACTGGCCAGTCCGCGCGAGCGCTCGGCCTGCGCGCCCAACGCGTCGGCGAGTTTGCGCAAGGCGTCCTCGAGCACGCGCAGTTCCCGCATCGCGTTCGCATTCTGCTCGATCAGAGCGAACGCACCCTTGACCGGCAGCGCCTCCAGTGCCAGACGCACGCGCTTGACCGCCGGAGCGATCGCCTCGAACGGCTCGCGCAAGGATGCCAGCGCGCCGGACACGCTGGCGCATTCGGCCAGGGTGTCGCTCGCCAGTTCGGTCAGCTGGCGCGCGGTTATACTTGTGGAAAAGAATACACCGGCCAGTTCCGGAATCTGATGCGCCTCGTCGAGCACGAAGGCATGTGCGCCGGGCAGGATCTCGCCGAAGCCTTCCTGCTTGATCGCCAAGTCCGCGAACAGCAGATGATGGTTGACCACGACCAGATCGGCTTCCTGCGCCGCGCGCCGCGCCTTGACCACGAAACAGTCCGCGTACAGCGGGCATTCCGCACCGAGGCAGTTTTCCGCGGTCGAGGTCACGCGCGTCCACAGCGGCGAATCCTCCGGCACTTGCGCGAATTCGCCGCGGTCGCCGCTCGCGCTGCGTTCGCTCCAGGCCCGGATCGCCTGCACCTGCGCGGCCTGTTCGCGGCTGGCGAAACGGCCGTCCTTGAGCGTCTGTTCCAGACGATACCGGCACAGGTAATTGGCACGGCCCTTGAGCAGACTGGCTTTCAGGCGCGCGCCGAGCACGGCGCGCACGCGCGGCAGGTCGCGGTGGAACAATTGATCCTGCAGGGTCTTGGTGCCGGTGGAAACGATCACGCGCTTGCCGGACTGCAATGCCGGCACGAGATAGGCGAAGGTTTTGCCGGTGCCGGTGCCGGCCTCGACGATCAGCGTCTGGCGCTCGGCGATGGCTTCCTCGACCGCATCAGCCATGATCTGTTGACAATCGCGCGGCACGAAACCGGGGACTTCCGCCGCGAACGGCCCATCCGCACCGAGCAGGTCGCCGGCGCTGTGCGCGCGCACTTTCAAAACCGCGTCACCGGCGGCACGCCGCAGGCCGCGATCTTCGCATGCACCTGTTCCGCATCCGTGGTGTCGCCCTGCACGGTCAGCGCCCGCGCCAGCGTTTCCAGGTTGCGCGCGCACAGGCCGCCGACTTTCGGACCCAGATCGTAGGACCGCTTGGCCAACGCGCCCGCCCGCTGCCAGTCGCCGGTTTCGATCGCCAGTTCCGCCGCATATTGCAGGATATCGGGCGCACGCGGCGCGATTTTCAGCGCCCTGTCAGCGTCGGCCCGGGCGGCGCGGAAATGGCCTTGCTTTTCCCGAGCGTGGGCGGCATCGAGGAATCCGTCGACCGCCGGATCGCGCAGGCCGTGCACCTGCACGCTGGATTCGTAATGCGCGCCGAGCGCGCGAATCGCGGCGACCGCGCCGAGGTTGTCGGGCGCCGGCGCCGAAGACTTCACCGGCGCGCGCGGGCACCCGGCCAAACCGGCGAGCATGCAGAGCGCGGCGAGGCGCAGGAGATGGCGGCAAACGGGAAGCGCGGACAAGACGGCTGGCGAGGTGCGGAACTGGATCGGAGTTTAACCGATTCGATGACAGGACAGGCCGCTTCCGCGATAATCCGCTGGCATTCTGCGCCGTCATTTTCCGGAGGAAACCATGCATCACCGCATCCGTTTGGCCTTTGCAATCCTGGGTTGTGCCGTATCCGCCACGGCGCTGGCCGATTTCCGTGCCGAGTTCGCCACCGTGCAAGGCGCAGGTGATACCGCGCTGACACGCATCGAGGTCGGCGCCGGCCGCATGCGCATGGATATGGGCAGAAACATTCTGCTGGTCGACGCCGCCAGCGGCCGCATCCTGGTGCTCATGCCCAACAAGCAGCAATACATGGACATGGGCAAGATGGCGCAGTCGCTCAACGCGATGCTGGCCAACGTGCCGCCACAGATGCGCGAAATGATGAAACAGCGCATGGCCGCTCACGGCGGCGGGAGCGCCACGGTGGCTTATGCGCCGACCGGGCAGACCGCGACGATCGACGGTTACGCCTGCACGATTTACCGCGTCATGATCGGCAACGACCACCACAGCGACGACTGCCTTGCCAATCTGTCCGCGGCCGGCATCGATGCAGCCGATCAGGCCACTGTGCGCAAGGTCTTCGACGATCTGCGTGCGATGGCGCAAACCGCATCCGCCGGCATGGTCAATTCCAGCATCAACCAGTTGCCGGCAGGCACATTCCCGGTGCAGATGACCCGCTACGAGGACGGCAAGGCGAGCGCAGTGACGCAGATCAAAAGCGTAAGCCATGCCGGCGTCGCCGCCGCTGATTTTGAAGTCCCGGCCGGCTACACCGAAAAGCAAATGCCTGCGATGGGCATGCGTCACTGACCTTCGCATCGACGCTTTGTGGGAAACCTCCGTCCGGTGCGCGTGTGCATCTTCGGCGCCGCGCCGGCGCCGGAGTGGCTCCATGCAATTTCCGCCACGTGCCCGGCGGACGTGCAGACTCCGGCGTTTGCGGAAACCGATGCCGCCGCCGCGCTGCGCGTTGCCGCAACCCGGTTTCCCGGCGATGATCTCGTCCTCGTGCGCAGCGGCACCGCGCTGCCGCCCTTCTGGTTCGAGCGACTCGTACCGACGCTGGATCTTCCACAGGTGCTGGTCGCCTCGCCGCTGGACAACGCCGATCCCGACAACGCGCCGCTGCCCGCCGGCATGCGCAGCCATGCCGATCCGTCGCGCATCGATGCGCTGTGCTGGGCACACGGCCGGCATCAGGCCATCGATTGGCCCGCGTTTTCGCCGCTGCTGAGCTGGTGGAACGGCGCCGGCCTGCGCGACGTCGATCCGGAAAAAATCCACACGTATACCCTGCCGCCATCCGCTGCGTCATGGCGCGGCGCGCTGCTCGATCATCTGTACGTTGCCGATCCGGCGCGAGACCTGTGCGGCCCCGAACAGCCGGCGCCGGGCGATGAGGCGCCGCCACCTTCGCCGCTCGGCGAATTGCGCGAGGCGCTGGCGACAGCGTTGACGAATCCACCTTCCGCGGCGGCCTATCCCGGTCTCGACGCAAAATCCGTGGTGCTGCACGTGCTGCACGGCTGGGGCGGCGGTGCGGAGCGCTTTGTGCGCGACCTGGCCGCCGCCGACGGCGCGCGCCATCATCTGGTATTGATGGCGCGCGGCAATTTCGACCGCCGCCGCTACGGCGAAGTGCTGGAACTGCGCGATGCAACGTTCGGAATGCCACCGTGGCGTTCGGCCGTTTTGCCCGACGCCATCCCCAGTACCGCGCTGGCCCATCGCGGTTACCGGGAATTCCTCGACGGCGTCGTGCACGATTTCGGCGTGGATGCCGTGGTTGTGTCGTCCCTGATCGGCCACAGTCTGGACGCACTGTGCACCGGCTTGCCGACCACGTACTTCATTCACGATTTCTACCCGCTGTGGCCGCTGCTGCATCGCAATCTCGACGATGCCGGGGCGACCTTCGATGCCGCACAACTGCGCGCGGACATGGCGCGCGCGGACGCCGGTTTCGAGTTCGCCGAACGCGATCCGGATTGGTGGCTGACGTTGCGCGAGCGTCTGGCGGACGCCGCGCTCTCCGCACAGGCGAGCCTGATCGCGCCCAGCCGCTCGGCGCTGTCGATCTTCCTCAAGCTGCAACCGCGGCTGGCCGTACTGCCGCAAAGCGTGATCCCGCACGGCATCGCGCCGTGGCCCGCCGCCGCGCGCGTCCCGCTGCCCGATCCGCCAGCGCGGGACACGCTTCGTCTTCTGATCCTCGGCCGTGTGCGCCGCGGCAAGGCCGCGAATCTTCTGCGCCGATTGCTGCCGCAATTGCGCGATGCCGAATTGTTTCTGATCGGCGCCGGACCCGAAGCGCGCGAATTCTTCGGCCACGCCGGCGTCCACATCCTGCTCAATTACAAGGCCGCGGAGTTGCCCGCGCTGCTCGCGCGCGTCGCCGCGGACGCCGCCCTGATCCTGCCGGATTTCGCCGAGACGTTCAGCTACACGCTTTCGGAACTGTGCAGTCTCGGCATTCCGGTATTGGCCACGCGCCTGGGCGCGCTCGCCGAACGCATTACCGACGGCGTCGACGGTTTTCTGGTTGCGCCGGAAGCCGCCGCGATCGTCAGTGCGATCGATGCGCTGCGCGAACACCCGGAACGGCTGGCACGGGCGCGCGCGGCACTCGCCGGAAAACCGGTGCGCAGCCTCGGCGACATGGCGGCGGACTACCGCGATCGGCTCCCGATCGCGCCACACGGGCGCGCACTCCCCGTCATCGCGGATGGCGCACAGGATCGCACGGCAGCGCAAATGCGCGCCGGTCAGATCGGCGATGCAAAGCGCGCAATCGCCTTGCTCAACGAAGAGGTTTCCGACAAGCAGCGTGAGCTGGAAGCGCGCGCCGAATGGGCGTTCGGATTGGATGCGCGGCTCAAGCGCAGCGACAATGCGCTGCGCAAACTGCAGGGCGAGTTCGACGAACGCAGCGCGTGGGCGTTGCGCCTTGACGCCGAACTGCATGAGGTGCGTGCAGAACGCGACCGCGTCCTCGGCAGCTTTTCCTGGAAAATCACCCGGCCGCTGCGCTACGCCCGGCGCAAGCTGGGCGCGCTCGTCACGCGCCTTCGCTACACATCCGGCCGTCTGCGCTCCCTCTTGCACCGCACCCGCGGCAGTCTCGCCAGCCGCGGCGTATCCGGCACGATTCGCCGTGCCGCCGACGAATTCCGCCGCGACGCGCTGTCGCCGGGTACGCGCATCGTGACCGCACCAACCAGCGAATTCCGCCCGTTCACGGTTCCATCCGGCGCGACGCCGCGCGTGTCGATCGTGATTCCCGTCCACAACAAGATCGACTACACCGTCGCCTGCCTGCGTTCGCTCGCCGAGCATCCCGGCGCCATTTCCTTCGAAGTCGTGGTGGTGGACGACGCCTCGAGCGACGCGACCGTCGATCGTCTGGCGCAAATCGCCGGCATCCGTGTCCTGCGCAACGCGCAAAACCTGGGCTTCGTCGGCTCGTGCAATGCCGGCGCCGACGTCGCGCAGGGCACATTCCTCGCCTTCCTCAACAACGATACCGTGGTGACCGAAGGCTGGCTCGATGCATTGCTGCGGGTTTTCGACGAAGAACCCGATTGCGGACTCGTGGGCGCCAAACTGGTATATCCGGACGGACGCCTGCAGGAAGCCGGCGGTATCATTTTTGCCGATGGCTCGGGCTGGAATTACGGCCGCTTCGAGAATCCCGCCGATCCGCGCTTCGAGTTCCGCCGCGAAGCGGACTACTGCTCCGGCGCAGCGGTCGTCATCCGTCGCGACCTGTTCCGCCAACTCGGCGGTTTTGACGCACGCTACGCGCCAGCCTACTACGAGGATACCGACCTCGCCTTTGCCGTGCGCGCGGCGGGCAGGAAGGTGTTCTACGAACCGCGCGCCGCGGTCGTGCATTTCGAAGGCATCACCGCCGGCACCGATACCGGCAGCGGCATGAAGCGCTTCCAGACGATCAATCGCGGCAAATTCCTGGAAAAGTGGAAAAATGAACTCGCGCGCCAGCCCACGCCAATCGACGATGCGAAGGACGCCGAGGCCGCGGCGAACTGGCGCGCACGCGGGCATGTCCTGATCGTCGACGCCTACACACCAACGCCGGACCAGGATTCCGGCTCGCTGCGCATGCTCAACCTGATGCGCCTGCTGCGCGAGGCGGGATACGCGGTGAGCTTCCTCCCCGACAACCGCGCGCACGCCGGAAAATACACGCGCGCGCTGCAGATGCTCGGCGTGCAGGCGCTGTATCACCCGTTCGTGTCCGATCCGGTCGCGTGGCTGCGCGGACACGGCAAGTCGTTGGGTGCCGTCGTCTTGTCGCGGCACTACGTCGCCGCCAATTACGTCGGCCTCGTGCGCCTGTACGCGCCGCAGGCTCGGCTGCTTTTCGACACCGTCGACGTGCATCATCTGCGCGAGCAGCGCGCCGCCGAATTGAGCGGAAACATGGAACAGGCCACGCAGGCCGCACGCACGCGCACGCAGGAATTGAAATTGATGCGCGAATGCGACATCACCCTGGTCGTCAGCGCGGCCGAGAAGGAGCTGCTCGCGCGCGAACTGCCAGGCGTGCGCATCGAGGTGTTGTCCAACGTGCACGAGATCCGCGGCCGGCGCCGCGAGTTCGGCGAGCGCCGCGATCTCGTGTTCGTCGGCGGCTTCCAGCATCCGCCGAATATCGACGGCGTGCTCTGGTTCGTGCGCGAGGTCTTCCCGCGTGTGCGCGTGGCGTTGCCCGAAGCCGATTTTCACGTCATCGGCAGCAAGGCGCCGAAAGCCATCCTCGAACTGGCACACGACGGCGTGCAAGTGCATGGCTATGTCGAGGACATCGTCCCGTTCATGGACGGCTGCCGTCTCGCACTGGCGCCGCTGCGCTACGGCGCCGGGGTCAAGGGCAAGATCAACATGGCAATGAGCTGCGGCCTGCCGGTGGTGGCGACCACGCCCGCGGCCGAAGGCATGCACGCGCGAAACGGCGAGGATCTGCTCGTCGCCGACACGCCCGAAGATTTTGCTGCCGCGATTGTGCGCGCTTATCGCGATGCGGCGCTGTGGAAAAAACTGTCCGACAACGGCCTGACCAACGTGCGCGAGCATTTCTCGTTCGACACCGCGCGCGTGGCGTTGCGCAGACTTCTGGATTGAACAGAAAACAGGGATCAGAGAAAAACAGAAAAGGGGTCAGAGAACATTTCGATTGGGGGCTGTCGCTCGATCCTTGCTCAAAAAAATGTTCTCTGACCTCTTTTCGGCATTGATTTCGATTAGTCTGGCGCAAGTCCAAACGGGAGCACACAATGAAGATCCAGCAAAACGGCGAGCAACTCAGATCG
>JAJXWU010000067.1 GCA_021781425.1 Pseudomonadota bacterium
GAATTGACCGTTGTGCTCAACCTCGGCGCGATCGTCGGCGGTCTGTTTTTCGGCGCCTGGTCCGAGCGCATCGGTCGCCGTCGCGCGATCGTCATCGCGTCGTTGCTGGCGCTGCCGATGATTCCGCTGTGGGCCTACGGTGGCTCGGTGTTGCTGCTCGGCATCGGCGTGTTCCTGCTGCAGGTGATGGTGCAGGGCGCCTGGGGCGTCGTGCCGGTGCATTTGAACGAACTCTCGCCGGACGGCGTGCGCGGTACGCTGCCGGGATTCGCCTATCAGGGCGGCAATCTGCTGGCGGCGTTGACGTCACCGTTCCTGGCCTGGCTGGCCGCCCGACATGGCGGCGATTTCGCGTTCGCGATGGCGAGTTTCATCGCCATCGTCGCCGGCGCGCTGGCAGTAGTGACGTGGTTCGGCCCGGAAGCGCACGGCAAGACATTCGATTGAGGCAGGACGATACCGATGGAAACCACCCAACTGCTGCGTTCGATTCCGCTGTTCGACACGCTGGACGACGACGATCTGAAGGCGCTGGCGACAAACTACCTGCGTGAGCGCCGTTTTGCCGCCGGCGTGCAGATCTTCGCGCAGGGCGACCCCGGCGACGCCATGTACATCGTCGTCAGCGGCGACGTGAACATTTTCCTGCCCGGCGAAGATTCGCATCGCATTTCGCTGGAAGATTTGAGCCGCGGCCAGTTCTTCGGCGAGTTGGCCGTGTTCGACGAAAAACCGCGCAGCGCCAGCGCGCTGGCGACGACCGATTGCGTCCTGCTGGAACTCGCGCACCGCACGCTCGGCGATTACCTGGAACAGCGGCCGCGCGCGGCTCTGGCGATCCTGCGTACCATCAGTGGCAGGCTGCGCGAGACCAACATGCTGCTGTCCGCCCGCGCCGCGGTGAATGTCGATGCGGAATTCGAAAAACATCTTTCCTGGAGCGATCGTCTTGCCGACAAGGTCGCCGAGCTCAACGGCAGCTGGAAATTCATCATCTTCCTGGTCGCACTCACCGCGGCCTGGTGCATCGGCAACAGCCAGATGATGGGCAATCCGCCGGATCCGTATCCTTATCAGTTCTTCAATCTGGCGCTCGGTATTCTGGTCAGCCTGCAGGGTCCGCTGATCGTGATGAGCCAGAACCGGCAGGCGCTCAAGGATCGCGCGCGCGCCGAAACCGATTACAACGTCAACATGAAGAACGAGGTCAACATCGAAGCCTTGTTGCGCGAGCTGGCCGAATTCCGCGAGGAAATGACGCATCGCCACGGCTCCGGCCGTGGCACTACTCCAAATTGAATGCGCGCTTGCGTTAGAATCCGCGCCGCGATCGGCAATCTGCGCTCAGGGGCTGCCGGCATCCGCGCAGTCCCTTCGTTCACACTGGATCGCGATGACTACCGAAGATTCCGGGAACGGTCCCGATCATTCCTGGCGTTTGCGGTTCGAGGATCGAACCGAGTATCTGTACGCGGATGTTCAAGGACCCGAGGATTCTCTCGCGATCACCACGGCGTATTGGCAGCGGATCGCCGAAGAATGCCGCCGCCGCGGCGTCCAACGTGTGCTCGTGCGCGACGGCCTGCGTGGCGAGCCGGCGACGCCGGACGAGTTCCGGCGCCTTGTCGAAAATCTGCTGGGCAGCGGGCTGGAGCATGTGCGCATCGCTTTCCACGAACCGGTGAGCGAGCATGTGCGCTTCTCCGAATTCGGCGAACTGGCCATGCGCGAAGCGGGTTACCTGCTGCGGGTTTTCGGCAGCGAGCGCGAGGCGGAGATCTGGCTGCTCTACGGGCAGACGTGAGCGGAGGTGGATGGTGAATAAGACGGCGTTGACGATTCTTGCTTTGTTGTTGTTCCCATGCGCGACGGTGGTGGCTGCGGCGCCTGCCGCCGGCGACCGGGCAGAAATCCAGGCACTGCGCCGGCAACTGGACGAGCTGAAGAAATCCAGCTATCGCCCGGAACTGGGCGAGCAGATGCTGATCCTGCAGATTCGCCATGCGCGGTTGTGGTTCGCCGGCGAGGCGGAAAACTGGAATCTTGCCACGTACGAAGTGCAGGAATTGCAGGAAGCCTTCGAGGCGGTTGCCAAATACAACGCCGACGACGCCAACTTGCAGCCGCTGCGTCTCGCCGACGTGTTGCCGGCCATGACGCGTGGCCCGATCGCCGACCTGCGCAAGGCGGTGGACGGCAAGAACAAGGCCGCATTCGAGAAGGCCTTCGACCGATTGTCGGCGGCTTGCACCGGCTGCCACCACGTTGCCGGCAACGACATGCTGGTCATCCAGCGGCCGAAAACGCCTTTGCTCGACAATTTGCATCTGCACCCGACCAAATGACTCGCGCTTATTTCAACACGCGTTTGGCGCCGCTGAAGTGCTCGCGCCAGTAGGGCGAGTCAAGATAATCCAGGCGTACGGTTCCGCCTTCGTTCGGCGCGTGCACGAAACGGCCCTTGCCGACATAGATGCCGATGTGGCTGACTCGGCGGCCCTCGGTGTCGAAGAACACAAGGTCGCCGGATTCGAGCTGTTTGCGTGAAACCTGCGGCGCGTCGATGCGGCTGATTTCCTCCACCGTACGCGGTAGTTCGATTCCGGCGACCTCGCGGAATACGTAGTCGACGAAGCCGCTGCAATCAAAGCCGCTGCGCGGCGTGTTGCCGCCGTAACGGTAGGGCGTGCCGACCAGCCCGATGGCTCGGAACAGGATGTCGTTCGGGTTCGCGCTACGCGTCTTGGCCGGATAGACCGTGGTCGACGCGGGTCTCACGGCGCGGGTGCCGCATCCGGACAAACCGGCCGCCACGCCCGCGACGAGGCAGCAGATGAAGAATTTCCGGATGCGCATGCCCGCACACTCGGCCAAGCGAGGCGCGTTTGTCAATGCAGCGCATGCGACATGCGCGCAAAACGGTTAGGATGCGGCGTTTGCGAGGACAACCATGCAAGCCGAAAAAGACAAAGTCGTCAGCTTCCATTACCGCGTCAGCGAGGTTCGCGACAGCGGAGCTCAGAGCGCCGAAGTCGAAACGTCGCGCGGACGCGATCCGATGTCGTTCCTGTTCGGCCATGGCAACATCATTCCGGGCCTTGAACAGGCCATTGCCGGGCACGCCGTGGGCGACACGTTCGATGTGGTGCTCGAAGCGGAGCAAGCCTACGGCAAGCGTCGCGAGGATTTTGTCCAGCGCGTGCCAAAGAAGTATTTCCGCGATGCTGCGCAACTCAAACCCGGCTTGGCGACGACGCTGAGCACCCGCGAAGGCCCGCGTTCGGTCACGGTGCTCAAGGTCGGATCGAGTGTGGTCGACGTCGACCTGAACCATCCGCTGGCCGGCAAGACCCTGCGCTTCGAAGTCGAGATCACCGGCATGCGCGATGCCGCCGAAGAAGAAATCGCCCACGGTCATGCGCATGGAATCGATGGCGCACATCATCACTGATCCGGTTGTCGGAGAGTGGGAATCGCCGCAGACGCGTCGCGAGCGGAGACGAGTCGCGCGAACACCGCGCGCAGGAAGCGGAGTTTACTTGCGCGTGAACGAGGATTCCGCTGAGCGGATTCGTGCGGGCCATGGAGCGCAGCCGTGTTTGCAACGGTTGCAAAAAGAGGAAGGGCCCGATTTGCATCGGGCCCTTCCGGACTCCCCTTGCGATTTCGTGATGGATTACGCGGCGTTGCTCACCAGTGTCAGCTTCGGATGTGCCGGCGACGTGCTCGTCGCCGTCAGCGGAGCGGTTACCGAAGCGGCCAAACCGGCCTGGGTTTCTGCAACGCTCGCCTCGAAGCGGGCGAGACGTTCCTCGGCGGCTTCGGATACGGCCACGGAAACCGCGCCCTGTTCCAGCAGTTGCTTGACCATGGCGCGATGATGCTCACTGAAATCCACGTCCTTGAGCGCTTCTTCCAGCGCGCAGATCATGGTCGCGAGCCAGCCGGACTTCGGGTTGCGCAAGGCAAGCAGCATTTCGGTGTTGGGTGCGGGCATGACCGTATTCCGCTTTCGTGGCCGGCACCTGCCGGCGAATGGGAATATGCAGATTCGGTGCCAATGGCCAAGAACTCATTGCCAAATGGCTTAGTAGAGCGGTTTTTTGCGCCAGGTCCGGATCAATTTCCGTGTGCAGCGCATGCCATATGCCGTTGCGCCCGGCGCATTGCGTCAGCTTTCGACGGAGCACGCGCGCGATGAACCCGCGCCAATCCGACGTGCTGATTCTGGGCGGTGGGGCGGTGGGCCTGGCCTGTGCGTTGTATCTGTTGCGCGCCGGGCGCAGCGTGACCGTGATCGAACGCGGCCACGTGGGCGGCGCGACTTCGCACGGCAACTGCGGCACGATTACGCCAAGCCATGCGCTGCCGCTGGCGGCACCCGGCGTGCTTGCCGATGGCCTGCGCTGGATGTTGAAGAAGGACGCGCCGCTGCGTATCACGCCGCGGCCGGATTTCGCCCTGCTCGAATGGCTGCTGCAATTTGCGCGGCGCTGCAATGCCCGCGAATGCCGGCGCGTCACCGCAATCAAGGCGCCGCTCCTGCTGCGCGCCCGTGCCGAACTCGAAGATCTCGTTCGTCGCGAAAAGCTCGATTGCGAATTCCAGACGCTGGGCACGTTGAACGTCTACCGCGACGCCCGCACATTCGAGAAATCGCATGTTTCAGCGCAATTGGCCGCGGAATTCGGCATTCCGATTGAAACGCTGGACGGCGCCGCCTGCCGCTCACGCGAGCCGGCCTTGAACGGCAGCATCGTCGGCGGCCATTTCCATCCCGGCGACGCGCAACTGCGTCCGGAACGCTACTGCGCGGAACTCGCGCGTGCGATCGTCGCATTGGGCGGAGAAATTCATGAGTCAACCACGAGCAGCGGATTCCGCACGATGGGCGACCGGATCGAGTCGGTCGTAACCGATCAGGGCGAATTCGCCGGACGCGAGATCGTATTCGCTCTCGGCGCCTGGTCACCGCAGGTCGCGCGCCAGCTCGATCTGCGCATTCCAATCCAGCCCGGCAAGGGTTATTCGATCACCTACACGCGGCCAGCGCGCTATCCGCGCATTCCGCTTTCGCTCAAGGAACGCGCCGTGTGCGTGACCGCGTGGGATTCCGGTTACCGTCTCGGCAGCACGATGGAGTTTTCCGGCTACGACGATACGCTCAACCGCACGCGCCTGGATGCGCTAAAGCGCGGCGCCGCCGAGTACCTGATCGAACCGGAAGGACCGTGCGTTGTCGAGGAATGGTACGGCTGGCGGCCGATGACGTACGACGATCTGCCGATCCTGGGTCGCACCGCGTCGCTGAAGAATCTCGTGCTGGCCACCGGCCACGGCATGCTCGGCATCACCCTGTCCGCGATCACCGGGAGGCTGATCGCTGAGCTGGTTGGCGATACGTCACCGTCGTTGGATGTTGCTCCATTCGGCCCCGCGCGATTTGGTCTTTGAATAGAATTATTCCGTTCGCCCTGAGCGTAGTGCCGCAGGCGCGAAATCGAAGGGCATGGCGAGGTGTTTCGACTTCGCGAAGCTGCGCTTCGCTATGCTCAACACGAACGGGTTCGTTTATTTGGCGGCATTGCGTATGGAAATTTTTACCCTGCATCGCGGAACATCGCCACTTTTCGTCTCGCTGCCGCACGACGGCACTGCGTTGCCGGAAGATATCGCCGCGCGCATGACCGAAGGCGCACGGCGCGTACCGGACACCGACTGGCATGTGTCGAGGCTGTACGCGTTCGCGCGCGAGATAAGCGCTTCGATCATCGTGCCGAAGTATTCGCGTTATGTGGTCGACCTGAACCGTCCGCCCGACGATGTTTCGCTGTATCCGGGGCAAAACACGACGGGCCTGTGTCCGATCGTGCAATTTTCCGGCGAGAAGATTTATCTGCCGGGGCAGGAACCGACGCCCGACGAGATCGCGCGGCGCGTCGGAAAATATTGGCGGCCGTACCACCATGCGCTCGCCGCGGAAATCGCAAGAATAAAAGCGGCGCACGGTCGCGTGGTGTTATGGGAAGGACATTCCATCCGCAGTGTCGTGCCGTTCCTGTTCGAGGGCCGCCTTCCGGATTTCAATCTCGGCACCGCGAATGGCGCGAGTTGCTCGCCTGAGATGCAACGCTGTCTCGCCGACGTGCTCGAAACGCAGCGCGACTATTCCTTCCTCGTCAACGGCCGCTTCAAGGGCGGCTACATCACGCGCCATTACGGCGATCCGGCGAATGGCGTGGATGCGATCCAGCTTGAGCTGGCGCAGTGCAACTATATGGACGAGGATTCGTTCGCCTACGACGAGACGAAAGCGCCGCGTGTGCAGGCGGTGATTCGGCGGTTGCTGCTGGCGACTTCGTCAAACAGCTAGAGACGCCAAATCCCCCTTCGTCTCCAGCCATTCCTTGCGATCAGCGGCGCGTTTCTTGGACAGCAGCATGTCCATCAGCGGCGCGGTGCCGTCATCAGGTTGGATGGTGAGTTGCACCAAACGGCGCGTGTCGGGATGGATGGTGGATTCGCGCAGCTGCGGCGGGTTCATTTCGCCAAGGCCCTTGAAGCGAGTCACGTGGACGGCGCCTTTCATCTTCTCGCGCTCGATCTTCTGCAGCATCGCGTCGCGCTCGGCTTCGTCAAGGCAATAGAACACCTGTTTGCCCACATCGACGCGAAACAGTGGCGGCATGGCGACGAATACATGGCCTTCGCGCACGAGTTTGGGGAAATGTTTGAGGAATAACGCGGCCAATAATGTCGCGATGTGCAGGCCGTCCGAGTCGGCGTCGGCGAGCACGACCACCTTGCCGTAGCGCAGACCGGAAATATCGTCGCGCCCTGGATCGCAGCCAATGGCGATCGCGAGGTTGTGCACTTCTTCGGACGCGAGCACCTGGCCCGAATCCACTTCCCAGGTGTTGAGAATTTTTCCGCGCAGCGGCAGGATCGCCTGATAATCCTTGTCGCGCGCCTGCTTGGCGCTGCCGCCGGCCGAATCGCCCTCGACCAGGAAAAGTTCGGTGCGCGAAAGGTCGCTCGATGCGCAATCGGCGAGCTTGCCGGGCAGGGCCGGACCCTGTGTGATCTTCTTGCGCACGATCTGCTTTTCGGCCTTGAGGCGCAATGTCGCGC
>JAJXWU010000007.1 GCA_021781425.1 Pseudomonadota bacterium
GCGCCGCTTCAAGCGTACCTGCGAGAAGGCCGGCGTGCTGGCCGAAACGCGCAAGCGCGAGTTCTACGAAAAGCCGACGCAGGAGCGCAAGCGCAAGGCCGCCGCGGCGGTGAAGCGCCATCTGCGCCGCGTGTCGCGCGACGTGACCAAGCGCAAGCGTTTGTACTGATCCAGCGCGTTGCGAGGTTTCGACGGCCGGTACGCGCGAGCGTGACCGGCCGTTTGCATTTGTAGTGCTTGGAGAATGCCATGAGCCTGAAAGCCAAACTCACCGATGACATGAAGGCCGCCATGAAGGGCGGCGACAAGGATCGCCTCGGCACGATCCGCCTGGTCAATGCGGCGATCAAGCAGCGTGAGGTGGACGAGCGCATCCAACTGGAAGATGCGCAGGTGCTGGCCGTGCTGGAGAAGATGCTCAAGCAGCGTCGCGATTCGATCACGCAGTTCGAAGCCGCCGGCCGCACGGATCTTGCGGACAAGGAAAAGGCCGAAGTCGCGGTGATCCAGTCCTACCTGCCGGCTCAGATGACGCCTGCCGAGGTGGACGCTGCCATCGCCGCCGCCATCGCCGAATCCGCCGCGTCCGGCCCCAAGGACATGGGCAAGGTGATGGGCCTGGTCAAGTCGAAAGTCGCCGGCCGCACCGACATGGGCAAATTGTCGGAACTGGTGAAAGCGAAGCTGTCGGCACTGTCCTGACCGACCGCGTAAACTAGCGGCGTCGCCGTCTTCGGAAACGCCGGAATGAGCATCCAGAATCCATTGCGCCGTTCGCGCAGCGACCGCAAGATCGCCGGCGTGTGCGGCGGCTTGGCCAAGCACTTCGGCCTCGATCCGACCTATGTGCGCATCGGCTACGTGCTCCTGAGCATTCTGTCCGCCGCGTTCCCCGGCACGCTCATCTACCTGATCCTGTGGTGGCTGATCCCGGAAGAAGACTGACCGCTGCGAACTGCCGTGCCTGGCCGCATCCCCGAAAAATTCATCGATGACCTGCTCGCCCGCGTCGACATCGTCGAGGTGATCGAGCAGCGCGTGCCGCTGAAGAAGGCCGGGCGCGATTGGACCGCGCGCTGCCCGTTCCACGACGAGCGCTCGCCCTCGTTCACGGTGAGTCCGAACAAGCAGTTCTACCACTGCTTCGGCTGCGGCGCGCACGGCAGCGCGATAAAGTTCCTGATGGAGTACGACCGCATGGAGTTTCCCGACGCGGTCGAGGAACTCGCCTCGCGCGTCGGCCTGAAAGTGCCTTACGAAGGCGGCGGCAAGCGCACGCCGGCCGAGGATTCGGCCGATTTGTATACCGTGCTCGATGCCAGCGCGAAGTTCTACCAGCGCGAACTCCTCAAGAGCGACAAGGCGCGGGCGTATTTCGATGCACGCGGCCTCGATGTGCAGACCATCGAACGCTTCGGCCTCGGTTATGCACCGGACGGTTGGGACGGACTCAAGAACGCGCTCGGCACGACACCGCAGCGCATCGCCCTGCTGGAAAAAGCCGGCATGCTCACGCGCGGCGAGCGCGGCACGCCCTACGACCGCTTTCGCGACCGCGTGATGTTCCCGATCCAGGATCGGCGCGGGCGCGTGATTGCGTTCGGCGGACGCATCCTCGAAAAAACGGAAGATTCGGGGGCGAAGTACCTCAACTCGCCCGAGACTCCATTGTTCCACAAGGGCCAGCAACTGTTCGCGCTGTGGCAGGTGCGGCAGGCGCATGCCAAGATTCCGCGGCTGATCGTGGTCGAAGGCTACATGGACGTCATCGCGCTGTTCCAGCACGGCGTCACGCAGGCCGTGGCGACGCTCGGCACCGCCACCACGCGCGACCACGCCGAACTGCTGTTCCGCAATTGCGCGGATGTCTACTTCTGTTTCGACGGCGACCGAGCCGGCCGCGGCGCCGCGTGGAAGGCGGTCGAATCCGTGCTGCCGCGCATGCGCGACGGTCGCCAGGCATTCTTCCTGTTCCTGCCCGAGGGCGAGGATCCGGATTCCCTGGTGCGCAAGGAAGGCCAGGCCGGCTTCGAGCAGCGCCTGAAAGATGCCATGCCGTTGTCCGAATTCTTCTTTGCCCATCTGCGTGCCGACGTGAACCTCGCCAGCCTCGACGGCAAGGCACGCCTGGCCGAACACGCGCGGCCGCTGCTGGCGCAGATCCCCGACGGCGCGTTCCGCGACCTGATGCTCGGCGAACTCGACCGCATCACGAACGTTAAACTGCGCGTCGACACACCGGTCGCCGCGCCGCGCAAATCGGCGATGCGACCGCAGGAACGCACGCTGGTGCGCAGCGCCGTCGGGCTGCTGGTGCAGAATCCGGCGTTCGCCGCAGCCTTGCAGCCGCCGTGGCTTTTCGCCACCTTGCGCCAGCCCGGCATCGACCTGCTCGCCGAACTCATCGCACTGTGCCGCGAGCGCCCGGCCATGTCCACCGCGGTGCTGCTGGAACATTACGAGGGACGCGACGCAGTGCGCGCGTTGCGGAAGCTGGCAACGCTGGATTTCCCCGGCGAGGACGACGCCCTGCGTGCGGAGTTCGTCGATGCGATCCGCCAGCTCGACCGGCAGACGCACCAGCAACGCATCGACGAGTTGCTGGCGAAGCAGTCCGGCGGCGGCTTGATCGAGACGGAAAAGAACGAGCTGCGCGAATTGCTTAGCGCAAAAAACACACTGCGGACCCACTGATCCACCGATCGGTGCGGCTCGGCCGCATTCGCGCGGGGCAGAGATCTCCGGTATACTCGCGCCGCTGTATTTGCCGCGGTCACGGTGAATTGTGGCCTGATGCGGTCAATCTCGCGATTAACTTCATCGCCCTCCTCGCTTTCTCCTTGCAAATCAGTCGCGGTCCGGAATGTCTCCGGGCAACGTCATCCATCATTGTTTCAGGAGTTTGTCATGGCAGAGCGTCAGATCGGTACCGTCAAGTGGTTCAACGATGCGAAGGGTTTCGGCTTCATCACGCCGGAAAGCGGCCCGGACCTGTTCGTGCATTTCCGTTCCATCCAGGGCTCGGGTTTCAAGACCCTCGCCGAAGGCCAGCGCGTCAGCTTCGTTGCCGTGCAGGGTCAGAAAGGCATGCAGGCCGATGAAGTGCAGTTGGCGTAAACCACTCGCCGCCTAGGTACGCAAAAACCCCGGCCAGCAATGGCCGGGGTTTTTTATGCGCCAGGCGGCGGTGCGTTCGATCAAAGCCGGTTGTGCTCCAGCGGCCGCTGCCGGTGCATCAGCGCCCATTCCGCCTGCTCGGCCAGCGCCGCTTCGCCGAGCAGGCGCAGCACTTCGCGTTGCTCGGCCGCCTCCGTGGCACGATCCAGCGCCTTGCGCGCGGCGCCGAAGATGCGCTGCATGTGGCGGTACTGCTTGATGAGTTCCTTGTCGGCTTTCTTGTAGGCGTACGCCGCGCGCACGCCGGCGACGATGGAAAAGATCGCCATGACCACGACCAGGTCGTTCTTCGCGTCCGCCGACAGCCGTGCCGCGAAAGCAGCAAGGACGATGCTGATGCCGATGCCGACGCACAGGCTGGCGGCATCGATCGCTTCGGTGAAGCGATGCGTGCGCGCGCGCTGCGCGGCCTTGCGCCGGTAGTAGTCGAGTTGTCCGCCGTGCTGCGCGTCGCCGACCCACTCGCGCGCGACGACGGCGATTTCGCGTTCCGCGTCTGCACCATCGCGCATCGCGCAGTCCAGCTCGGCGCTTCGCATCGCATCGCGCACCCAGCCGAGGTCTGCGTCCTGGTTCTGCAGGAAATTGTCGCGCGCGAATGCGGCGTCGCCGCCCAGCGGCAACCCGATCCGCCACCAATACCATTGCACGCGCAGGCCTTCGGCGAGCGCACGGTAATCCAGGTACTTGCGATGCCAGCCGCGGCGGTTGGCGACGACGACGAGGAAACCGCCGAGCGCAAACAGCAGCAGGAAAACGTAGATCATGTCGTCCTGCGCGGGCAGGTTGTCGTAGGCCGTGAACGCGATCGCCATCAGCGCCGCAACCGTGTAAAGCCCGCGCATCGCCAGCAGTACGCGACGCTGGAAGTGGATGGCCAGCCAGTCCGCCGCGCGGAACAGGCGGTCGATCGCGTCGGTTCCCGGCCCGGGGTTGTCCGCCAGGCCCGGGTGGGTCGCAATCGTCGCGGAACGCGTGTCCGCATCGGCGTTGAATTCGCCCGCACGGGCCAGCATCGCGCGGAAATCGCCCGGTATCGCGCCGTCGCCCGGCAGCTTGCGGTCGCCGCTGCGCCAATGGGCCTGCAATGGATGCAGCGGCGACGCCGGTGCGCCATCGGCCTGGTCCCGCGAACACACGATGTGATACGCGAGGCGCTCGTTGGCGTCGCCCAGCAGGCTGCGCGGCGAGGCACGGCGACGCTCGGCCAGCGCCGGCCTTTCGCCGCTCAGGCGATAGCGCACGATTTGCGCCGTGCCACCCAGCAGCGCGGATGGTTTGCCATCCCAGATCGCCAGCAGGATGTGGCAATGATCACTGACGTAGACCCCGGCCTGCGCGTAATGTCGGTCGCGCTCGTGCCCGGTCGGCGCGGTGGTACCGGTGTTGCCCTCCGCGACTCGCGGCAATTCGATGACCTGCGCCGCGTCGCACAACGCGTTGAAGCGCGCGCGCGCGGCCGCGTTGGTGAAATCCTCCGCGTACTGTTCGCGTGCCAGCGGCAGCGGCGCGATCAGGCGCGCGCCGGCGGCAAGCGCCTCTTCCGCGACGAGCTGATCGCCGCCTTCGGCCAAGGCGGACACGACGACGAGCGGCATGTGCGGAAATTCGTGCCGCATGCGCGCGAGGAAGTCGCGCACGGCGTGCCGGATCGATTCGATCTCGTTGGCGACGAGGTTGCGATGACTGGTGACGCCGATCGTCAGCGGTATGGCAACGCGCGCGGTCATTCGCCGCGCGCGGCCGCCGCGATCAGGCCGGACACGTAGCGCAGGTCAGCCAGTTTCTGCGCTTCCGCCGAAGCCCCCGCAATCTGTTTGGACGCTTCAGCCAGATCGGCATTGCGCTGCTTGCGGCCGCCGGCGTCCGCGGGCGCCGCGATGGCGTGCACGTACAGCGCATAGGCGAAATCGCGGCGGAAATCCGTGCCGTGCGCGCCGGCCTGCTGCTGTTCGCGGTAATACGCCAGCGCCGGTTGCAGGATCTTGTTCGCCTCGTCGTTGCGGCCCTGCAGAGCGATCGCGTTGGCGAGAACGACATCGATGCTCGATTTCAATGCGCGCGGATCGCCGGTGTCGAACGGAGCCGGCGGCACCTGCGACCAGCGGCGCGCCAAGGCTTCGGCTTGCGCATAATCGCCGAGCTGGATCGCCGCGCGCGCCGCGAAGCCCAGATTGCTGCGCAGCATGTTGATCCGAATGTTGACGCCAGTCGTGTTTTCCGCGGGAACCTTGATCGACTCGATGCGGGAAACCGCGGCGAGAGCCGTTGCCAGCGCAGCCTTCGGCTCACCTTCGAGCAGTTGCAAATTGGCGTCTGAAAGTCCCTGATCGGCCACGGCCAGCAGGGTGCGCCTGACATCGCCGGCTCCAAGCTGCGCCGTGTATTCATCGGTGTCGTGCGCAAACGATTTCATCGATTGCGCGGCCCCTGCCGCGTCGCCGGCCGCGGCCTGCATGCTCGCGAGCCGGAGCCATTGATACCAGATGCGTGGCCCGAGGCTGGAAGGCAGGCGCTTGTCCTGCTCCAGCGCGAAAAGCGCTCGCATCGTGGCAATGGCGCTGGCGACTTCGCCGCGATCGAACTGCTCGTCCGAGGTGTCACGCAGGGCTATCGTCCAATACCACCACGCTTCCAGATTCGAGGGATCGGAACGCACCCAATCCTCGCTTGCCTGCGCTGCGCGCCTGGCGTAGTCGGCGGCGGTTGCGTCGTCATGGCGGCGCCGGGCCACCTCGCTCAACAGACCCGCGGCAAGCACGCGGTTCTCGAGCGAGTGCAGGTCGCTTGGGCGCTGCGCCAGTACCTGTTCGGCGAGGTCATATACCTGTTGTTCGAGCTTTTGCGCCTCGTCGATCTTGCCGAGCGGCATCAGGAAACGGGCCTCGGAATCAGCCGTATCGGCGTACGAGGAAGTCGCGTTCAGATCCGACAGGTCCAAGGCGCCGATGCCGGTCAGCACCTTGCGCGCTTCCTCGCAGGTATCGACGGCCTTTGCGTTCGACTGGGTGTGACTGAGGAAGTTCAGGTCGTCGCCGTACAGTTGGCGCACTCGCCGCGACGGATCGGCGCCATACACCAGCGGCCGCAACAGATCGGCTGCCTGTTGCAACTGTCCCGCCGTGCCGCGGCCGCCGCGGATCACGGTCGAACCCTGCTCATACAGGGCCAGCGCCAGACCATAGAGCACGTCTTCGCCGTGATCGCCGGTGGCGCGCAGTCGCTCGAACACCGACTGGGCTTCGCCGAAATTCTTGAATGCCGCTTCCGCCTTGCCTGCCGCGCTCAACGAGGCGCCTTCGCGTACCAGCGCCATTGCGCGGTTGATCTGCGTCTGTGGCGTGACCAGTTGCGGTGGCAGGCTGTCGTAGTAGCCGACGGTCATGTGCGCGAGCTTGCCAAGCGTGTCCAGCCGCCCGGTCGGCGCCAGTTCGTTATAAAAGTCCTCGATCAGGAAACTGACCAGCTTTTCGGCATTGCTGCGCGAATTCTGCGCCTCGAGCTGCGCGCTGCGCGCGCGGCGCATGTTGACGAATCCGAACATCGCGCCGGCGATGGCCAACAGCATTAGCACGATGCATACGCTGGCGATCGTGCGCGCACGCACCAGCGCGCGATGCACAGCCGCTTCGCGCTCGCGTTGGGCTGCGAGCTGGCGCTCGGCTTCGTCGCGCGCCTCGCGTTCCTTGCGCAGGTTGCGGCTGGCCAGTACGACATTGCACAGCACGTCGTGGGTGAGCTCCACGCGGCGCATGTCGAGGCGTTCTTCGATGCGCAGCAGGCGACGGTTGACCAGCGTCGCCAGCGCATCCGGCGCGGCGCCCGCCGCCGTCAGCGCCTTGCGCACGCGCTCCTCGGCAAGGCTTTCGCGATAACCGGATTCGGTGAGCAGCTCGTCTTCGATCACGCGACGCACGCCGGCTGGCTGGTCCGCCAGCGTGCGCTCGTAGA
>JAJXWU010000193.1 GCA_021781425.1 Pseudomonadota bacterium
GACCCAGAGCAGCCCGGAGCGATCGATCAGCAAGGCGGACACATAATCGTCCGGCAGCGATCCCTGTATCCGGCCGTTGCTGCGCAGGGACTCCGTCTTGCCGTTGGCCGGATCGTAGATTGTCAGTCCCGTGCCGAAGCTCGACAGCCACAAGCGTCCGCTCCGATCGCGGCCCAGCGCGCGCACCTGTGCCGTCCCTGCGGCCGGGCTCGTCACGGGCCACAGGCGTTGCGCGGAATCCGTCCCGGCGTCGATGCGAAACAAGCCGTCGGTGCCGCCGGCGTAAACCACGCCGTCGCTCCCCGCCAACACGCACAATGCCAGCGGCAGCGCGTCTGCGGCGATCGCCTGCGCGGTGTCGGATTTCGGCGCGAAGCGCAACAAACCGGACGAAGTTGCCGCCCATAACGTGCCGTCACCGGTGAGCTGAAACTGGAAGACTTGCGGTGATTTTGTGGCGGACGGGAAACGGTAAAGCTCGCGGCGCGTGCCATTGGCCGGATCCATCAGTTCGATGCCCGCGGCGGTGCCCACCCACAAGCCGCGCGCCGGATCGAAGAGCAAGGCGCGGATCGCGTCGCGCGGCCGCGCCTGCTGTGCGCCGATACGTGAACGCGCCACGACCTTGCCAGTGATCGGATTCAGTGCCCCCAGGCCCTGGCTCAGTCCGCCGATCCAGAGCCGGCCTTGCGCATCCTGGGCCACTGCCGTGACGAAACTTTCCGGCAGCGAACCGGCGTCGTTGACACGGTGCTGGAACAACCGGTATTCGTAACCGTCATAGCGATCCAGTCCCGATTGCGTGCCTATCCACATGTAACCGGTGCTGTCCTGGAACAGCGCGGTGACCGTGTGCGAAGCCAGACCGCTCTCGCTGCCGAGGTCGTCGAAGTAATAACGCCGCTCGCTGGCGTGCACGGGCGCGGCCAGCATTGCGGCGAGCAACACCACCCATCTGCCGATGGCCCCGTGTCCCCTTGGAAACGGCATAGATTGCGAGCTTGTATCGATTTGGACATCCGGATAATAGGGATGTGGCGCTGTTCAGGCAACCGCCAGTCGGCCCAGGATCCAGGCCTGATAGAATGACGCGTCACCTGCACTGAAACCACGATGATCGACCGCAAGGAATTCGCCCGTCGCCGCAGACAGCTCATGCGCATCGTCGGCAACGAAGGCATTTGTATCGTTCCGGCCGCGCCTGAGCGTCTGCGCAACAACGACAGTCATTATCCGTACCGGCAGGACAGCGACTTCCATTACCTGACCGGCTTTGCCGAACCCGAAGCGGTGCTGGCGTTGATTCCCGGCCGCGAACATGGCGAGGCGATCCTGTTTTGCCGCGAACGCGATCCGGAACGCGAGGCCTGGGATGGCACTCGCGCAGGCCAGCAAGGCGCGGTGTCCGAGTTCGGCATGGACGATGCGTTCCCGATCGGCGACATCGACGACATCCTGCCCGGCATGCTCGAGGGCCGCTCGCGCGTCTACTACCACTTCGGCCGTGATGCGGAGTTCGATGTCCAGCTCATCGGCTGGGTCAACCGCGTGCGCGCGCGCATCAAGCAGGGCGCGCGCGCGCCGCACGAATTCGTCGCACTTGGCCACATCCTGCACGATCTGCGCCTGTACAAGACGCGCGACGAGCTGCGCGTCATGCGCAAGGCGGCTCAGATCGCCACCGCCGCGCACGTGCGCGCGATGCGCGCGGTGCGTCCGGGCATGAACGAGCACGAGATCGAGGCCGAACTGCTGCACGAATTTCGCCGCCGCGGTGCGGTACCGAGCTACGAGCCCATCGTCGGCGGCGGCGCGAACGGCTGCGTGCTGCATTACCGTGCCAACAACGCACTGCTGCGCGATGGCGATCTGCTCCTGGTCGACGCCGGCGCCGAGTACCAGTGCTACGCCTCGGACATCACGCGCACGTTCCCGGTGAATGGCAAGTTCACACCCGAACAGCGCGCGCTCTACGACCTGGTGCTTGCCGCGCAGCGTGCGGCGATCGACCAGGTGCGTCCCGGCAAGCCGTTCGGCGCCTATCACGACGCCGCGGTGCGCACGCTCACGGCCGGCCTGATCAAGCTCGGCCTGCTCAAGGGCGGCATCGAGAAAAACATTCGCGAGCAGACCTACCGCAAGTTCTACATGCACAAGACCGGGCACTGGCTGGGCCTGGACGTGCACGATGTCGGCGATTACCGTGTGGATGGCGAATTCCGCGAGCTCGAACCCGGCATGGTGGTCACGGTCGAGCCCGGCTTGTACATCGCGCCGGACGCCAAGGGCGTCGCCGCCAAGTGGCGCGGCATCGGCATCCGCATCGAGGACGACGTGGTCGTGACGAAGGGCGATCCGGAAGTCATCACCATGGCCGTGCCCAACGATCCGGATGCGATCGAGGCGCTGATGGCCGCGACGCGCAAGTAAGGGAACTCGCCATGCGCAGGATGTGCTTTGCTCTGATTCTCGGATTCGCCTTCACCGTCGCCCGCGCCGCCACCGTGCCCGTCCACTTCGGCCTGTTCGGCAACGTGCACGTCGCTACGCCCGCCGGCGAACCCAAGCGCGCGATCGTGCTCATTTCGGACTCGAAGGGATGGGATGCGCGTGCCGAGCAGTTGGCCGTGGCTCAGGCGGATGCCGGCGCCTTCGTGATCGGCATCGATTTGCCCGCCTATCTGGCACAGATGGAATCGATCAAGGACAAGTGCTCGTTCCCGGCCGGGCATTTCGAGGAAATGATTCACTGGATTCAGCGTAACCAGAAATTGGACAAGTATATTTATCCACTTCTGGTCGGAGACGGCGCGGGCGCCCTATTCGCCTATGCGCTGGACGCGCAGGCGCCGCAAGGCACCTACACCGGCCTGATCACTCTGGGTTGGGATGCGGATTTCCGCTTGTCCAAGCCGGTGTGCAGGGGCGACGCGGGACCGATGACCACGCCCGATGGCAAGGGAAAATTCCGTGTCGTGCCGGTGAAGGTCTTGCCGAATCCCTGGTTGCCGCAGCCGTTCGCGCCCGGCGCTCGCGCCAGTGGACTGGCCACGCGCCTGCCAACCGCGCTGCACGACTGGTTCGCCGCGCTGAATGGCACAACGTCCGATCCCGGCAAGGCGCTGGCCGCGGCGGTCGATCGGCTCACCGCGCCGGAGCGCGCCGCGCGGCCCCTGCCGCAGGACATCGCCGACCTGCCGCTGGAGACCGTACCGGCGCAGGGCGAATTCGCACAGCGCATAGCCATCATTCTCACCGGCGATGGCGGCTGGGCGGGTCTCGACGTCGCGGTTGCCAACCAGCTAGCGCAGCGCGGCATCGATGTCGTCGCGTTGAACACGCTCAAGTATTTCTGGGATACGCGCACACCCGCGCAGGCCGCCGACGCGCTCACCCGCATCATCGGCCATTACGGCGCACAACACCCGCTCGCGGATTTCGTCGTGGTCGGATACTCCTTCGGCGCGGGGTTGGCGCCGGTGCTGATCAATCGCCTGCCGGAATCCGCACGCCGGCGCGTCGCCGCGCAGGTATTGATCTCTCCGGACGACGCGGCCGTGTTCGAGATCCATGTCGGCGACTGGTTCGGCTCGACGCAGCACAAGGGTGCGATTCCGATCGCGCCGGAAATTGCCAAGACCCGGGTGCCGGTGATCTGCGTGCATGGCGCCGACGAGAACGACAGCTTCTGCAGGCAGATTGTCGGAAAACCCGATGTGCGCGAACTCGTGCTGCCCGGTGCGCACCACTACGACGGCGACTACGACAAGCTCGGCGCGGCGATCGTCGCGGCGCTGCCGGCGAAAAAATAGTTCAGCCGACCAGCAAGCGCCGATACCCGCCCGACACCAGTGCGGCGATATCGATCAGCAAGCCCGGTACCCACAGGCCGCGCGGATAGGCCAGGTACGAGCCGATCCATTCCGGCTTGAACTTGTCCTTGTATTTGCGCACGCCCTGATAATTGTAGAAGCGGTTGCCGTACTGGAAGGCGAGCGCGGCGAGGCGTTCGTTGACGCGTGCATAGGGGTTGTCGCCGACGCGCGAGAGCGGCGCCATGCCGAGGCTGAAGATCTCGAAGCCCTGTTCCTGCGCCCACAACATCACTTTGGCGAACAGGAAGTCCATCGTGCTGCGCGGCGTGTCGGCGACATGGCGCATCAGATCGACGCTGGCGTGGCCCCCGGGGCCGTAGGGCGGCAGCACGTTGGCGAAGGCGATCAGTTCGCCGTCGCGATGCACGAGGCCGAGCGGACTCCAGGATAAATACGCCGGATCGAAACGACCGAGCGAGAAACCCTTTTCGTCGCCGCCCTTGTCGGCGAGCCAGGCGTCGGAGACGCGTTCCAGATCCGTGAGCAGGGCGGTATCGAATGGCGGTTGCACGAGTGTAAAAGTCAACTTTTCCTTCTCGGCGCGATTGCACGCCTGGCGCAGATCTTCCCAGCGCTTGCCGGCGAGCGAGAATTCCGCAAGGCGCACGAGCGCGAGTTCGCCGAGTTTGAACAGATCGAAGCCGAGGTCGTGGTAGCGCGAAAGGTCCGGTTCCAGCACCTCGTAGAACACCGGCGCTCGGTCCTGCGCGTCGGCGAAGTGGCGGAAATCCAGGATGGCGCGGTCGATGGCGGCGTCCGAACCGCACGGCGAGCCGAGCGCGACGAGACGATCGCGCACGCTACCGTAGGCGATCACGGCCTGATGGTCGGCGGCCCAGAACAGATGCTTGTCGGCCATGAAGGTCAGGTGCGCGAATTCGCCGCCGCCGTGCGCGGTGTACAGCTCGCGTGCACGTTCGAGTTCGGTGCGATCGGGTAAGGCAAGCTTCGGCCGGGCGACCGCGAACGCCTGCCAGATGAGATAGATGATCAACCCCAGCAATGCGGCGGCGAGGCCGCGCCCGATGCGCGAGGTGTGCTCGCCGAAACCGACGTAGAACAAATCGAAGGAATCGTCGCCCAGCACTTGTGCCACGCCGATAGCGAAAAACACCAGCACGCAGATCAGAAGGCCGGCGAACCAACCGTAGGTACGCGCCGAGGTCAGCGTCATCGCGCGGCGCGTGAACACGCGCTTGCGCGCGCGCAGCAGCGCAGCGACTGCGAGCAGAAACAGCGCTTCGCCGAAATGCAGGCCCTTGGTCACGGCCAGCGCGGCGCTGATCAGGAGCAGCCATTGCGCGACGCGGTAGGCCAGGCGCAAGCGACCGTCGATACCGCGCGCCAAACCAAGCAACAACACGCCCGACAACACCGAAAACCAGTTCGAGCCTTCCACCGCCAGAATCGGCAAGTGCGCGCGCACCGTGACGATGTGTTCGCTCACGGATGGAATGGCCGCCGAAGCGAGCTGCAACGCGCCCGCGCCGAAGGTAAGGATCGCGAGCAGACGCGTGCCGAAGTCGGCGAGCAGGGTTGCCGGCAAGCCGAGCAGGCCGAACAGCGGATGTCCCGCGAGGCGCGTGCGCAGGCGTGCGAGCAGTGGCAGGCGTGCGCTGAGCATCTCCGAGCCCATGTACAACGCGATCAGCAGGGGCAGCAGGTAGTAGGCGATGCGGAACAGCATCAGGCCGGAAAATACGGATGCCTGGTCGTAACCGGCTTCGCTGAGCGCGAGCAGGATCAAGCCGTCGAATACGCCAAGGCCGCCCGGAACCTGACTGACCAGGCCGAGCACGCCCGCGCCCGCGAACGCGCCGAGCAGCAGGCCCGGCTTGACGTGTTCGCCGGAAATGTAAATGCACGCGTACAGCGTCGCGGCGGCGAGCAGCCAGTCGATGAGAGAGACCAGCGTGAGTTCGATCTTCAGGCGCAGCGGCGGGATGCCGACGTCCTGCGGCAGCCAGCGCATCAGCGCGCGGCGCGCGGTGAGGAAGAAATACAGGGGCAGATAGAATGCCGCCGCGATCAGCACCGCGCCGGCGACCCAGCGTTGCGCGGTGCCGCTGGTCAGCGGCAGGGAACTGGTCGCCAGCGTAGCGATCACGAGCAGCGACAGACCCGACAGCAACGAAAGCGCCTGCATGCCGATCAGCGCGGCGGCGCGCGACAGCGGCACTTTCAATCCGCTCAGGCCCATCAGGCGCACGCTCGCGCCCATCGCCCCGGAAAGATTGAGTGTATTCGCCATGCTGTTGGCGACGAAGGCGAGGCGAAAGCAATCGCGCGCGTGCAGGCCCAGTTTCAGCCAGCGCGCGATCAGCCAGTCCACCGTGCCGGTAAACGTCACCCCAATCAGGGCGAGCGCGGCGACGCCGAGCGCCGGCAGGGTCGGCACGCCGATCAGGGTGCGCTGGATGTCGGTGAGCGGAAATTCGCCGGCCTCGCGCCACAGCAGCCAGGCAGTCAGCGCCAGGAATGCGATCGGCACGATCCAGCGCAGGCGAGCGATGGTGCTGGGTGCGGCGGCGGAATCCTCGCTCATCGGGCGCGGCCGCAGCTCAACGATTGCGTTCGGCCACGCGCGGCGACACGGCGGCGTCGCGCAGCAGCTCGATCAGGCCGGCGCGGTATTGCGGCATCCAGTTGCGCGGCACGCCGTAGCCATGGCCGACATGCGGCAGGCTGATCACTTTTCCATTTTTAACTTTTTCCACAAAACTCACCGTCGCCGGCGGGTTGCAGACCTTGTCGATGTCGCCTTGCAGCACGATCCATGGCGCGGGGACGCGCGGCACGGTGTTGAAGACGAAACCGTAGGGCGGCTTGTGCTGCTTGTCCGCGGTCAGGCCAGCGTCTTCGCAAAACGGCTTGTGGTAGATCAGATCCGGACAGAAGCCGAGCGTCATCGCCCCGGAAAAGCGTTCGTCCCCGGCTTGCGCCAGCGCCGCGTAGGCGACCGTGGCGCCGGACGAATAACCGATGAGCAGGGGCCGGAAATCCGCCGGCAGCTTCATCGCCGTCTTCACTTCGTTGCCGATCTTCTCGAACGCGGCGGCAGCGTCGCTGCACGCGCCGGTGCCCACGTCCAGCGACTTGAGCAAGGCCGGCGTGCTGAATCCGGCGACCCAGTAACCCAGGCTCGCCGCGGTTTGTGCCATGTCCCACACACCGAGCTCCCAGCCGCCATCGCCCGAGGCGAACAG
>JAJXWU010000127.1 GCA_021781425.1 Pseudomonadota bacterium
CCGCGCGATGGCGACACGGCGTGGTTCGTGCCGGCGACCAAGGACGAGCGCCGCATTCCGGTCGACGGCAAGATCGTCGTCGCGCGCACGCGCGACGGCGGCAAGTCCTTCGATGTGTTGCGCAACGGCCTGCCGCAGCGCAACGCCTTCGATCTGGTATTGCGTCATGCCTTGGCGGTGGACACAAGCGGCTCGCGGCTCGCGTTCGGTTCGAGCACCGGCGGGTTCTGGACCAGCGACAACCAGGGCGAGACCTGGAGCATGCTCGATGCGCGGCTGCCGCCGGTGTATGCGGTGACGTTCGCGGCGTAATCGGAAAACGAAGGGTGGCTTAGCCGGCGATCGCACTGCCGAGTTGCGCGGCAAGCTCGCGTGTTTTCGGATGATCCGCGCCGTAAACGCGCTGGAAGACCTGCAGGGCTTCCTCGCGCAGTGTATGCGCTTGCGCCGCATCGGATCGACGCGATTCGATGTCGGCCAGCAGAAGATCGATCTCGCCCAGCGTCGAACTGCCTGAATCCTTTCCCGCCTTCATCTTGGCGCGGGCATCGCGCGCGAGTCGCTCTCCCGAAGCCGGATCGCCGTCAATCGCCCTGGCATCTCCGTCGGCGGCCTCTGCCCACAGAGCAAATAAGGCAGCACCAGTCTGATGCGTCGCAGCGGCGGCAAGATCGGTGCGACTTGCCTCGAGCGTTTGCAGCGCGCGGCTGTCGTGCGCGTGCAATTCGACCAAGCCCAGGCGCAATTCCACCGTGCCGGTGGCGGGGCTGTGTGCAGCGGCAAAGATCGACAGGCCTTCGCGCAAGGAGGCGATCGCCGCCGCATCGTTTCCAGCGCACGCCTGCGCGCGTCCGAGATTGGCCAGGTTCGAGCCAATCTGCGGCGAGCCGGGCGGTAGGTTGCGGCGCGCGATGGCGACCGAGTGTTCGAGGGTTGCGACCGCCACGGTGCACTTGCCCATGTAAAGCTGCGCCACGCCAAGCGCATTTTCGACGAAGATCATGCGCGGATGCTCGGCGCCCAACACTTGTGTCAGCATCGTGTGCGCCTGCTGTGCCAGCGTTTCGCTTTCGGCGAAATGCTCCTGAGCCGCAGCGATGTTGGAAAGGTTCATCAGGTCCATCGCGATGTCCGGGCTGCGCGGCCCCTCGTGCGCCATGCGCTCGCGCAACACCAATTGCGACCAGTGTTCGGCATCGGCGTAATCGCTGCGCCGGTAGGCCATGCCGGAAAGATCGGTCATCGCGCTGACGCGCGCGCGCGCGTAGGGTTCGCCGGCGTCGCGCAGCAACGCGTAGGCCTGTTCGTATTCGGTGCGTGCAGCATCGAAATCGCCGCTATCCTCGGAAGCCCGGCCCAGGTTGGCCAAGGCCTCGCCAACGTCCGGGGACTGCGCGCCGTAAATCTGCCGGCATTGTTCCAGATTGCGCTGGTAAAGTTTCCGCGCAGGCTGCGGTTGGTTCAGTCGCAGCAACGCACTGGCAACCGTGCTGCGCAGCAAAATCGCCATTTCCGGCGCGTCGGCAAATTCGGTATCGATGCGCTTTCCGGCATCGCGCAGAAATCCGGCCATGTTCTCGGCGCCGTGCTTGGCGTTGTAAGGATCCGCGTTGAGGAAAAGGGTGTTCAGAAACGAGCGCGCGTGATCGGCGCGTGCGGCCATTAGCCGCGCCTCGTGCGCCTGCCATAGCGCGATCGCGCTGGTCGCAATCAGGCCAATGACCGACAACGCGGCGACCGCGACAGCGGCGCGGTGCCGGCGGACGAACCGCATCGCCACATAACTCAAGCTGGCGCGGCCGATGCTGAGTGGGCGGTGATCGAGCCAGCGTTGCAGATCCTCGCGCAGCGAGATTACCGATGGATAGCGCCGGGCCGGTTGCGGAGCGAGTGCGTGAGCGAGAATCCGGCCCAGATCTCCGCGCAGCAGACGCGTTGGAGTCTTCGTGTCCACGGCTTGACTGCGATCGCTGCCGTGTCCTGTGGTCGAGAAGCGGGCGAGTTCGGCAGTCGTCCACTCACTCTCATGTCCCAGCGTCGGCAGACGCTTGCCGCAGACCAGTTCGTACAGCAACAAGCCGAGTGCGTAGACGTCCGCAGCGGTGGTCACGCGCTCGCCGCGCAATTGCTCGGGCGCGGCGTATTCGGGTGTGAATACCCGTGTAGCGGGAGTTTGCGCATCGCCGGGATCGAGCACCAGGGCGATGCCGAAATCGAGTAGCTTGACCGTGCCTTCGTGGTTCACCAGCACATTGGACGGTTTCAGGTCGCGGTGCACGACAAGCTGAGCGTGCGCGTGCGCCACCGCCGCGCAGACCTGGTCGAACAAACGCACGCGTTCGCGAGAGTCCAGCGCCAAGCGCGCGCAATGATCGAGTAGTGGCTCGCCGTCGACGTATTCCATTGCGAGCCAAGCGCAGCCGTTTTCGCTGCCGGCATCGACGAAGGCGGTGATGTTCGGATGGGTCAGGCTGGAGAGAACGCCGCGCTCGCGCGCGGCCAGCCGCGACACGCGCGAGGCGCCGCCATCGAGCAGTTTCAATGCCACGCGTTGGGTGAAATCGGGACCTTGGCGTTCGGCGAGGTAGACCACTCCCATCCCACCCGAGCCGATCTCGCGGAGCAGACGAAATGGTCCCACCTGTGTGGGCATCACATCGGATGAGTTGCGGGAGGCCGGAAGCGGCGGCAACGTGTCGGGCATCGCGTCTGCGTCGGCGAAAGCGCGCAACGCGCGCGCGAGTTCCGGATCGGCGGCCGCGATGCGTTCGAGTTCGACCTCGCGCGCATCGACCGGAAGCGCGTCGAGGCGATCGATGGACTCGCGCAACCTGCGCCAGCGTCCAACGGTGAACAGCGGTTCGTTGGGTTCGCTCATGACGCCTCTCCCAGCGCCAGGATCAGATATTTGCGCGCGAGCGCCAGATTGCGGTTCACGGTGCGCAAGGTCACGCCGCGCAATTCGGCGATCTGCTGCGCGGTCAGGCCCGCAAATACGCGCCAGCCCAGGATTTCGGCGAGTTCAGCATCCTGCTGCTCGAGCTTGGCGAATGCCTGTTCGGTCGCGAGCGTCTGCGTGGCGTCCCAGGTATCGTCGGCCAACTCGTCGTCGAGTTGCGTGCGCACCAGATCGCCGCCGCGTTTTTGCGCGAGGCGCTCACGCGCGTAGTCGATCACGGTTTGACGCATCGCGCGCGCGGCGAGATTGAAAAAGTGGCGGCGATCGTTCAGCGCCGCCAGCGATCCGCCGGACAGCTTGAGAAACGCCTCGTTGACCAGCGCCGTTGGCGTCAGCGTGGCTTGAGCGCCCCCGCGACCCAGTTGCCGCGCCGCGAGCGCGCGCAATTCGTCGTAAACCAAAGCGTAGGCACGGTTGCCGGCTTGCGCATCGCCTGCTGCCGCCGCCCGTAGCCAGCTTGTCAGTGGAATCGGGTCCGCCATTGCCCCTCCGCGGCGCGACTCTAGCACGGCGGGAATTGCGTTTGCCGAATGTCCCAAACCGTATCGGATTGCGTTTCAGCACGGTAGGAGACATCAAATCCGCAGAACGAAAGCCATGCGCACCTTGCAGAAATTCAATCATGGTCGACTTACACGCATTGCCGCTGGTGTAGCCGCGGCGTGCGCGGCGTTCACAGTACTGCCGGCACATGCCGTGGTCACGGTCAGCAACTGCAAAGACAGCGGCGTCGGCAGTCTGCGCCAGGCCGTACTCAACGCCACGGAGGGCGGAACGGTCGACATGACCGGGTTGCTCACACCGCCGGTCGATCCGAGTTGCAGCACGAGCACGATCACACTGGAAACCGGCAGCATCGTCGTCAAGCAGAACTCGCTGACGATCAACGGGCCGGGCATGGACAAGCTGACCATCGCATCCGACCCGGCTGCACCGATGCCGGCGCTGCGTTCTTTCGAGCACGACGGCGACGGCACAACGAATGGCGGCACGCTGAGCGTCAATGACCTGACCCTGAGCGGAGGTTTTGTCTACAGCAGCACATCGAGCGCCATTGGAGGCTGCATTTACTCAAAGGAAAACCTGGAGCTGACCAACGTGCGCGTAAGCGACTGCATCGTGCAGGTGGGCGGGACGGGGGCGTACAGCGCTGGCGCTGGTGGTGTCTATACCGCGCACAATTTGACCCTGCGCGACTCGATCATTTCCGGAAATCAAGCCGTGGGTAGGGGCTCGAAGTCCAGGGCGGGAGCGGGCGGCGCTTTCAGTGGCGGTTCGCTTTACATGTTTCAGAGCACGATCAGCGGCAACTCCGCGACCGGGCTGAATCCGGCCGATCAGATCGGGTTCGTCGGAGGCATTCAGGCCGCAGGTGGGGCCAATATCCGCTATTTCACCATTTCGAATAATCGTGCAGGCCGTTACGTCGGTGGTTTTGCTATCACCAATGGCTACGAGGCGAAGATCGTCGACAGCACGATTTCGGGCAACGTCGCTCCCAACGGACCTATCTGTGGTGGCTATATCGCCAATGTATATAATGTATACATGTACAATTCTACGATCGCTTTCAACACGGCGGCCAGTGCCAGCTCAAACGGTCAATTTGTCGCGTCCGGCCTGCTGATCGAAGGGGTTGGTTCCCCTTCGACGAAAGCTACGTCGGTGATTTTGAAAAGTTCGATTCTGTCCAATAACACCTATGGCAATTCTGCGGTCGGCTACGATTTCAGCATCAGTACTGCGAGCCAAAATGATCTGGTAACGGTTTCCGGTTCGAACAATCTCGTGCTGCACTCTTCAGCCAGCCTGCCCAACGGCACCAAGCACGTTTGTCCGTTGCTCGGACCGCTGCGCGACAACGGCGGGCCGACATTTACGCATGCCTTGCTGAGCCATAGCCCGGCGATCGACAACGGCTTTTCCAGTTTCGCTGGAAACGATCAGCGCGGCACGGGTTTCATGCGCGAGAGCCCGACGGGTTATCCCGACATCGGCGCTTACGAAGTACAGCAGAGCGACATCGTTTTCAACGCCAGTTTCGACGGCTGCCCATAGGAGCAACCTGTATGCGAACCATTTCCGCGACATCGCAACTGCGAACCAAACGGCTTGCCGCCACGATCGCTTCCTTTTTTGCAGTGCTTGCGCCGGCATCCGCGCTTGCGCTGGAAACCTGGACCGTAACCAGTTGCGCCGATGCGAATATCGGCGACCCCGTGACCAAAACCGGCACCCTGCGCTATGCGCTGCTGAATGCGACCAGCCCGGCCATCATCGACATGAGCAAGCTGACGTGCAGCACCATCACGCTGGAGCAGGGGGAACTGACCACGAATGTCGGCACGGTTTTTTTGACTGGCACCACTCCCAATCCGCTGACCATCGACGCCTCCGCCTTGCCGACAATCAATGGCAATTATCGCGTGCTGGCCCACACATCCACCGCCGCGGGTGCGACCCTGTATGCGTACAACCTGCGCCTGATCGGCGGCCACGATTCGGGCCCGAACAAAACCGCCGGCGGTTGTCTTTATTCGGCGGGCTCGGTCGTGTTGCACAACACCTATGTCGGGCACTGTACTGTCAGTAACAGCTCGACCATCCATCCTGCCTACGGCGGCGGCATTTACGCGGT
Organism: Pseudomonadota bacterium; assembly: GCA_021781425.1. Taxonomy (GTDB): domain Bacteria; phylum Pseudomonadota; class Gammaproteobacteria; order Xanthomonadales; family Rhodanobacteraceae; genus Rudaea. Next base: position 5,598 of record JAJXWU010000127.1, read on the forward strand.
CGGCAATGTCTCGCTGTACGGCTCCACCGTTGCCTACAACTACGCTACAGCGAATGGCCAGGCGGGTGGTGGCGGCGGGATATTTACCCAGGGCAACCTGAAGATCTACGCCGGCAGCGATATCCGTCAGAATTATGCTTACTCGAAAACCTGGTTTGCCCACGGCGGCAACGCACATTCCCGGGGAACAGCGACGATCAGTTCGAGCTACCTCGGCAGGGGCGGGGCGAAATCTGCCAGTTCGTCAGGAGAAGGCGGCGGTTTGTACGCGACTGCGAATGCCACGCTGACGAACAGCACGGTGGCCAACAATTACGCGAGCGGAAGCGTCATTGGCGCCGGAGGCGGCGTTTTTGCTTATGCCGGTCTTTCCACGATGAACTCGCTCCTAACCGGAAATGCTGCCGACAGTGCTGGTGCAGACGCTTACGTCAACGGCAGCCTGGTGGCGAGGTACAGCACGTTCAGCGATAGTCATGGCAACAGCGGAACTGAAACCCCTTCGGGTATCCAAGTCGACGGTCCGTCGGCACTGATATCGCGCTCGACCATCTCGGGGAACGTGGGACCCGGGGCCATGATGGAACCCAAGCAGCCGGCCGGATCCCAATTCCAGATTACCCTCAGCACGATCTCGGGCAACGCGTATGGCGGACTCGTGCTCGAAGGCGTGGCAACGGCCAAGTTCTACAGCTCGACCATCGCATTCAACCGTTCGTCCGCCAGTGGCGCAGGAATATCCCTGCTTCCTTCGGTGAGTGGCATGGCGCTGACGCTGCAAAGCACGCTGATTTCCAACAATACGGTGAACGGCGCCGCCGACGATGTCAATGTGGAAAGCAACAATCCGTTCACGGTGAATGGCGGCAATCTGACGGCGCCGGCGAACAACCTGATATTTTACAGTGGCATCGCGGCGAACAAATTGCCGGGCGACACGATCATTGGCGCATGCCCGAACCTGGAACGCCTGCGCGACAACGGCGGACCCACGCAGACGCACCGCCTGCTCAGCCACAGCGTGGCGATCGACAGCGGCAACAATGTCCTGGGGGCTGCCTACGATCAGCGCGGCAAGAGTGCGCCGTATGCCCGTATTTCGGGGCCACTGGCGGATATTGGCGCTTACGAAGTGCAGCAGAACGACATTATTTTCGGCACGGATTTCGAGGGCTGTCCTTGAGATTCACGGGCGATGTACGGGAATAAGCCAATGTTCAAGAATATCGAAATAGCGCGTGTTTCAGTCGGCAGCGTTTATAGTGCCCCTCCACATCAAAATTCGGATGAATATCATCGCAACGGCGTACCAGTTTCGTGAAGCGGAGTGCGCCTTGCCGGACGCGCAGTAGCGCGTATGCTGAATCCTCCACGAAGTACCGTATGCAGCGGGGCTTGCCAGCGCCTGCGCCAAACGCGACACTTGCGTTACTTTCGGCACAGGAATCGGC
>JAJXWU010000048.1 GCA_021781425.1 Pseudomonadota bacterium
GCAACGCATCGAAGAAACGCTCGCCTTCGATGCTGCCCCACAGATCGCGCAACGCCGGTTTGTCCAGTGCGCACAATTGTTCGACGCGACGGATGCCTTGCGCGTGCAGGCGCCGCTCCATCGCCGCGCCGATGCCGCACAGGTCGGACAATTCCAGCCGGTGCAGGGCGCGCGGCAGATCGCCCGCTTCCAGCACCACCAAGCCGTCGGGTTTCTGCATGTCGGTCGCGGTCTTGGAAAGAAAATGATTCGGCGCAATGCCGATCGAGCAGCGCAACCAGTCGCCGACGCTACGCACGGCTGTCTTGATGTTGTGCGCGATGGCGACGGCGTTCGTGCGCACACGCTCACGCCCGATCAGCTCGCAGGCGACCTCATCGATCGAGCCGACGTAGTCGATCGGAATGCAGGTTTCGATCGCGTGCTTCAGACGATGGTGGTAGTCCACGTACAGCGGCGGCCGGGCGAGAACGAGCGCGATCTGCGGACAGAGGGTGCGCGCCTCGCGCACCAGGGTACCGGTGCGCACGCCGAAGGTTTTTGCCTCGACGCTGGCGGCGATGCAGCAGGTCGTCTCGGCCATGACCGGCACCACGCCGACCGGCCGTCCGCGCAGCGCGGGATCGGCCTGCTGTTCGACCGAGGCGAAATAGGAATTGAAATCGACGAACAGGCTGCGCAGGCTCATGGCACGGTTCCGGCGGATGCGTGCCGGGAGTTGAGCCTACTCCGATCTCAGTCGAGGAGACGCGAAAAAATTTTCCGAATCGGGTACGACTGCAATCGATTTCGCACTAAAATGGTGCAATGCCTGCCGCCACGATACCTCCAGGGATTTCCGCCAATGCCATCGCTTTGCTCGATCAGCTGACGACTGGCATTGCCGTACTCGACGGCGCCTTGCGTTTCGTCCACGCCAATCCGGCTTTCGTCGAATTGACCGGATTGGCGCGCTGGCGTGGCTGCCCGCTGGAAGTGCTGGGCGATGCGGCCGCCACGCTGACCGCACTGATCGAACGCGCGCAAACCGGGCAGGCGCCATCGACCTTGCGGGGGGTGGAAATTTCCGCGCATTCCGCATCCGTCCGTGTCGATGTCACGGCCGGGGAATGCGCCGCCGGCACGCTGCTGGAAGTGTGCGTGCCGAGTCCGCAAGGCACGCTACAGGCGCCGATGCAAATCTCGCACAGCCTGCGCGGACTCGCGCACGAAGTGAAGAATCCGCTCGCCGGCCTGCGCGGCGCGGCACAACTGTTGCGCCGCCGCGCCGCCGATCCCGATCAACAGCGTCTGGCCGAACTCATCATCGGCGAGGCCGATCGTCTCGGCGCGCTGGCCGATCGCCTGCTGCATCCGGCCGGCAAGCCGCATCTGTCCATGGTCAACCTGCACGAGGTCGCCGAGCGCGCGCGCGCGCTGATCGCCATCGAAGCCGCGCCGGAAATCCGCATCGAGCGCGATTACGACCCCAGCCTGCCGGCGTTCCGCGGCGATGCCGATCGTCTGCTGCAACTGCTGCTGAACCTTTTGCGCAATGCGTTGCAGGCTGGCGCGATGCAGATTCGGCTGCGCACGCGTGCCGAGCACGCCGCCGTGCGCAACGGACAATCGGTGCGTCTGGCGCTGCGTCTGGACGTGATCGACAACGGCCACGGCGTACCGGAATCCTTGCGCGAATCGCTGTTCGTGCCGCTGGTGTCCGGGCGCGCGGACGGTACCGGACTCGGCCTCGCATTGGCGCGCGAAATCGCCGTCGAGCACAGTGGACAACTGGATTACCGCAGCCGACCGGGACACACCGTATTCAGCCTGCTGCTTCCTGCGGAGCCTCGGCATGGCTGAAATCTGGGTTGCGGACGACGACGCGTCGATTCGATTCGTGCTCGGCGAAGCGCTGCGCGAGGATGGCGCAGCGGTGCGCGAATTCGCCGACGCCGAAAGCCTGCTCGCCGCGCTCGACGGTGCCGTCCCGGATGTCGCACTGAGCGACGTGCGCATGCCGGGCGCGAGTGGCTTGAAGCTGCTCGACGAAATCAAGGCGCGCGGACTGCATTTTCCGGTAATCGTGATGAGCGCATTCACCGACGTGGCTTCGACCGCGGCCGCCTACCGCACCGGGGCTTTCGACTACCTGCCAAAGCCTTTCGATCTGGATCAGGTGCGCGCTGCGGTCGAACGCGCGCTGGCGCAGTCACGGCCGCCGCCGCCGCCGCTGCCCGCGCACGAACCCGAACAGGAATTGATCGGCAGCGCACCGGCGATGCGCGAATTGTTCCGCCGTATCGGTCGCGTCGCGGCCACGGATTTGAACGTGCTCGTCACCGGCGAAACCGGCACCGGCAAGGAACTGGTCGCGCGCGCCCTGCACCGACACAGCGCGCGCGCGCCGCGTCCCTTCGTGGCGATGAACACGGCGGCGATTCCCGCCGAACTGCTGGAGTCCGAACTGTTCGGCCACGAGGCCGGCGCGTTCACCGGCGCGCTCAAGCGCCACCCGGGCCGTTTCGAGCAGGCCGAGGGCGGAACGCTGTTCCTCGACGAGATCGGCGACATGCCGTTGGCCTTGCAGACTCGCCTGCTGCGTGTGTTGGCGCAGGGCGAGTTCTACCGCGTCGGCGGGCGCGAGCTGATTCGCGCCGACGTGCGCGTGATCGCGGCGACGCACCAGGATCTCGACGTGAAAGTCGAAAGCGGGCAGTTCCGCGCCGACCTGTTGCATCGGCTCGACGTCGTGCGTCTGCATCTGCCGCCGCTGGGCGAGCGCCGCGAGGACATTCCGCCGCTCGCCGCGCGTTTTCTCGCCCGCGCGGCGGCCGACATGCGTCTGGAAGCGAAAGCTTTTTCGCCCGCCGCACTTGGCGCACTGGCGCAGATGCCATGGCCGGGCAATGTGCGCCAGCTCGAAAACCTGTGCCGGCGCCTGGCGGTGATGGCGTCGGGCCGCGAGATACGCGTTTCGGATTTACCGTCGCAGGCCTCTGAAAAATCTCCAGGCTCCGACTGGCACGAAGCCCTGCAACGCGTTGTGCGCGAGCGTCTGGTGCGGGGCGAGCGCAAGGTTTATGCGCAGTTGCGCGCCGCATTCGACCAAGCCTTGCTTGAAGCGGCACTCACGGAAAACGGCAATCAGCGCGGCCGCGCCGCTGAGCAATTGGGCTTGGGAAGAAATACGCTGACGCGCAAACTCGGCAGTTCGCGCAATCGTAATAGGAGCAAACGATGACCGACACCGTCGCAATCCGCGTGCGTACCGCGCGCGCGGACGATCTGGAAACGCTGGCGGATTTCAATGCCGCGATGGCGCGCGAAACCGAGAACAAGACGCTGGATCCGATCGTGTTGCGTGCCGGTGTCGCACGGGTGCTCGCGGAACCCGCACGCGGTTTCTATCTGGTCGCCGAAGGCGATGCGGCCGTCGTCGGCTGCCTGATGGTCACCTTCGAATGGAGCGACTGGCGCAACGGCGACTGGTGGTGGCTGCAAAGCGTCTATATCGCACCTGAATACCGCCGCCACGGCGTGTTTCGCGCGTTGTATGCGGAAGTCGAGCGCTGCGCGGCCGCGCGTGCCGACGTGGTCGGCATACGCTTGTACGTGGAACAAGGGAACGTGCGGGCACAGCGCACCTACGTCGCACTCGGCATGCATGAGGATCACTACCGCATGTACGCAAAGGCACTGCGCGCGGATGTCCGCGCGCTACTGGGCGATTGACAGCGCGATAGCGCTATGGCGTTGGCGGCGCGTGTTGCTCGTGGCGACGTGCGATACCGCGCGCCGCGATCCTGCAGTCCAGTACCAAGTATAATTCACGTCTTCGCAACGGACTTTCGCATCGGGTATGTCGACACATCTGAATTACAAGACGTTCTGGGACGCCAAAGCAAGCACGCCGAAAGACGCGATGATCGCTGTGGACGGCAGCAGCAACGAGGACGTTTTGCGACATACCGGCGCGTACAGTGCACGCCAAGTCGCAGCGGCTCTCGATTTGCAACCCGCGGATCGCGTGCTCGAACTGGGCTGTGGCATCGGCCGCATCGGCCGTGAATTGGCTCCGCGTGTGGCACATTGGGAAGGCGCCGATATTTCGACGAACATGCTCAAGGTGGCTCGCGAGCGCCTGGCGGCCCAGGCCAACACCGGCTTTACCGAGCTCACCCGGACGAGCCTGCAACCGCTCGCCGACGCCAGTTTCGACAAGGCTTACAGCGTCGCCGTGTTCATCCACATGGACAAGGAGGACTTCTACCTTTACGTCGAAGACTTGGCGCGTGTGCTCAAGCCTGGCGGCTTGCTGTATTTCGACGCATGGAATCTGACCAGCGCCGTGGGCTGGCGCCGGTTCGCAATGGAATTCAACCAGCACCGCGCCGCCGACCCTGCGCAGCGCAAGGACGTGGCGCGCAACCAATTCACGTCCCCGGACGAGGTGCGCGCATTCCTGCAGCACGCGGGTTTTGAAACCCTGGCCTTGTTCGCGGATTCGCCGTGGGTGCAGGCGGTAGCGCAGCGACGCGGTGCGGGCGATGCCGCCGCGCAAGCGCGTCGCGTTCAGGCTGCCGCACCGCGTATCGCGTACACGCCGCTGTGGACCGAATTGTTCAGCTCGATGATGCAGGTGTTGGCTGAAGGCACGATGTCGCCAGCCGATGGTCTGAAGCTGCTTGCCGACGATGCGCGTGGCGAGGAGATTGCCATGTTCCGCGCCGCCTACGGCGCGATGCTCCGTGCAGCCGCAGCGAATCAGGCGTTGTGACCTTTGTACAACGTGTTGTGCGCCGGTCTGAGTTCGTGCTCGGGGCGGCTTGTCGTGTAGTAGTACAAAGCCAGCGATTGGCGAAATGCGCCGTCCGGCGCGGACCACGGCGCCGGATGGCCGTGGAACGTGTCCGAGCGTGTGGCGAATAGCACGGCGCGGTTGAACAGCGGCTCGACGCAACGCACCCGATGCAAGCCGGTGGTATCCCACAATTCCAGCTCGCCCCCGTATCCGGGCTGCCACTGCGGCGTAAGGTAGATCAGCAAGTTCAGGCGCCGGTGCGCCTGCAAGCGCGGGTGCCAGTTGAAATCCGCATGGATGCCCAGATGATCGCCTTGCCGGCTCAGATGCAAGCCGCCGCCGGCGAGGTGCGGATCCGGCAGCAGATGCTCGATGCCACTCAGGCGCTCGAGAAAACTCACGAATGGTCCGGAATTGAGGTCGTGCAAGGCCGCGCGGTGCGCGGCGGGAAAGCGTTCTTCATGCGCGCTGGCAAGCTTCATTTCCACTGTCGGGATGCCGAAATGGTCCCAGGCCATGGCATCGTCCGGCAACGGGAAAAGCCGTGCGAGTTCTGCGGCGCGATCCGGCCGCAGGAAATCGTCGATCACAACATGCGGGTAGGGAGCGGCTTCGCGGAATTCAGCACGGCGCGCCTCGGCCAACTGCGTCAGGGTATCCAGATCGAAAACGTAGGGCATACAATACGGGACGTTGGCAGGCCGGGCATGATAGCAGCACGGCTGCGCGTACCCGATCGCGAGAGGACGTTACCGTGACCAATCCGCAGCGCGTCGCCATTCTCGGCGGAGTCCGCATTCCGTTCTGCCGCAACAATACCGCTTACGCCGACATCGGCAATTTCGGCATGGCGGTCAAAGTGCTTGGAGCGGTAGTCGAAAAATTCGGCCTGCACGGTGTAGAGCTGGGCGAGGTCGCATTCGGCGCGGTGATCAAGCACGCGTCGGACTGGAACCTCGCGCGCGAAGCGACGCTGTCCTCCGGTCTGGCTGCGACCACGCCGGGTTTCACCACCGCGCGCGCCTGCGGCACCTCGCTCGACAACGCCATCGTCATCGCCAACAAGATCGCCGCGGGGCAGATCGAGGCTGGAATCGCCGGTGGCGCGGACACCACCAGCGACGTACCCATCGTCTACAGCCGCGCGCTGCAGCAACGCCTGCTGCGGGTCAACCGCGCCAAGGGCGGCTGGGAGAAATTCAAGACGGCGGTCAGCGGATTTTCCCTGTCCGAACTCAAGCCGAGTTTTCCCGGTGTGATGGAGCCGCGCACCGGCCTGTCTATGGGCGATCACTGCGAATTGATGGCCAGGCAGTGGAAGATCTCGCGCCAGGATCAGGATGCCTTCGCTTTGACAAGTCACCAGAAAGCCGCCGCCGCCTACGCGCGCGGATTCTTCAGCGACCTCGTCGTGCCGTTCCGCGGCGTGGATCGCGACAACATCCTGCGCCCGGACACCACGCTTGAGAAACTTGGCCAGCTCAAACCGGCGTTCGACAAGACCTCGGGGCAGGGCACGCTCACCGCGGGCAATTCCACGGCGTTGTCAGACGGCGCCTCGGCGGCGCTGCTGGCGAGCGACGCCTGGGCACAGGCGCGCGGACTCAGGCCGTTGGCGTACCTGACCCACGCGCAAGTCGCTGCGGTGGATTTCGTGCACGGTGAAGGGTTGCTGATGGCGCCGACCATCGCGGTATCGCGCATGCTCGAAGGCGCCGGACTGACCCTGCAGGATTTCGATTATTACGAAATCCACGAGGCGTTCGCGGCACAGGTGTTGTGCACCTTGCGCGCCTGGGAATCCGCGGATTATTGCAAGAACCGCCTCGGCCGCGACAAGCCGCTGGGCGGCATCGACCCGGCAAAATTGAACGTCAACGGCTCGAGCCTCGCGCTGGGTCATCCGTTCGCCGCGACCGGCACGCGTGTCCTCGCGACGATGGCCAAATTGCTCGCCGACAAGGGCGCGGGCCGCGGCCTGATCTCGATCTGCACCGCCGGCGGCATGGGCGTGACGGCGATCCTCGAGCGGCCGTAACGCGCGAACGTGAAACCGCGGCATGAATCGAAATCGCGCCGAACATGGGCGCTGGTTGCTGCGTTCACGGCGCTGTGCCTGAGCATTCTGCGCGCACTCTATCTGGAAACGGTCGCTGGCGATTACACCTCGTGCCACGGCTGTTTCCTGGTTCCGGCATTGGGGCACGATGCGTGGCTGTTGTGCGCGATGTACGCCGTGCTTGCCTTCGCGGTGTGGTCGCCGTGGCGCTGGCTGGCGGCAATCGGACGCACGCTCGTGGCGTTGGGAATCCTCGCGCAAGCCGCCGATCTGGTTCTGCTACGTCTGTTCAACCAGCGGTTATATGTCGCCGATCTGCTGCGTTTTTCCGGCGACGCGACAGCGGAGTGGAGCGTTGCGCGCGCGCAATTTTTTTCCGCCAACGCAATCGGCTACGCCGCCGGCGCGGCGTTCGTGCTGATCGTGTTGACAGGACTGGTTGTCGCTGGCCGCGGTGCGCCGAAACAGGCGCGGATTTTGCTGACAATGGCGGCGGCCTGCGCGATGTTCGCCCTCGCCATGTCGTGGGTGCCGCTACGCTACGTCCATGAGGAATACGTAGGCAACGTCATCGAGGTGAATTTGCCGCAGGGCCGCGCGCGCGCGTTTTCGCCGGCCTATGCGCAGGCGCAATTGCGCCGCAACAAGAGTCTGCCGCGCACCTGCGATGCCGGCACGCGCAGCGGTCGGAACATCATCATTGTCATTACCGAATCCCTGTCCGCCTATCAAAGCAAATTGCTCGGCGGTCCGCGCGATTGGTTGCCGCGGCTGGATGCGCTGGCGCGCGCGAATCATTACTTTACCCGGTTTTATGCCAACGGGTTCACCACCGACGGCGGTGAAATCGCGGTCGTCACCGGTCGGCCGCCGCTGATCCCGCCGGGCCGCGACTGGTATTCGCTCGACGCGTTCGGGCCGGACGCGGACACCTTGCCCGGCATCGCCCACCGCGCCGGCTACGAGGCTGCGCATTTCACCACCGAAAGCCTCGCGTTCCTCGGCACGGGCGCCTGGCTGCGCAAGCTGGGATTCGACCATGTCGAAGGCAACGAGAATCCGTACTACGCGAATTTGCCGAAAGGTCAGTTCGGCGCCGCCGAGGATGCGGCCTTGTTCGGGCGCTTCGAGCAATGGCTGGACCAGCGTCGGGATCCGCGGCCGTTCGTGGCTGTGTTGCTGACCGTGAGCAGCCATCCGCCGTTCGTGAATCCGCGCACGGGCAAGATCGATCCGGAAGGCACGTTCAGATACGTCGACGACCAGCTAACCGATTTCCACGAAGCACTGGCGCAGCGCGGTTTTTTCGACAACGGCATTCTCCTGATCACCGGCGACCATCACAGCATGACCCCGATCAGCCGCGAGGAATACGCGAAATTCGGCGCGCGCGCGTTTTCGCGCATCCCGCTGATCGTGGCCGGTGCCATCGATATGCCCAAGGTCGTGGAGGCGCCGTTCCAGCAGTCCGATTTTCCGGCGTCCGTGGCGCACATCCTCGGCGTGGACTATTGCAGCACGCCGTTCAAGGGGATTTTCCTCGATCCGCAACCCGCGCCTGCCCGCTATGTGGTGCAGGCACGCGGCGACAACCGCAACCGCGTGGACATCTATTACGGCGATCGCGTCGCGAGTTATCGGGAGGATGGCGAGGCCAGCACCTGGATCGGCGCACCGCCGCCGGATGCGCCGTCGATCGCGGCGTGGATCAATTCGCAGCGTCTGCGCAATGCGGTCGCCAAACCGCAATGAGTTGCCTCAGGTGAACTTGAACCGCGGCGTCCAGTTGCCGCTCGGCGCGTACGACTGGCGCCGGCTGCGCATGCGCGCCTGCAATTCGGCACGGCGGTCTTCCAGCCATTCTTCGCGGCCGAGCCGGGCTGCGTCGGTGCCGCGTGCAGCGGCTTCCTGGCTGCGATAGGCGCAAAAATCGCCGTAGGCATCGATCTCGGGCCTGAGCACACCCTGCACGACTTCGATCATGATCGCGTCGTCGAGGAAACCGAGTACCGGCACGTTGTCCGGGATCAGGTCTTCCGGGTCGGAAAAATACGTCAGCGCCGAAACCACGCGGCTCTTGTCCTCGGGCGCAAGGCTCCAGCCCTCGTCGGCGGCCATGGCGATGAGGTTCTCCACGCCGGCCAGGCGCGAACGCACGAATTCCGGCATCTGCCGGGCCTGCGAGCTAGCGAAGGTTTGCGCGGCATCGTCCAGAATCTGCTGGGCACTCTTGCCAGCCGCACGCTGCTCGGCGCGTTTCATCGCATCCATGAAGAACGGCAGGTCTTGGTCGGTGATCTCGATGGAAAACTCAAGGGCCATGGCGTCGTCCTGGATTGGGTGGCGGGACGTGCAGCCTAGCCAGCCCGGACGATAACGTCAATTGGCTCACAAGATCGAATGCAAACCCGCGCCAAAGGCCGTAACGATGCGGGTATAGATGGTCTTGAGCGGCAGATCGACCTCGGGGAAATCGCCCACGTCGGTATAGCAGGCGTAGAAGCCCGGCGCGCCCGGCGGCAGCGGCTTGCAACCGGGGTTCAGTTCGAAACTGGACGCGTAGCGGTACGGCCACAGGTCGAACAGGGGCAGCCGCGCCGAGAAATCGCCGATCGCGCGATTCAGGCGGCTAATCCAGTTCGTGCCCTGGCGACGTGCGATGGTCCAGGCGTTGCCCGGCGCGCAGTCGCGCAGGATCGAGTGGCGCAGCACCCGCGCGAAGGCGCGATCGTGGATGATGAAACCGGATTCGGTGTTGTAGTGGTCCGAGCGCGGATCGAAGTTGTGCGAGCCGATCAGGCTGATCGCGCCGTCGATGACGATGGACTTGGCGTGCAAGCCCACGCGCACGCCGTGCACGCGCAGCGGGGCGCGGCCGTACTTGTGGTAGCGTTGCGGCGCATCGTCGCCGTCGCCGAGCGTGGCATAGTCGGAAATCAGCGCCGTCGCCTCGGCCGGAAACGGCTTGAACTCGTGGATCTCGAAACCGAGTCTGAGAAAACGTTTCTTGTGCTTGTAAGACAGCGCGTACACGTAGAACGCGTCGGTCGCGGCCAGGGAATTGGTCGAAACGACGATCTTCAGATGCGGTTCGCGGCGATGTTGTTCGGCAAAAACGCGCTGTGCCGTGCGGCTGAGCACCAGATACGGCGTCTGCATCACGATTTCCGACTTTGCGTCCTGGAACAGTTCCAGAATGTGCCGGCTCAACTCGTCGTCGCGCGGCTGGTCGGGCTCGTCGAACTTGTCGGGTGCGTCGGAGAAGTATTCCACGTCGCCCACGCGCAGGGCCGCATCGGCGAAATGCGTGCGGATGTAGTTCGTGTCGTCCGCCTGTTGCGACAACCGCGCCACACGCTGTGCGTTGCGATACGCATGCATGGCGTACGGCTTCGCATTCAGGCCATCGGCGAGGATGCGCGAGGACACGTCGCGCAGGCGCGACAGAGGCACGCTGCGGCGGTCGCGCCAGAAGCGCTCGAACGAGGCCGCCATCTGCCGCGCGGCGGGACCGGCGACCAGCGCGTCGCGGTCGCGGTAGTCGAAATCGTCGTCCCAGTCGAAGTAGCGGTTCTCGTAGTTGCGCCCGCCGGCGATGCCGATGCGGCCGTCGACCAGGAACAGTTTGTTGTGCATGCGCTGGTTGAACTGGAAGAAACAGCACACGATGCCGGCGGCGAATTCCAGCGGCGGCGTGCGCGCATTGTGGAACGTCGGGTTGTACACGCGCAGCTCGAAGTTCACGTGCGCGCGCGCCAGTTGCGCGAGCAGCTCCACATCGTCGAGCGAGAAAAGCTGGTCGACGATCACGCGCACCTTGACCCCGCGCCGTGCGGCCTTGATCAGTTCATCGAGCATGAGATAGCCGGCGTCATCCTCGGCGAAGATGAAGGTCTGGATGTCGATGCTCTTGCGCGCGGCGCGAATCAGGTGCACGCGCAGAGTGAGCGAATCCGCACCCTGATCGAGCAGATTGACGTAATGCACCGGCGCGCCGGGACGCGAGTCACGCAGCGCGGCAGCGGCCAGGCCTTGATAAGGCGAGGCGATTGCGCAGGCGTCGGCGGCGGTGCAGGTGAGCGCATGATCTTGCGCGGCGGCCGCGGTTGCGGCCGCGCGGCGCGCATGGATCGGGTCGACTGCGCAGCCGCCGAGCATGAGCGCGGCGAAGGTCGACACAAAGACAATTGCCGCACCCTTCACGGTGGCGGACTCGGTGCCGGGGAGACGAAGATGCGCAGACGCAACGCGACCTTGTCGGTCAGCGTGCCGCGCCGCGAATGCATGCCGAAATCGCCGCGCCGGATGGCGCCTTCGGCGCGCACGGCGCAGGCGCCGCTCAGCGGATGCGCGCATTCCGACGGCAGGATGCGGAAGCGCACAGGATTGGCCACTCCACGCAGCGTCAACGTGCCTTCCAGCGCACCGCCCGCGCTCAGGCGCACGAGCGGGAAATCGTCGGACACGAAATGGATCTGCGGATAAAGCCGGGCGTCGAAGAATTCCGGCGATTTCGCCCAGGTCTGGTAATTCTTGCTGCGCATGCGTAGGTCGTCGGTGTCGATGTGCGCGTCGACGCGCGCGGTGCCGCGGAAACGATCGATATCGAGCGAGCCTTGTACCTTGCCGAAATCGCCGTGTAGCGGAATCAGCCACAGCACTTTCACGGTAAAGCTTGCCCGTGAACGCACCCCGTCCAGCGCCAGCATTGCATGTCGTGGCGGCGCAGCGTACGCAAGCGGACCGAGTAGGCCCAGACACAGCAGCAGTGGCCGCATCCGGAGCAGTCGCATGCGCGGCAACCGCTTACGGCGACCAGAAAGCTTTCAGTTTCCCCGCGCCGGGCTCCGCATCGCCTTCGACTTCGAACCAGGCGATGCCGCCCGGCGGCATGCCGCGGAAGTCGCCGGACTGGCCGGTCGCAAGCAGGGCAACAAAGGTTTCGAAGCCGGGGTTGTGGCCGACCAGAAGCAGGCGCGGCGCTTCGGCATGTTCATCGATCAACGTATCCAGTTCGCCGGCGGTGGCTTCATAGATGCGCGGCTCGATCGCAGCGTCGACTTTTCCGAGCGCGTGTTCCAGGGTCTGCAGCGCGCGGATCGCGGGAGAGCAGAGCACGGTGAGATCGCGCAAATCCTGCCGGCGCAGCCACGCGCCCGCCTGCGTGGCTTCGGCAACGCCGCGCGAGCTGAGCGGCCGTGCCACATCGTCTTGTCCCGCCGCCGGATTCTCGGCGTGGGCGTGGCGCAGCAGGATGATCTCGCGGTTCATTGTTTCCTGACCCAGCGCAGCAGCTTGGCCCAATCTTCCTGATGGCTACGGATCAGCTCGGAGTTGTAATCGAAGATGCTCTTGCCCAGTCCCGCGACCAGCACATAACCCTGCGTATCGCGTAGTTGCGCGACCAGTGAATACGGCAGGCGTTTGATTTCCTCGACCGCTTCCTGCGAGGCCGTGGTCCAGGGTTTCAGGCGATTGGCGACGATGCCCACCGCCAGCGATTCGCGCTTGACCCGACCCAGGCGCGAGACTTCCTGCAGAAAATGTTCATTTGCTTCCAGATCGATACGCGAGGGCAGTAGCGGAATCAGCAGCGCGTCGGCATCGTGCGCGAGTTCCGCCAACTCGCCGCTGCGGATGCCGGCCGGGCCGTCGATGACCACGATCTGGGCGTCCGGCGGAATTTTCTCGCGCCACTCGGCGCGCAGGCCCGACAGCGCCAGCACCGGCGCGGGCAGGCCGGCGCGCTTTTCCGCCCAGTGCATGCTCGATCCTTGACGGTCGGCATCGACCAGCACGGTGCGTTTGCCGTCCTGCGCGAAATGCGCAGCGAGGTTGGTCGCTATCGTGGTCTTGCCACAACCGCCCTTGGAACTGGCCACCAGAATCTTGCGCATGCGCGTGTCTCCGGATCAGCGGGGTCGGCCAAGCGTACAACGCCCGCGCAAATTGCGGAAGCCGATCAGGGTTGCGCGGGAGATTCGGCAACGGGCGCCTGCCAATCCGCGGGCGGCTCCGGCGCCACGCCCTGATTGTGCAACACAGCATCCACCGCGTCACTTTCGCGGCCGCTGGCGCTCAGGGCTTGCATATAGATGCCGGTCACGCGGCTGTCGTCGGCGAGGCGCGCGCCGAGTTCGCCGATGTGCTGCATGCGCCACGCCAGCGTGCGCGCACGCACTGCCGCGGTATCGTGCGCGGCGCCGCCGGGGATGAGTTGCAGCAGCAGGCGCAGGCCGAAGCCGCGCGTGAACAGACTGCCGCTGTCGGCCAGCTTTTGCGCCACGGCGATGCAATCCTGCGCGACTCCGGCATCGGTCGCGGCGTCCTTGCAGGCGGCGTTGAGCGCGTCCAGATACGGATGCGGCAAGGCGATGGCGACGTTGGCGGCGTAGGTCAGCTTGAATCCCGCCGGACTCACGTCGGCCTGGTTGCTCGCGCGCAGGATGTTTTCCTCCACGGGCAGAATCCCGGCCGCCTGGTACAGCACCACGGTGAGCGAACCGAAATAATCGTCGAAGCGCGCGGCTTGTGCGGCGCTGGTCAATGCCGCGCGTGCGATTGTCTCGTCCCCGGCTTGACGAGCGCGCTGCAGTGCCCAAAGCCACACCGCGGCGTTGGCCGGATCGGCCTTTTCCAGTTGCGCCTGGGTCTCTTCGCGCGGGCAGTTTTTCGACTTGCCGTGACAATCGTGTGCGGCCGTGACCCACCAGACCAGCGCATCCGCATCGGTCGCCTTTTGCGCGCGCGCGAGCAAGGCCTGGGTTTGCAGCACCCTGGGCCGCGACGGATCGCCGGCATCGGCCTGCGCCATCAATGCCGCGGCGAGCAGCGAATGCGCGTCGCCACGCAACGCGAGCAGATTGATCTCGTCGTGATGGAATTGCGCCAGCACCTGGGCCGGCGGCATTTCCGGGCTGGGCGGGGCCCTGCCGGCGTCCGGCGCGAACGGTTGCGCGAAAGCGGGCGCGGCGATCAGGGTGATGGCGAAAAGTATACTGCGTGGCATGGCGACGAGTCCTCGAAAAAGCAGGCGGGCAGTGTAGCCGACGTGCTTGAGTGTGGGCTAAATCGCCGTGGCCCGTGCCTCGGCGCCTGCGCGGGCGGCCGGTTCACGACGGGTTCGGCTTGAATCCGGGACGATCGGCCTGCATCAACGGAATTCGGTCTGGGGGAAACGCGTGTTTGCCGGATTGCGACACAGCTGGAACCGATTCATGGCCGCGCCGCGTGGTGCACGCTTCCGCGCACATCACGCGCGCATGCGCGAGGGCCGTCACGCCTGGCGCACGGTGCTCGCGGTCGGACTCGGCCTGCTGCTGCTGGCACTGGGATTGTTGATGCTGGTATTGCCGGGCCCAGGGTTGCTCACTGGACTCGTCGGCGCTGCCTTGATCGCCGGTGAATCAGCATTTGCAGCGCGTCTGCTTGATCGTGCGGATTTGCATGCAGCCCATGTGTGGGCGCGCTGGCGCGGGTGAGCGTAATCAAATCTCATGGCGCGCACCGTGTGTGAGTTGCGTGCCGATTATTCGGGACGGTTCACAATTCGGTTGCCCTAACAGGGGGTGGGTGACGATCCTCCCCAACGACAGGCTCGCAGCAAACGACGTTCGCGCAGGAATCTTGGATTGCTGCTACAGGATTCCGAATCGTGCTAAAATGGAAGCATGAAAACCTCTATCGATATTCCTGAAAGAGAGCTCGCCGACGCGATGCGCTTTACCCGCGCGCGCACCAAGCGCGAAGCCGTGGTCACGGCGCTGGCCGATTTCAACCGGCGCAAGCGCATGGCGGAACTGGTCAAGTACGCCGGCACCTGTGACGGACTCATCAGCGTGGAAGAGCTGGCGCGGCAGCGACGCAAGGGCTGAGCCGACGTGATCCTGGTCGATACCTCATCGTGGATCCACCTGTTGCGTCCGCGCGGCGACGCGGCCGCGCGCGCGCGCGTCGTCGCCGCGTTGCAGGCGGGTGACGCGTGTTGGTGCGCGCAGGTGCGTTTGGAGCTGTGGAATGGCGCGAGCGGCGCGCAGGAAAAAAAAGCGCTACGCGATTTCGAACGCCTGTTGCCCGCGCTCGCCATCACGGATGAGGTTTGGGCGCTGGCATACGAACTTGCGCGCAAGGCGCGTACCGGCGGCATCAGTGTTCCGGCTACTGACCTGTTGATCGCGGCCTGCGCGCGTCATCACGGCGTGGAACTGGAGCACTGCGACAGCGATTTCGATCTGCTGCGCAAAATCGAGAGCTGAATCGTGGCGAGTGCCGCGAACCGAACCCCATGTTCTCCCGACTGCGCCGCCAATTGCACGATTTCATCCAAGCCCGCAGCGGCACGCGCTTCCGCGCGCATCACGCGCGCATGCGTCAGCGCCCGCACATGGTTCGAACGCTGTTGGTCGTCAGCGTTGGCGTGACCCTGATCGCGCTCGGCGTGGTGCTGCTTGTGCTGCCCGGCCCGGGCCTGTTGATCGGCTCGCTCGGCGCACTGCTCATCGCTGGCGAATCGCTCGTGGCGGCACGGTTGCTCGACCACGCGGATTTGTTCGCCACGCGTCGCTGGCGCCGCTGGCGACGCAGAGACTGATCAGAACGGATTGGCGGCGTGCTCGGCGGCGTAGCGCCGGTCATCTGCAAGGCGTTTCTCGGAGAACGGCGAGGAATTGTCGACCCAATCGGCTGGCGGAAGCGTGGCCACTCCTTCACGGGACATCGCCAGACGAAGTGCGCCAATCTCGCTTCCCGAATTGGCCCAATCTTGTTCGTATTGCATGCCGACAGTGGCTGAGTGTGAAACGTTGGGTCGCGGCGCTTGCATCCAGGCCCAATCGACTTCGCGCGCGGCTTGTACATCGGCGTCGTTCCAGGTGCGCGAAACGCGCAACACGGCGAAGCCGATCCGGTTGGCGACGAGGTTCGGACCATGAAGTCCAAGCATCCTGCCGACCTTTGCGCAATCGGCCGAACGCTCTACATGCAATCCGAGCTCGGCGTCGATGGTGCATGCGCGTATCAGGTGCTGATAGGTGGGCAGCATCATTGCATTGGTGATCGCGATCGCAGCGACATAGCCAAAATTGGCTTCGGAAAATCCAGCCCTCAATCTGTGCAAGTCGTCCGACATGGCTGAGGTCGGCGGGAATCGCTGGTAGACAACCACCAGGCGCTTCTGGAAATCGAGTAAATGATCGTCGAAGTGCGTGCTTGCCGCCATGCGCTCGAGTGCAACTTCAACCCCCACCACATCACGCAGCAAAGCCGCGCGATTGAGCGCTTGCAGCCATACGGCGGCGTTGTCCGGCTCAATACGCTCCAGCGTGGTCATGGCGCTGTCGCAGACGGGGGGCGTTTTGACCGTTGGACACAGTTGGATGGCCAGCCATTGCGTTGGCGCGTCATCGGGCAGTGCTTGGGCGGCGCGCTCGAGCAAATCGCCGCCGGCTTTCCGCTCGCTTGCCGATGAGCCCGCGAAATGAATGATCGACGCAATCACCCAATCATGCGGATCCTGGCTTGTGCTCAGCGCATCGAACATATTCTGCTGGTAAGCCATCCATGCCTTGCGATCGGGCGACGGGACATCGTCCACATCCTTCGCCGGCACCGCGTTGCTGAAGCAGGCTAACGCAGTCAGAGCAACGGCGCACAATCCCGAAACAAATCGCATGGCATTACTCAGGTGACAACTCGATCCGAAATATAGCAAACGGCGGGAATTCAATCCCCTAGGGCATCCCGCAAAAACTCAGGGCTAGCCAGCGCGGCCTTGTGGATTTCGGCGTTGTAGTACTGCGTCGCGAACTGCTTCATCTCGGCGCCGCGTTCGCGGAAGTCGGAAAGATCGACGCCCTTGCGCGCGAGCGTGGCGCTCCACCAACCGGTGGGATAGCACGGTTGTGGAAAGGTGAGCGTGCGCAGCGCCTGGAAGCCGGCTCCCTTCATCGCCTTGCGGATGTCCTTGAGCAGGGGCAGATGCGCAAGCGGCGATTCGCTCTGTTGCACCAGAATTCCGCCGTGGCGCAGTGCCTTCAGGCACGAATGGTAGAACGCCTCGTTGAACAGTCCCTGTGCCGGGCCGATGGGGTCGGTGGAATCCACGATCACGATGTCGAGCGTCTCCGGCTCGCATTCGGCCATCCATTTGATGCCGTCGATGAACAGCAATTGCGCGCGCGGGTCGTTGTTCGATTCGCACAGCTCGGGAAAGTATTGTTCCGCCAGCCGTGTCACGCGCTCGTCGATCTCGACTTGCACGGCGCTTTCCACCTCGTCGTGCTTGAGCACTTCGCGCAGCGTGCCGCAGTCGCCGCCGCCGATGACGACCACGCGCCGGGCGCGCGGATGCGTGAACAGTGCCGGATGCGCCATCATCTCGTGGTAGAAGAAATTGTCGCGCGTGGTGACCATCATGCAACCGTCGATCACCATCAGCTTGCCCCAGTCGGTGCTGTCCCAGATCTCGATGGATTGGAACGGCGTCTGTTCGGTGTGCAGGCGTTGCGTGACGCGGAAGCCGATGGACGAGCCGGAATAATCGTGTTGCTCGTTGAACCATTGCTGTGTCGTCATGGCCAATCTTCGGCTCGGAAAAGGGGCCGGGATTGTACCGGTTCCGATGCGTGCGGGCACGGCGTTACAATACCTACCGGCAACCCCGCGGCGTTTCAGGCTTCCGGTTGCCAGTACGGTCACCGTTCGCCCTGAGCGTAGGTGCGAAGCGCCGAAGTCGAAAGGCATGCGCTATGACTTCGCTTGCGGCGCAAGCTACGCTCAGCGCGAACGGAAACGATCGTCACGTTGCGTCAAGGCCCGCCGCTGCGACGTTCTGAAAACTCGTTATCCGGAGAGCCACGATGACGAACGCTTGGAACGTTGATGTCGCCCGCGCCCAATACGCAATCGCGAATTGGGGCGAAAACTATTTCGATGTCGATACCGCCGGCCGGCTGACCGTGCATCCGCGTGGTGCGGACGGTCCCGAGCTGGCCCTGTCCGAGATCGTGGACACCGCGTGCGCGCAAGGTTCGCACCTGCCGCTGCTCGTGCGTTTCGCCGATATCCTCACGCACCGGCTCGGTCGATTGCAGGCCGCGTTCGCGCAGGCGATGCGCGAGTTGAATTATTCCGGCAGCTACAGCGCGGTGTATCCGGTCAAGGTCAACCAGCAGCACGGCGTGGTCAGCGAATTGGCGCGCGCAGGCGACGGCGGCTTTGGCCTGGAAGCCGGCTCCAAGCCGGAATTGATGGCGGTGCTGGCGATGGCAAAACCTGAGAGCATCGTGATCTGCAACGGCTACAAGGATCGCGAATACCTGCGCCTGGCGTTGATCGGACGCAAGCTCGGCCTGCGCGTGTTCATCGTGATCGAAAAACCTTCGGAACTCGCGCCCGCGCTGGAAGAAGCGCGCGCACTCGGCGTGCAACCGCTGTTCGGCGTGCGCATGCGCTTGACTAGCCTCGGCGCCGGCAAGTGGCAGAACACGGGCGGCGAGAAATCCAAGTTCGGTCTGACCCCGCGGCAACTGCTCACCCTAATCGACGAATTGAAGGCCGCGAATCTCACCCAGGCGCTGCAATTGCTGCACGTGTTCATGGGCTCGCAGATTTCCAACGTGCGCGACATCGCTGCCGGCATGCGCGAGGCGACGCGCTACTTTGTGGAATTGTGCAAAATGGGACTGCCGATCGGCTACGTCGATGTCGGCGGCGGCCTCGGCGTGGATTATGAAGGCACGCGCTCGCGCTCGACCTGTTCGATCAACTACGGACTCGACCAATATGCCGCGACCGTGGTGCAACCACTGGCCGAGGCGTGTGCGGCACACGCTCTGAAAGCGCCGCATGTGATCAGCGAGACCGGTCGCGCGATGGTCGCGCATCACGCCGTGCTGGTGGTCAACGTCAGCGACATCGAACGTGCGCCGGAAGGCCGCGTACCGCCCAGCGAGACGGACGAACCCGCGGTGCTGCGGCATCTGCGCGAAGTCCACGCCGCCCTCGGCACGCGATCGCTGATCGAGCTGTATCACGAAGCGCAACAGCAATGGAGCGAAGGCCACGCGCAGTTCGCGCATTGCGCGCTCAGCTTGCGCCAGCGTGCGCGCCTGGACGATCTGTATTACGCCATCGTCAACATCTTGCGTTCGCGCCTGAAACCGGAGGAACGCGCGCACCGGCAGGCGCTGGATGAGTTGAACGAAAAACTCGTCGACAAGTATTTCGTCAACTTCTCGATCTTCGAGTCGATTCCGGATGCCTGGGCGATCGACCAGATTTTTCCGATCGTGCCGATCGCAGGGCTGGATCGCGCGCCCGAGCGCCGCGCCGTGATCGCGGATCTGACCTGCGATTCCGACGGACGCATCGATGCCTACGTGGATGCCGACGGCGTCGACGTGAGCCTGCTGCTGCATGCGCCGCAGGCAGGCGAACCGTATCGGTTGGGCATCTTCCTCGTCGGCGCGTATCAGGAAGCGCTCGGCGACATCCACAATCTGTTCGGCGACACCGATGCGGTGAACGTGCGTCTGACCGAATCCGGCTACGCGTTCTCGCACGTCAAGCGCGGCGATACCACCGACGTGATGCTCGATTATGTCGGCTACCGCCTCGACGAGTTACGTGCGGCGTATCGCGGCAAAGTCGCACATGCTGGCATCGGCGGCGAGGAAGCGCAGCGCTTGCTCGCCGCGCTTGAGGCGGGGTTGACCGGTTACACCTATCTCGCCGAAAGCTGACCCTGCCGGGCCGTCAATCCCGCACCACCTGAAACCCCGCAAACGACTGCGTCACCGGCATCACTTCAATGCGATTGACGTTGAGATGCGCGGGCAGGTTGGCGATCCACCAGATGGTTTCGGCGATGTCGTCGCCGGTGATCGGGTGTGCGCCCTGATAAAGCTTGTCGGATGCAGCCTGGTCGCCGCCGGTGCGCACGAGGGTGAATTCGGTTTCGGCCATGCCGGGCTCGACCGAAGTGACGCGCACGCCGGTGCCGTGCAGGTCGCAGCGCAGGCCCAGCGAGAACTGGGTGACAAAGGCCTTGGTGCCGCCGTAGACATTGCCGCCGGTATACGGATAGCTCGCCGAAATGGAACTCACGTTGACGATCGCGCCGCGGCGTTCGATCAGTTGCGGCAGCAGTGCGTGCGTGAGCGTGGCGAGCGCGGTGATGTTGGTATCGATCATCTGCCGCCATTGCGCCAGATCGCAGGCCTGCGCCTTGGCGGTGCCGAGCGCGAGACCGGCGTTGTTGACCAGCACATCGATGCCGCGGAAGTTATCGGGCAGCGAGTCGAGCGTGGCGCGCAGCGCATTCGTATCGCGGATGTCGAATGCGGCGGTGTGCACATTGGCGCCGAATTCGCCGGCAAGGCGTTGCAACCGATCGGCGCGCCGCGCGCAGGCGACTACGCGCCAGCCGGCCTGGGCGAAACGTCGCGCGGTGGCGGCGCCGAATCCGGCGCTGGCGCCGGTGACGAGGACAGTTTTCGCGGTCATGTCGGTGTTCCGATGCAAAACACAACGATAGCGGAAAACACGCTGGCATGGCGGTTGCGAGGCTGCCTGCGTGCGCATCTTCACGGAAACGAAGCAATTGCAATGCTAGTTTGCGTGGCGCAGGGGTCTTGCGTCTCATCGAGCCGGGGCATGCCATGCGCACAAATCCATTGGTCCGGTCAGTCGTCGCGGTTGCGGGAATCGGTTGCGGAACCATATCGGTGCACGCCACCGACTGGCTGCAGTTCGGTTTCGATCCGGCGCATAGCGGCTTCAATCGTGCCGAGACCGGCTATTCGACGGCCGGCAACTTCCTGCTTTACAACTACAGCCTGCCGACCGCGGCCGACAGCGCGCCGGTTTATCTCGGCAATGTTGCCACTGCATCGGGCGTGAAGAATGTCCTGTTCATCGTCGCCAAGAACGGCACGTTGCTCGCGCTTGACGCGGACTCGACCACATTGAAGGTGGTGTGGTCGAAGCAACCGACCGGAGCCGGAACGCTGACCACCGGTTCGTCGGTCGTCGATCCCGGCAAGCAATACGTTTATGCCTACGGTCTAGACGGATACGTGCACAAGTATCAGGTCGGCAATGGAACCGAAATTAAGAGTGGGGGGTGGCCGGAACTTTCCACGTTGAAGCCAGGTGTTGAAAAGGACGCTGCAGGATTGTCGATCAACGCAACGCCTGCCGGAACTTTCCTTTATGCGGTGACCAATGGCTACATCGGTGACGGCGGCGACTATCAAGGGCATCTCACGACGATCGATCTCGCCAATGGCACACAGAACGTGTTCAACACTCTTTGCAGCGGGCTGACAATCCACTTCATAGAAAACGGCAGTACCAGCGGTTCCGGCCAGAACGATTGCGCGCAAGTACAAAGCGGCATCTGGGGACGTCCGGGCGCCATATACGACCCGGCCACAAACCGCGTTTTCATCACGACGGGGAATTCTGCATTCGACCCGACCAATTTTTATTGGGGGGACACCGTGCTGGCGCTCAACCCGCAAGGCACCGGATCAGGAGGCGGCAATCCGGTCGACAGCTACACTCCTTCGACCTACTCGAATCTAAACACCAATGATGCCGATCTGGGCTCGAACGCGGTCGCCCTCGTTCCCGCGCCGAACGGAAGTTCGTATACCCATTTGGGCGTCATTGCCGGCAAGGATGGCTGCGTGCGGCTGATCCGCCTTGATAACATGAGCGGACACGGCGCGCCAGGACTTGCCGGTGGCTCGCTGCAATCGCAACCGCTGGATTCTTCGGTTACGGCGGCCAATTGCAACGACACCTCGTCGAGCGGGGGACAAGACGCCGGGGGC
Source organism: Pseudomonadota bacterium (assembly GCA_021781425.1). Classification (GTDB taxonomy): domain Bacteria; phylum Pseudomonadota; class Gammaproteobacteria; order Xanthomonadales; family Rhodanobacteraceae; genus Rudaea. Next base: position 21,680 of record JAJXWU010000048.1, read on the forward strand.
GGCGAAATTCGCGCACAGCCTGCGGTGTGGGTGAATCCGGCCGACGCATCGACCTGGGTTTACGTAACCAACCTTTCCGCCACGTTCGCGGCGTATAAGGTCGTCGTCACAGCGGGTGTGCCGTCGCTGGTGCAGCAGTGGACGAGCACGAGTGGTGCCGGCACTTCGCCGATCGTTGCCAACGGTACGGTGTATTACCAGACGCTCAACGGCAATGACATTGTTGCACTCGATGCAACGACTGGCGCGCAGATTTGGCAAAGCGCGTCGTCTCTGAGCGGCGTGCACTGGCAGAGCCCCATCGTCGTCAACGGCAGGCTATACGTAGTCGACGATGGCGGGAATCTGTGGGTGTTCGCGCTCGACGGCATTTTCAAGAACGGCTTCCAGTGATCACGGATTCGCCGTTGCCTTGATCGGAATCGCCTTGATGCCGTTGTCGGCAAGCGTCTTCTTGGCCGCCTCGGTCGCGCTGGCATCGGCGTAGGGGCCGAGCAGAATGCGGTTCCAGGTCTTGCCATTGATGGTGACCGGCTGCACCTTGGCGACGATGCCGAGCAGGGCGAGCTTGGCCTTGGATTCGTCGGCGGCGTGCGCGTCTGCGTAGGAACCGGCCAACAGCATGTAGCCACTGCCCGGTTCGGCCGACGCAGCAGGTGTAGTGCCGGCCGACGTGCCGGCCGGTTGCGCCTGCGCCTGCGAAGCGGCCAGCGCCTGACGCGCCTGCTCGGCCTTGGCCTTGGCGGAAAGTTCGGCGTCCGGAATCACCACTTCCATTTCCGGCAGCACGGAATAGAAATCGAAGGTCTTTTTCGGCGGCGGAGATTTGGCAGCATCGGCGATGGTCTGGTCGCTGGCCTTGGGTGCGACGGCCTGCGCGTTGGGCCGCGGCAGATTGGATTTGTGCAGCAGTGGTACCCAGTCGCGGACCAGCACGAGCATGGCCAAGACGATGCCGAGCACCACGCCGATGCCGAGCCAGGCCCAGGCCGGCCAACCCGGTGTGCCGTTGCCGCGATACGCCTGTTGCTTGCCTGCCATTCGGAAGCCTTGAAAAGCCGTAGTCAGTGAAGAAATTGTGCGCTGCCGGAGCGCAGGAAGCGGAGTTTACTTGACAGTAAATGCGGATTTCGAGCACCGCCAGCGCACAAGCAATCGAGCGCAGCAGGTTTTCGAGGTTCCCGTTACATGCTCTCCGGTGCTGACACCCCCAGCAGGTCGAGTCCGTTACGCAGCACCTGGCGCGCCGCCGTGATCAGGGCCAGGCGCGCGTCGCGCAGGTCGACGTCGTCGACGATGAATTGGTGGGCGTGATAGTACGTGTGCAGCGCGTTCGCGAGTTCGCGCAGGTACTGCGCCAGCAGATGCGGTTCCAGATTCGTCGCAGCGGCTTCGACGATTTCGGGATAGCGCGACAGCTCCGTCATCAGCGCGCTCTCGTGCGCGTTGTCCAGACGCGCCAGCTGCGTCAGGCCGTTGTCGCGGTTCCAGGCGAAGCCGCGCTCGGCGAGCTGGCGCTGCACGCTGCACACGCGTGCATGTGCATATTGAATGTAGTAGACCGGATTGTCGTTCGACTGTGAACGCGCCAGATCGATGTCGAACACAAGTTGCGAATCGGCCTTGCGCGCGATCAGGAAATAGCGCGTCGCATCGCGCCCGGCTTCCTCGATCAGGTCGCGCAAGGTGACATAGCTGCCGGCGCGCTTGGATAGTTTCACCTCTTCGCCGCCGCGCATCACCGTGACCATCTGGTGCAGCACGTACTCGGGCCAGTCTTTCGGGATGCCGCAGTCCAGCGCCTGCAAACCGGCCTTCACCCGCGCCAGCGAACCGTGATGGTCGGATCCGAGTTCGGTGATCGCCCGCTCGTAGCCGCGCTGCCATTTGCTGTAGTGATAGGCCACGTCCGGCACGAAGTAGGTGTAGCTGCCGTCCGACTTGCGCATGACGCGATCCTTGTCGTCGCCGAAGTCCGTAGTCTTGAGCCACAGTGCGCCGCCTTCGGCGTAGGTGTGGCCGTGGGCGACGAGTTCGCGCACGGTTTCGTCCACGCGACCTTCGGCGTACAACGAGGATTCGAGAAAGTACACGTCGAACGCGACGCCGAACGCGGCGAGATCCGCGTTCTGGTCGCGGCGAAGATACGCGACGGCGAAGCGTCGGATAGCATCGAGATCGTCCGGGTCGCGCGCACCGGCGATGATCCGACCGTCCGCCGCGACGCTGGCGCCATCGAGATAGGCTTGCGCGACATCGGCGATGTAGTCGCCGTTGTAGGCATCCGCGGGCCACCGCGCGTCGCCGGGCGCGAGGCCCTTGGCGCGTGCCTGCACCGACAGTGCGAGGTTGCCGATCTGTACGCCGGCGTCGTTGTAGTAGAACTCGCGTTTGACGTTCCAGCCGTTTGCGTCGAGCACGCGTGCGATGCAGTCGCCGATCGCCGCGGCGCGGCCGTGGCCGACGTGCAGCGGTCCGGTCGGGTTGGCGGAGACGAATTCGACGCCGGCGACGCGTCCGCGCCCGGAGCCGTTGCGTCCGTATTTGTCGGTATCGGCGTGGATGCGCCGCACTTCGGCGTGGCAGGCGGCCGGCGCGAGAAAGAAATTGATGAAGCCCGGGCCGGCGATTTCCACTTTTGCAATTTGTGGATTTTGCGGCAATGCCGTCACCAGCGCCTGTGCCAGCGCGCGCGGATTCGTGCGCGCGGACTTGGCCAGCAGCAGCGCGGCGTTGGTGGCGAAATCGCCGTGTCCGGCGCCGCGCGTGCGTTCGATGACAAACGGCGCCGCCGCGTCGGCGGGCAATACGGCTTGTTCCCGCAGGCGCGCGATGGCCTGCAGGACGAGTTGGTGCAGGGAGTCTTTCACGCAGGAGGTTTCCGGAAATCGCGCACTATTGTAGTCGGCGCGATGCGTGCGCCAAAGGCGTCTGCGTACGGTCATGAGGAAAACCGCATTGCAATGCGGTTTTCAGCCTGTGGATAACTGTGTGTGTATCATGCGGCGCGATTGGCGACAAAATAGAGGCCGGATTGCAACGGGTTAGGCCATGTACGCGCATTATTCGTCCATCTCATTGATTGTACAGAAGAAATATTGCTGCAGTCGAGTGACAAAATTTGGCAATTTGGCACAATGCGGCGAATGCCGCATTGTGTATAAATCCACAGCGAAAAACGCATTCTGACGCCGAATCCAGACCTTCGCCGTGACCGCTAATGCGCTTTTGCCGTCAACGCGCGAAACGCCGCCAACACCTCGATGCCGGTGCGCGGCGCGGGCACGGCCGCCCGCAGGTCCCGGATCAGTCCGCGCATCGGCAGGACATTTGTCTGTTTGGCGGCGGCGAAAGCAGCGCGGCCCGCGCTGGAACTGAAGCGGTGCAGGTCGAAGAAATAGTGTTCCTGTCCGGTGGTCAGGAAATTCAGCATCGGCTGCGCCGCCGCCGCGTTGGCCGGATCGCGATGGCTGCGCATCTCGCGTTCCAGGCACAGGCGTTCGGCGCTGGCCATGAACAACGGGAATGCCTCGGCGACGTTCGCGGTATCCAGATCGGCAGCGATCGCTGCCAATTCGAGCGCATGCGTGATGCGCGGATCGTCCTGCCAGCCCGGCGCATGCTTGTCGAGCTTGGCGTCGAGCTTCTGCGCCAGGGCGCCGCCGGATTCGACCACGACTTCGGCGCTGTTCAACTCCAGTGCGGGCGGTGGTGGGCGCGCGTCGAACGTGCTGCCGGCGATCATCAATTCGACGCCGATGAAGACTTCGGCGTTGCGTTCCACGCTGAAACCGCAGGCACGCAGGATGCGGAAGGTTTCCTCGATGCTGGCACGCTCGTTGCCGCCGATGCCGGCGAAGAATTGTGGTGTTTCGCGCTGACGCAGATCGTGCGCCGCAGCGAATAGCGCAAGCAGGAACCAGTCGCGCAGGCTCAGCGAATCGATGCCGATCGCGTCGATAAGGCGTTCCAGACGCGGACCGAGAATCTCGAAGATGTGGCCTTCGTTGTGGTAGGCATGGAAGTCGTCGCCCCAACTGCCATGCCGGAACGCGAGCCGGCAGAACGCCATCAGCACGGCATCTTCGGCGTCTGCGACCGGCGGATGATCGCTGCGTGCGGCAATCAACGCGGCGAAGCGTTCGCGCCGATAGGCAAGCAATTCCAGCAGTTGCGGATTGCGCTCGCGCACGAGCGCTCGCGCCGTGGCCGCGTCCGGCACGCGGCGTTCGACGGCGTCCGCGGGAAACTGCGTGGGATATCGGAAAATCACGCGCGCTCATCCTCCCGCGCCGGAGTATAGCCCGAACGGCGCTAGAGCAAGCCGCGGGCCGCGAACGACATCGGCGCGCCGGCGCCGACGATGAAATGATCGAGTACGCGGACCTGGATCAGCTCCAGCGCGCGCTTCAGATCGGCGGTGATGGCGCGATCGGCCTGGCTCGGTTCGGCGACGCCGGAGGGATGGTTATGGGCGAGTGCGACGTGAAGTCGCGTTGAGGATTGTTCGATATGGAAAGGAGAACTGTAAGTCGAACCTGCGCTTCCGTGCGCAGTAGCCTATCGACACGGGCGTGGCGGGCAACTGCCGGGTCCGAAGCTGTCGAGACAATGTACTCCTGCAATTCACGCACAGCGGCGACCGCGAGGAATCCGTTGAGGCTGCAAGCATCACGCGGCTTGGGGGCTAGGCTGAGTGGTATGTCCAACGAAAGTGAACTGCCGTCAGGCACCGTCAAAATCAGTCGAGCCACAAGATGCTGTTCAAGGCTCAGGCCAAAATGGTAACGCGGTCGGATGCTCCCCCTGTGCACTGGGAGCACACGGACACTAAGACCGTCGGTGTATTGGCAGGGACTAACCCACTCGTGTCCTCAATGCGGAACACGGTAAGCCCGACATCTCGCCTTCGCAGGAAGGCAAGCGCGCCCGCAAGGGCCGCCGTTGGGGTGGCGGGTAGAGGATGCTGGAGAAAGCGAAGGCCGATCTGTAATGGATCGGATAGGCGTTGCGTTGGTAACGACAACATCACGCCGCCGCGAAAGCGGGCCCACTTCCAGCGGGTCGTTCGTGACGAGAAAGTTTGTAGAAATGTCTTCGGAGGGAATGGCAAATGAACGCAGCCTCTGCTGCGTGTGCACCCTCCCGCGGGATGCAGCAATGGGACCGGATCGATTGGTCGCGCTGCAAGCACCACGCGCGACGGCTGCAAGCGCGTATCGTCAAGGCAACACAGGAGAGTCGTCATGGCAAAGCGAAAGCGCTGCAATGGCTGCTCACCCACTCCTTCAGTGGCCGCGCCTTGGCTGTGAAACGAGTGACGGAGAACAAAGGCAAGGACACCTCCGGCGTCGACGGCCTGGTTTGGCGCTCGCCGGAGGCCAAGGCACGAGCAATAGGATCGCTACGACGGCGTGGATACCAGCCGCAACCGCTTCGGCGCGTTTACATCCCGAAAGCCAATGGGAAGAGGCGTCCTCTGGGCATTCCAACGATGCGGGATCGAGCCATGCAGGCGCTATACCTCATGGCACTCGACCCCATCGCGGAAACAACAGCGGATGCCAACTCGTATGGCTTCCGGCCGATGCGATCGACAGCGGATGCAATCGAGCAGTGCTTCAAACTGCTCAGCCGCAAGACCGCTCCCGTATGGGTGTTCGAAGGCGACATCGTGGGGTGTTTTGATCACATCAGTCACGATTGGATGCACGACAACATTCCGACGGACAAGGCGATTTTGGGACGCTGGTTGAAGGCCGGTTACGTTGAAAGCGGAACCCTGTTCCCGACCGATGAGGGCACGCCGCAAGGCGGGGTCATCTCGCCGGTACTGGCGAACATGGCTTTGGATGGACTTGAGCGCGTACTGCGCGCCCGTTTCGTCAGAACGGGCCAAGGTCGCGGCAGATTCAACCCCAAGGTCAATCTTGTCCGATATGCGGATGACTTCGTCATCACCGGAACCTCACGCGAGATTCTGGAAAACGAGGTCAGACCGTTGGTTGAGCGATTCTTAGCCGAGCGAGGTTTGCAACTTTCGCCGGAGAAGACCCGCATCACCCATATCGACGAAGGGTTCGACTTTCTCGGCCAGCATTTGCGCAAATATCGAGGCAAATTGCTGGTTACACCTTCGCGAAAGAACGTGCATACGTTCTTGGAAAAGGTTCGGAGCATCATCCGCTTGAACGGGGCTGCGTCACAGTCTGATCTGATCTATGCGCTTAACCGAGTCTTGCTCGGCTGGTGCATGTTTCACCGTCACATTGTGGCGACGCGCACTTTCCGGAAAGTGGATCTCGTACTTTGGCATCGTCTTTGGCGATGGGCGCAACGCAGGCATCAGATGAAGAACGCCGATTGGGTGCTGAATCGTTACTGGCACCCAGTGGGCGGGCGACGCTGGCGCTTCGCGGCCGACACGGGAAAGTATACCGCCGCAGGACACCGCGACTGGCTGACGTTGGTGTGTGCCAACAAGACGCTTATCCGGCGCCACCTGAAAATCCGGGGCGAGGCCAATCCCTACGACCCGGCATGGCGTGCGTACTTTGAGGACCGTCGAGGACGGGCGGGACAATCGCGTCGACGTGCACATCCCCCACCGCTTCGTTGTGGTTGATCGGCTCGGCCTCTTGGCTGGGCTTTGTAACGGCTTGAGCCGGATGAGAGGAAACCATCATGTCCGGTTCTTAGGGGAGGGTGCGGCGGCAACGCCGCATCCTCACCCGACGGATCACCGCCGCGGCGTTGTGCGCCAGGCAACGCCGCACCACTTCGCGCGGATGCACGCTGGCGCCGTCGATGCTGCCGCGGAACAGTTCCTCGAAGGCGAGTAGGCGATGGCGGTTGTCGAGAAACACACAGGCGAATACCTCATAAGGATAGGCGCCGATGCGGGCGCGCAGGTAGTCCGCGCAGGCAGCCGGATTCGCCAGTGCCTGCGGTCGG
>JAJXWU010000161.1 GCA_021781425.1 Pseudomonadota bacterium
CGATTACGTTGCCCAGGTCGTCGCCGAGCTGCAAAAACAGGGTTTCCGCGTCGAGGCGGACACACGCAACGAGAAGATCGGCTACAAGATCCGCGAACACACGCTGCAGAAGGTGCCGTATCTGCTGGTGATTGGCGAGCGCGAGAAGGAGCAGGGACTCATCGCCGTGCGCACGCGTGCGGGCGAGGACGTTGGGCAGATGCCGCTGGCTCGATTCGTGGAGCGTCTGTACGCGGAGAAATAACCCGCAAACCCTTGTCGGCGCACGGATTCCTTGCGCCGCCTGGGGTTTGCCTATAAAATCCGCAGCCCCGTTTCACATGCTCATGGCCCCGCCTGAATGCCATGCGCGGATCGTTGATTTCGCAGGCTTTGTGGAGGTTGCACTATCAGCACCGAAAAGACCAACCGCAAGAACACGGAGATTCGTGTTCCGCGGGTACGCGTGATTGGCGCCGAAGGGGAACAGGTCGGCATCTTGTCGCGCGACGAAGCGCTCAACATGGCCCAGGACGCCGGGCTCGACCTGGTCGAAATCCAGCCGAACGGCGATCCGCCGGTCTGCCGCATCATGGACTTCGGCAAGTTCAAGTTCGAGATGCAGAAAAAGGCGCATGCGGCCAAGCGCAAGACCAAGCAGGTCGAGATCAAGGAACTGAAGTTCCGGCCATCGACCGAAGACGGCGACTACAACGTCAAGCTGCGCAACCTGCGGCGTTTTCTCGAAGAAGGCGACAAGGTCAAGATCGTGGTGCGCTTCAAGGGCCGCGAGATGGCGCACACGGAACTGGGCGAGCAGATGGTCAAGCGCATCCAGGCCGATATCAGAGATGAGTCGGTGATCGAGAGTTTTCCGCGCTTCGAAGGCCGCCAGATGGTGATGATGGTGGCGCCGAAACGTAAGTAGTTTGGATATCGGCCGTCCGTGGCCGAATCCAAATGCGGCGAGCAAAAAACGTGGTTTTTGCTCGCCTTCGTTCCACCGGCAAGCCTGTGGAACGAAGGCCCCTCCGTGGGCCAACCGCGCCACGAATGGAACGCATCCGGTCACCCGGAAGCACACAAGCTGAGTTCGAGCAGGATGGAAAGCGCGGCGTGAGCCGCCGCTCGAGCAAGTAACTAAATCAAACGAAAGGAGTTGGGTCATGCCCAAGATCAAGACCAACCGGGCCGCCGCCAAGCGGTTCCGCAAGACGGCGTCCGGCAAATTCAAGGCCGGCCATGCCTTCAAGAGCCACATCCTCACCAAGAAGGCGACCAAGCGCAAGCGCAACCTTCGCGGTACCAACATCGTGCGCAAGGAAGACTCCGGTCGCATTGCGCGCATGCTGCCCTACGCCTAAGGAGACACGACCATGGCACGAGTAAAACGTGGCGTCGTCGCACGTCGCCGGCACAAGAAAATCATTTCCCGCGCGAAGGGCTACTACAACGCCCGGCGCAAGGTCTTCCGCGTCGCCAAGCAGGCGGTAATCAAGGCGCAGCAGTACGCCTATATCGGACGCAAGCAGAAGAAGCGCCAGTTCCGCGCCCTCTGGATCGTGCGCATCAACGCTGGCGCGCGCCAGTTCGGCCTGTCCTACAGCCGCCTGATGAACGGCCTTAAGAAGGCCGGCATCACGGTCGATCGCAAGGTGCTCGCCGACATCGCCGTGCACGACATCAAGGCGTTTGGCGCGCTCGCGGACAAAGCGAAAGCCGGTCTTTCGGCGTAATCGAAGCAGAAAAGCGCATCATCCGCGGATGATGCATGATTGCGTGGGGAGCAGGCTTTGGCTTGCTCCCCACGTGCGTTTTCGGGTCAGAAATTTTCTGGAACAGGATTTTCCGTGTCCGAGCTCAGTCAACAAGTCGACAAGGCGGAGCATGAAATTGCCACCGCCGCTTCGCTCGAATCGCTGGAAGCCTTGCGCGTCGCGCTGCTCGGCAAGAGCGGTTTGATCACCGAGCAGCTCAAGACTTTGGGCAAGCTGCCGCCCGATGAGCGAAAGGCCCAGGGCGCGCTGGTCAACCGTGCCAAGGAACTTCTGCAAGACGCCATCACGCAGCGCAAGTCGGTGCTGGAAAACGCGGCGTTCGATGCGCGCCTGACCGCCGAGCGCATTGACATCACCCTGCCGGGCCGCGATGCGGACCTCGGCGGCATCCATCCGGTCACACGCACGCTCGAGCGCATCATCGACATCTTCTCGCGCCTGGGCTACGCACAGGCCGACGGTCCGGAAATCGAGGATGATTACCACAACTTCGAGGCACTGAATTTTCCCGCGCACCATCCGGCGCGCGCGATGCATGACACGTTCTATTTTCCCGACGGAAAACTGCTGCGCACACACACCTCGCCGGTGCAGATCCGCGCCATGCGCAATGCCAGGCCGCCGTTGCGCATCATCGCGCCGGGCAAGGTCTATCGCAGCGATTCGGACCAGACCCACAGCCCGATGTTCCATCAGGTCGAAGGCTTGCTGGTCGACGAGTCCTCGAGTTTTGCGGACCTGAAGGGCATGCTCGCCGAATTCGTGCGCGCGTTCTTCGAGCGCGATTTCGAAATGCGCTTCCGCCCGAGCTATTTCCCGTTCACCGAACCATCGGCCGAAGTGGACATCCGCTGGGACAGTGCGGACGGCGGCGAACGCTGGCTGGAGGTGCTCGGCTGCGGCATGGTGCATCCGGCCGTGCTGCGCGAATGCGGCATCGATGCGGAGAGGTATACGGGTTTTGCGTTCGGCCTTGGTGTGGAACGCTTCGCCATGCTGCGCTACGGCGTGACCGATCTGCGCGCGTTCTTCGAGAACGACGTGCGTTTCCTGCGGCAGTTCGGTTGAGGGCCGGCGATGAAATTTCCCGAGAGTTGGTTGCGCGAATTCGTCGATCCGCCCGTCGACCGCGATGAATTGTGCCGGCGCCTGACCATGGCCGGTCTGGAAGTGGAGGTCGTCGACGCACTTGGCGCGGGTCTCGATGGCGTCGTCGTCGGCGAGATCCTCGATTGCGCGCCGCATCCGAACGCTGACAAGCTGCGCGTATGCAAGGTCGCGGCAGGAAAGAACGAGATGTTGCAGATCGTCTGCGGTGCGCCGAACGCGCGCGCGGGACTGAAGGCGCCTCTGGCGACGATCGGTGCGAAACTGCCGAACGGTGTGGTGATCGCTAAAGCCTCGCTGCGCGGCATCGAATCCAACGGCATGTTGTGCTCAGCGCAAGAACTCGGTCTCGACGCCGACGCCTCGGGCTTGCTCGAATTGCCCGTCGCTGCGCCCGCAGGCAAGCCGCTCGCGGAATATCTGGCCTTGCCGGATGCTCGCATCGAGTTGAAGCTCACCCCGAACCGGCCCGACTGTCTGGGCTTGCGCGGGCTCGCGCACGATGTCGCCGCGCTGTTCGATGTGGCCGTGAACGAAGCATCCGCCACCCCCGTTGCTGCGGTCTCCGCTGCCAGCCGTGAGGTGCGTCTGGATGCTGGTGCAGAGTGTCCGCGCTACGTCGGCCGCGTGATCGAAGGCGTGCAGGCCGCGGCCAAGTCGCCACTGTGGCTGGCCGAGCGCCTGCGCCGCAGCGGCATCCGCCCGATCAGCGCCATCGTCGATATCACCCAATACGTGATGCTGGAACTTGGCCAGCCGATGCACGCCTACGACGTCGCCGCGCTCGACGGTGCGATCCACGTACGCCACGCGCGCGCGGGCGAGAAGATCACGTTGCTCGATGGCAACGAGTACACGCTGGCGCCGGATTTTCTTGTCATCGCCGACGGTCGGAGCACGCTCGGCTTGGCCGGCATCCTGGGCGGATTCGATTCGCGCGTGGTCGATGCCACGCGCGACATCTTCCTCGAAGCCGCGCATTTCGCTCCGGTCGCGATCATGGGCCGCGCGCGCAAGCTCGGTCTGCACACCGACGCCTCGCACCGCTTCGAGCGCGGCGTGGATCCCGAACTGCCGCGGCTGGCGATGGAACGCGCCACTCGCTTGATCCTCGACATCTGCGGCGGCAAGCCGGGGCCTGTCGCGGAAACGACGCTTGCCGACGCTCTGCCCAGGGCGATCGCGGTGAAGCTGCGCCGCGCGCGACTGGCGCGCGTGCTCGGCATCGACATCGCTGATGCGGAGGTCGAACGCATCCTCGGCAAACTCGACATGCGCGTGGAAAAGACCGCCGAAGGTTGGCGCATAACGCCACCGTCGCGGCGCTTCGACATCGCGATCGAGGAAGACCTGATCGAGGAGATCGCGCGCATCCATGGCTACGACCGGGTGCCCACGCACGCGCCGGGCGGCGATTTGCATCTGCATCTGCCCTCGGAAGCCGAACTTTCGCCCGCCCGCCTGCGCGCACAGCTCGCGGCGCGTGGCTACCGCGAGGCGATCTGCATGAGCTTCGTCGCCCGCGATCTGCTCGAACGCTGGTCGCTGGACGGCGGATCGGTGGCGCTGGCCAATCCGCTGAGCGCGGATCTGGCCGTGATGCGCACCTCGCTCCTGCCCGGCATGGTCGAGGCGCTGAAATACAACCGCAACCGGCAACGGGAGCGGGTGCGGCTGTTCGAAACAGGCCTCGTTTTCCGCACGGATGGCGAACTGAAGCAGATACCGCGATTGGCCGCGGTCGCGTGCGGCCGCGCCGCGCCGGAAGGTTGGGCCACGGACAAGCGCGACGTGGATTTCTTCGACCTCAAGGCCGACCTCGAAACGCTCGTTGCGCTGGCGGGCGGCGACCGCAAGACGATGTTCGAGTCCGCGTCGGAGCCGTGGCTGCATCCCGGCCGCAGCGCGCGGGCTCTGATCGATGGGAAACTGGCAGCCATCGTCGGCATGTTGCATCCGCGCTTGCTCAAGACCTTGGATCTGGACTGCGACGTTTACGTGTTTGAAGCGGATTTGGCCGTGCTTACGGCCGGCAAGGTACCCCGCGGCAAGCCAATTTCGGTATTTCCCATGTTGCGCCGCGACATCGCGGTGGTCGTTCCCGAGGCCATCGATTACGCAGCGATCGAATCCTGCGTGCGCGAAGCAGTTGGCCAACATCTGACGGAAGTCATTGTTTTTGACCGATACTCCGGCCAGAATCTCGGTTCAGGAACAAAAAGTCTCGCTATAGGCTTGATTTTGCAGGACGATTCCCGCACTCTTACGGTCGAAGATGCGGATCGCTGCGTGGCACAGGCGGTTGCGGTGCTGGAAAGCCGGTGCCAGGCAAAGCTGAGGGGGTAGCATGGCGTTGACCAAGGCGGAGATGGCCGAACGGTTGTTCACCGAAGTCGGCCTCAACAAGCGCGAAGCCAAGGAATTCGTCGATGCCTTCTTCGATGCCATTCGCGATGCGCTTGAAAAAGGGGAGCAGGTGAAGTTGTCGGGATTCGGCAATTTCGACCTGCGTCAGAAAAACCAGCGTCCGGGGCGAAACCCCAAGACGGGCGAGGAAATTCCGATTTCCGCCCGCCGCGTGGTCACGTTTCGCCCAGGGCACAAGCTGAAAATCCGGGTCGAATCCTATGCTGGATCAGGGCAGCAATAGCGAATTGCCGGTCATACCGGCGAAACGCTATTTCACCATTGGCGAGGTCAGCGAATTGTGCGGCGTCAAGCCGCACGTGTTGCGCTATTGGGAGCAGGAATTTCCCAACCTCAAGCCGGTCAAGCGCCGCGGCAACCGCCGCTATTACCAGCGCCATGATGTGCTGATGATTCGCCAGATCCGCTCGCTGCTTTACGACCAGGGCTTCACCATCACGGGCGCGCGCGCGCGTCTGGAAGGCCATCAGGCTCGGATGGAAGTGAGCATTTCCAACCAGATCGTGCGTCAGGTGCGATTGGAACTGGAAGAAGTACTGCAAATTCTGAAGCGTTGATCGCGTATAATCCCTTCACGTCGGGGCGTAGCGCAGCCTGGTAGCGCATCTGCCTGGGGGGCAGGGGGTCGTGGGTTCGAATCCCGCCGCCCCGACCAATTTGTGAAGTCAAGCCAACACGTTATGCTAGGAGAATGTATACACGTATACGCGCCTAGCAAATTCCTCGCTAATTCCTAGCTAACTTTCACCTCAGTCCACGGGATGTCGTGGCCTGCGAGGTAGTGCTCGGTCATCGATTCGCTCGTATGTGTCATTAACGCCTGGACCTGCTTTTTCGTCCAGCCGCGCTCGATCAGCAGTGCACCGCCGAGACTGCGAATCTCATGGAATGTCGGCGGATTGTCGCCTTCAACCCCGGCGTTGTCGCGAGCGTCTGCAAATGCGCGGGACAACTGCTCCGGCAGCACCTGTGTATGGTGGTCTCGGTTCTTTGCGCGCTGTTGCGTTGCTTTCAATCGCTCCGGCAAGCGGTGCACGAGGTACGGCGACACAACCTCATCGCGGCATTTTGCGAGTACTTTTGCCAACTCGCCGTCCGGCGCATATCCGATTTTCAGCTTCACACCGGTGGTGCCCTCCGTTTTGCCGGGGACAACCCAGATCGCGTCATCGCGAACATCCGTGAACCGCAACGAGACGACGTCCTCACGGCGCAGCAAGGTGTTCAAGCTGATATCCATGGCGTTACGCAGCCACGCAGGCGCCTTTTCGTAAATCTTGTCGTAGACAATTTTCGTCAATCGCTGGCGCTGCCGCCTGAAGACAGCTTTACGCGTTTGCAACGCCGGGTTGGTGTCAATCCACCCTTCCTCGACAGCGCACGCAAGAACCCATTGCAAAGCGAGGCGAAACTGTTGGCGGGAACGCCTTCCTTCGGTCACTTCGCGCAAGAATGTTGCGCAGTCGCGCACAGTCAAGCTCGCGACTTCGCGGTTGCCGATCGATGCTGACATGCGGTTCAAGATGTTCTCGTACAAGCCCTCGGTCGCGCCACCCCAATTGCGTTCCGATTTGTCCACATCGCGGAATTGCATGATTGCGTCGTCGATTGTCTCGCTTCGGCCAACAACTTTGGAGACTAGGTCGTTGCCGATTATCAGCAAGGCGTTGAGTTTGCGCGCGGCTTCGAGAT
>JAJXWU010000011.1 GCA_021781425.1 Pseudomonadota bacterium
CGGCGAAAACCGCCGAGCCGGCCAAGACCGAGGCCGCCGCGCCCGCACCCGCGGCCAATCCCAAGGTGTTGCTGCACACCAGCATGGGCGACATCACTCTGGAACTGTATCCGGACAAGGCGCCGAAAAGCGTCGAGAACTTCCTGCAGTACGTCAAGGAAGGTTTCTACGACGGCACCATTTTCCACCGCGTCATCAACAACTTCATGATCCAGGGCGGCGGCTGGACCAAGGATCTGCAGCACAAACGCGCGCATGCACCGATCCGTAACGAGGCCAACAACGGCCTGTCCAATCTGCGCGGCACGGTGGCGATGGCACGCACCGCGGATCCGAATTCGGCGGCGGCGGAGTTCTTCATCAACGTCGTTGACAACAAGCGCCTGGACTACATCGCCGACGCCAACGGTCCGGTGTCGTGGGGCTATGCCGTGTTCGGCAAGGTGATCGCCGGCATGGACGTGGTCGACAAGATCAAGGCCGTGGAGACCGGCCCGCAGGGTCCGTTCGTCAGCGACGTGCCGAAGACGCCGATCGTGATCGAGAAGGCGAGCGTGGTGCAGTAGCCCGGGATTGATTGCCCGGATTAGTATATACTCGTCTGTAGATACACTTCGGAAACATCCCGATGACCACGACCCGTGTCTTCAAATCCGGCAATAGTCAGGCTGTGCGTTTGCCGCAGCAGTTTCGCTTCCGTGCAGCGGAAGTCGAGGTTTTCCGTCGTGGCGACGAAATCGTACTGCGTGAAAAAGGCCGTGGCTTGTCGCGGGTATTCGAATTGCTCGCGTCGATGCCCGACGATTTCTTCGCTGAAGGTCGCCGCGATGATCCACCACAAACCCGCAAGGGTTTGTGATGGCCGCGCGCTATCTGCTCGACACGAATATCTGCATCTATATCGTCCGACGCAAACCCGTCGAAGTACAAAGACGCTTCGAACGCATGCAAATCGGCGATGCCGCGATCTCCGCCATCACCTTCGGCGAGCTGGAATATGGCGCAGCGAAAAGCCGGGCGCCGGACGACACGAGGGCAAAACTGGAAGAATTGACCGCATTTCTTCCCGTGCTGGCGCTCGATGATAAATGCGCTTGCGTCTACGGCGAAATTCGCGCCGCGCTGGAATCCAAAGGCCGCATCATCGGCAGCAACGACTTGTGGATTGCCGCCCATGCACGCAGTGCCGGATTCGTGCTGATAACCAACAACGAACGCGAATTCAAGCGTGTTCCTGGTCTGAGAGTCGAAAATTGGGTCAAGGCCGAATCCTGACCGCAATACCCGCACATGCCCACCCTGTTCATCTCCGACCTGCACCTGGACGAAGCCCGTCCGCGCCTGATCGCCGCGTTCGAGGAATTTCTCGCCGGCGAAGCGCGTGCAGCGCACGCGCTGTACATCCTCGGCGACCTGTTCGAGAGCTACATCGGCGACGACGACGATGCGCCGCTGAACGCGCGCGTGGCGCGTGCCACGCGCAAGCTGCGCGACACCGGCGTGCCGGTGTACTTCATGCACGGCAACCGCGATTTTCTGCTTGGCGAAGACTTCGCCGAACACGCCGGCATGACCGGGCTCGACGATCCGGCCGTGATCGAACTCGGCGGCGAACCGGCGCTGCTGATGCACGGCGATACGCTATGCACCGACGATGCCGCGTATCTGAAATTCCGCGCCCTGGTGCGCGATCCGGCGTGGCAGCGCGCGTTTCTGTCCAAACCGCTCGATGAACGCCGCGCCTTTGCCGCACAGGCGCGCGGGGAAAGTCGCCGGCACACCGCCAACGCGAAACCGGAAATCATGGATGTGAATCAGACCGCGGTGGAATCGACCCTGCGCGCCCACGGCGTGCGCCGCCTGATTCATGGTCATACGCACCGGCCCGCGACGCACCATTTTGATGTGGACGGCAGGAAAGCCGAGCGCATCGTGCTCGGCGACTGGTACGAGCAGGCGAGCGTGCTGTTTCTTTAGCCCCCTCTCCCGCTGCCGGGAGAGGGGAATGCCGCAGCAGCGCCTCAGAGTGAGGCAGACATCTACTTCGCTTTGACTTCCTGCGGTCCACTCAACTGCTGCTTGCTGCCGTCGCGGTTGAGCATGCCGATGTAGTACCAGTAAGTCTTGCCGGCCACCGCCGAATCGTCGCGCCAGGCATACGTTGAGGTCACGCCGTCGCCCTTGTCTTCGCCGACGCGCACGATGTCGCGGTTCACGCGCAGGAATGGGCCGTTCTCGCTGTCGCCGCGATAGATCAGATAACCGTACAGATTGTTCTCGTTCGACACCTGCCACTTGAGCAGCGGACCGTGACCGGGCGGATCGACCGGCGGCGGCGCGGATGCGGCCTGCGTGGATTTCTGCAGCGCCGACTTCAAGTCCAGCGGCGGCGGTTCGGCGCTGGATTTGCCGTTCTTCTGCATCTCCTTGTCGAGCGAATGCACCTTGACGCTCTCTGGTAAGTATAGCCCGCCAATAATTATCGGCAGTGCGCGATGGAAATCGGGCAGCTCGACCATCAATTTCCCCCGTACGACACCAGCGGTCTGATCGTCGGCCACCTTGACGCTGATCTGCGCACAACCCGCCGCGCCGCCAATGCACGCTCCTTTCTTAATCGTCGCCTTGATGCCTTCGAGCGAAATCTTGCCGAGCTTTACCGGCTTGCCGTCACGGCTTTTCAACTGCACCACGAAAGGAAGTTTTGTGGTGCGGAACACGCCCATCTCGACTGGATTGGCGGATGGAATCACCTCGCCATGCACGTCAGCCTTCACCTCGATCCACGCCTGCGGCTGCACGGTGGAATTCAGCGCCACCTTGACGTAACCGTCGTGGAGGCCCCAGCCGGCGTCCGATTTACCGCTAATCGAAACCGTGCGTCCATCCGGTTCGATTCTTGCCGTGGCGAAATCCGGCGATTCAATGATGCGGGTGATGCGGAAATCCGGCACCTCGCGGCTTGCCAGCGTCACCGTTTTTACGGGCGCGGCGGCATTGGTGTTCACCGTGCCCAGGTCCGCCTTGGGTTCGGGATTATCCAGCACGGACAATCCGAAAAGATGCACCAGCGCTTGCACGCGCGGGCGCTGGGCAATATCGGTTTCGATGTTGAATATACGGCGTCGATCGCCCGCGTCCATGCCGCTGAATACCGTCACCGGAATATTGACGCTGGTCTTCGGCGCCACCGTGGCCGGCAGATTGAATGCGCCGACGTCATCTTTGTCGAAAGCCGGCGTCACCGCAAGGATCTTCACCGGCTTGTCGCCGGTGTTGGTGAAAAGAATCGTGGAATGGCCGGTGTTGGTCTGGTAAATCTCGCCCACGTCCTGGGCTTTGAACGAAACCTGCGCGAACGCGCTTGCGGAGATCAGCGAAAACGAAACGGCCAATACGGTTTTCAGCACGTCAAGACTCCGGTAGGTTATGCGAACACGCCATTCTAAGCCGGAATGGCGCCGTGGTCGCTCAAATCGTTTGGCCAAAAAAACCAAACCCCGCGCGGGGCGGGGTTTGGAAGATGTTGCTATGTAAGTAAACGCTTACTTCACGGAGAACTTTTGAAGTTTGACCGGAAGAGTCCCCGCTACTGTCATATTAAACTGGCCACAACCAGGGTTATCGGCCGCTAAGTCAGTGACAATAAGGTAATAGGTACCACCCGTAGTGATTGCAGGACTTGGAGCCACTGGTCCAACAGTCTGCGTGCCGTTCGTAGAATCAATACTACAAGCACCACCATTGGGATCGGCATCGCACGGTGCAGCCATCAGCGCCATTTCAGGGTTAAACCCAGTGGTACTACTTACTACCGTAAATGTCAGCGAGCTATTGTTAGGGCCGATAGGAACCGCAAAGACGTAAGCGCCATTGCCATTAGGTACGGTATCGCCGCCGCAAAACGGCGTTAACCCTGAATTTAGCCCTGGCTTAGTGCCACCGGGACATGTGTTTCCCGCATATGTTCCAGCTCCATTTACAGAGCTATCAATGTTTGTACATTGCGAAGCTGCGAACACGTTGCTTGCGAAAAATCCGGAAAGGATGGTCAACAAGCCAGCTGATAAATACTTCATGTTTTTCTCCGAAAGGCAAATCACAAAATTAAGAGTTTGTTACATCCCAATAAAGGTTTGACGACGCGAGTCAAACTCATCCAAGATCAGTGCCTGCCCCAGAGGATTTGGCGTGCCGGTTCTAAATTTCGTGTTTGTGGCAAACAACCCAAGATTAGCTTGTTTTGCTCCACTCCAACCAGTATTGGTAACCGCAATTGCGCCTGATGGACTTGCGTCGGCTGTTGCGGTCGCCGCGTCACTCACCCAGTACCGGAAGCACCCGCCCGTCGGAGTAACACTATTGCAGTTCGCACCCGCAGCAGATCCTTGCTGTAGATCAAATTCAATTCTGTAATTACCGGCAGTGTTGGGAAACAAGACGCCAACAGTTTGATAGTTATTTGGCGAACCTGAATCAGCGACTACAAAAGTCACTCCGATAGTAGATCCACCAACCAGCCTCACCTCCACTTCAGTCGTACTTACACCAGCAGGAGATGAACCGGCAAGCACCGTCATAATGTCTGCTTGCTGATTTGCGGCCACAAAGTTCGTTAGGCTTTGGGTATTCAAGTAGAACCTAGCGCGATATCTCGCCTCATTCTGAGGTGAATTGTCAGTAACGAGTCCCCTGGCATTCGAAAATGCACCTGTGTTTATAGCTACGCTCAGCGCGCATGCAGTACCATCAAGCCCAGTGGCGGCATTGCCGAATGTAGCGGTGTTGACCGTCTGCGACGACCACGCCCCGCCCCCGCCCGGTGTGCTTGATGTTGCAGGAATGGTTGGACATGCCGCTGCCGCGCTGCCCGCCATCACCAACCCACCCAAACCGAGCGTAGCCAGAGCCAGCGCCTTCATCTTGAACGATTTCATACTTGATCTCCCAGGTGACCGGGGGTGGCCCAAGCCCTGCCCCGCTTGCAGCAAATCCGAACGCGCCGAGTTTAGTGGCCTGCCCATGTCCGGTCAACAGCTTGCACCGGACTCTTCAGGCTTTCTGTGACGCGGCGATCGGAACCAGAATCCGTACCCTTGCGGGCACTCAAGGTAGTAAACGCAAAACGGGGGCAAAAGCGGACAGGGGTGGCCTGCCGCCGTCGACTCACCGGTAAATCTCGCGCCGGTGGCCGATGTGCAAAACCAGGACGAGCACGACCCCCTCGTCGATATGGGCGATCAATCGGTAATCGCCAACCTGATATTTCCAGAAACCGACCAGTTTCGAACCCTTGAGCGCTTCGCCGATGCTTCGCGGGTCCTGCGCCGGGGCGATGCGTTCATGCAGAAAGCGCAGGATGCGCTGAGCGACGGTGCTATCGAGGCTGCGCAGGTTCTTGTGCGCCAATGCCGATAGTTCAATCCGCCAGGCCATAGTCGCGCATCAGCGCATCGAGCGGAACGGTTGCGCTGCGGCCGGCGCGAACCCGGTCGAGTTCGCGTTCGGCAAGGTACCGGTCTTCCAGATCGGCCAGATGTTCGACCAACGCTTCGCGTACATAAAACGTCTTGGTGCGCCCGGTGCGCTTGGCCAGCGCGTCGAGGCGTTTTTCGATGGTTTCCGGCAATCTCACGGCCAGCATGACGGTTTACCCAGTCGGGTTACAGCCAGACTATCACTGCAATACATGTATTGCAACGACGTCAATTTATGCGCGGATGCAGTCCGAACATGGCTCGCACCACATTGACGCCTTTCTGCGCCCACCCGACAATGCGCGTATACAACTGGATTTTTGCCGTGCCCGACTTCGCCGCCAACCTGCTCACCATCATCCCCGCGCGCAACGAGGCGGCGACCGTGGGCGAGATCGTGCGCCGCGTGCGCGCAGCCGTGGGCGGCGACGTACTCGTGGTGAACGACGCCAGCGACGATGAAACCTCCGCGCAGGCGCGCGGCGCGGGCGCGACCGTGCTCGATCTGCCGCTGCGCCTCGGCGCCTGGGGCGCGGCGCAGACCGGCCTGCGCTACGCGCGGCGCAACCGTTACGCGGTGGCGCTGACGCTGGACGCCGACGGCCAGCACCATCCCGAGGAGTTGCCGCGACTGGTATCCGCCTGGCTGGCCAGCGGCGCGAACGTGGCGATCGGCACCTATCCGCAGCGATTGTCGAAAGCCAAACGCCTGGCGGCGCGCTATTTCCATCTCATCACCGGCATCGGTGTGCAGGATTTCACTTCGGGCCTGCGCGTCTACGACCGTCGCGCGATCCGCACGCTGGCCGCGCGCGAGGCCAGCCTGCTCGACTACCAGGATCTGGGCGTGCTGATGCTGCTGCGCCAGCGCGGTCTGCGTCTTTGCGAGGTGCCGACGCCGATGTCGCAGCGGCGCAGCGGCGGCTCGCGGGTGTTTTCGTCCTGGCCCACCGTGCTGCGCTACATGCTGCACACCACAGTGCTGTGTTTCGCCCAGATCGGCGCGGGCCGCGCCGGAGCGCGCGCATGAACGCCGTGCAGATCACCGCCGCCGTCATCGGCGTGCTGCTGGCCGGCACGATCCTGCTGCTGGTGCGGCGCAACCATCTGCACGGCAGCTACGCGCTGTGGTGGCTCGCGGTGGCCGGCGCGATCCTCGTACTCGGCGTGTTCCCGCCCGCGATCGACTGGCTGGGCCACGTCACCGGCATCCACTATCCGCCGGTGCTGCCCATCGTCATCGGCATCGGCATGATCCTGCTGCGCCTGCTGACGATGGACATCGGCCGCTCGCGCGCGGAGCGTCAGCTGCGCCGGCTGACGCAGAAGCTGGCGATCCTGGAGCAGGAACTGGCGCAACTGCGCCGCGACAAAGCACGCCAACCGTCCTCCGCCAAGGGCGCCAAGGTGATCCCGCTGCCGAGGTCGGGTGATGGGTGAGGGGATTTGCCTGCCTCTCCCT
>JAJXWU010000137.1 GCA_021781425.1 Pseudomonadota bacterium
GAGCGTCGCCTGCGGATCGACGTCGCCGGCGATCACGAGCAGGGCGTTGTTCGGCACGTACCAAGAATCGTAGAAGCCCTGCAGGATCTTGCCCGTGGTCTTGTCGAACGAGGGCCGCGAACCGAGTGCGTCCTCCGCATAGCCGGTACCGGCGTACAGGGCACGCTCGGCCTCCATGAAGGCCAGGTATCCGGGATCGGAAATATCGCGCGAGACTTCCTGTTCGATCGCGCCTTTCTCCAATCCCCAGTCCTTGTCCATCAGTTGTGCGCCACGCATGCGCGTGGCTTCGATCTTGAGCAGCAGGTCGACGTATTGCGCCGGTGCCACGAAGTAATACTGAGTGGCGTCGTTGGTAGTGAAGGCATTGTTTTCGGCGCCCATCTTGCCGGTCATCTCGTTCAATTGCGCGCCGCTCAAACCCTTGCTGTCGCGGAACATCATGTGTTCCAGTGCATGCGCAGTACCGGGAAAGCCCGCAGGCGTTTCGTAACTGCCGGCCATGTAGGTGATCTGGGTGGTCACCATCGGCGCCAGCGCATCGTGCACGATTACCACGCGCAGGCCGTTGTCCAACGTCGCACGCAGCACGTTGGACTGCGGCGCGGATGCGGCAGGCGCTTGCGCGAACGCCGGCGCGATATTGCCAACCGCAACCCCGCAGCCGAGAGAGATCGCCAATGCGAGCGGCTTGATCATGTTCTTCGAATACATCGAGTTACTCCGGTTTTTTGAAGCAGAACTTGTCCAGTATGCCATCAAACGATACGTGGCTCGGGCTCCAGTCGGATGCCAAAGCGCGTCTGCACCGTATCGACGATGCGCTGCGCCAGCGCACGGATCTGTTCGCCGGTCGCGGTACCGTGATTGACCAGCACCAGGGCGTGACGTTCCGAAACGCCGGCGTCGCCTTCGCGCAGCCCCTTGAAGCCGCACGCTTCGACCAGCCAGGCAGCGGACAACTTGCACTGTCCGGCGTCGCCTGGCCACGCGGGCAGCGCGGGGTTTTCGCGGCGAAGCTCGTTTGCGAGTGTGGATGGCACCACGGGATTCTTGAAGAAGCTGCCGACATTGCCTATTTCGGCGGGATTCGGCAGCTTGCGCGTGCGCAGTCGCATCACCGCATCGGCGACGGCGACATGGTTCGGTGCGGCAATCCGCATCGCCGCCAGTTCCTCGCGCACACCGGCGTAATCCAGGCGCAACTCGCGCCGGCGCGGCAGCAGCAATTCCGCTGCGGTGACGACGAACCGGTCCGCTTCGCGCTTGAACAGGGAATCGCGGTAGGCGAAGGCGCAATCGGCATTATCCAGCCGCACGCTGCAGCCAGCGCCACGATCGAAAGCCTCGACCGTTTCGATGAACTCGCGCACTTCCACACCGTAGGCGCCGATGTTCTGAATCGGCGCTGCGCCAGCGCTGCCGGGAATCAGGATCAGATTTTCCATGCCGGCGAAGCCGTGCCCCAGCGACCAGTGCACGAAGTCGTTCCAGTTCTCGCCGGCTTCGACCCGCACCAGCGCGGCATCGCCGCGATCCTCGAGGATGCGGATTCCGCGCATGACGGGCATCAGCACGACGCCGGGCCAGTCGCGAGTCAGTAGTACATTGCTGCCTTCGCCGAGAATCAGCAGCGGCGAACGCTTCACCGCGCCGAGCCCGAACACCTCGGGCAGAAGGCGCGAATCGCCCACTTCGATCAGCCATTGCGCACGGGCCGGTACGTGGAAGCTGTTGCGACGGGACAGGTCCGCGGCTTCGGTGACCCGGTAGCCCGACTCGAGCAGGGTATCGGACTTCATGGCGCCGCTTGTTTGCGTATGGCTTCGACCGATTCGCCGATCAGCGCCGGGCCGCGGTAGATCATGCCACTGTAGAACTGTACGAGACTCGCCCCGGCTGAGATCTTGTCTGCTGCAGCGGTGCCGTCGAGAATGCCGCCGACGCCGACCAGAGGTATCTTTCCCCCAAGTCGTTTCGCCATGCCGCGAAGGACGGAAGTTGCTTTTTGAAACAAAGGTTTGCCAGATAAACCTCCAGCTTCATGCGCATGCGGTGCGCCGGCAATCGCGCTGCGATCGATCGTCGTGTTGGTGCAGATCAGGCCATCTATTTTGGCCACAAGTAACACCGCTGCCATACCGTCGAGTTCGGCTTCGGACAGATCGGGTGCGATCTTGAGCAGCATCGGTTTGCGCGTGCCGTGCTGCGCCGCGAGCTTTTCCTGCGCCTCGCGGAGCGTGCCGATGAAGCGCTTCAGGGTTTCCTCCTCCTGCAAATCGCGCAGACCCTGCGTATTCGGTGACGAGATATTCACCGTCACGTAGCTCGCGCGCGCATACACGCGTTCCAGACAAAACAGATAATCATCGACGGCGCGGTCGTTCGACGTGTCCTTGTTCCTGCCGATATTGATGCCGAGCACACCCGAATAGCGCGCGCGTTCGGCGTTGCGTACAAGCGCATCGACGCCGGCGTTGTTGAAACCCAGACGATTGATCACCGCGAAGTGTTCGGGCAGGCGCCACATGCGCGGCTTCGGATTGCCGGGTTGCGGCTGCGGCGTGGTCGTGCCGACTTCGATGAAGCCGAAACCGAGTGCGGCAAGCGCGTCGATGTGCGCGCCGTTCTTGTCGAGCCCGGCGGCGAGGCCGACCGGATTGGGAAACTCGATGTCGAAAACTTTCGCCGGCAAAGGCGCGGGTTTTGCCGCGAGCAGAGGATTCAAACCCGTGCGGTAGGCGGCTTCGATGGCGGTCAGCGCCAGATCGTGTGCGCGCTCGGCGTCGAGACAGAACAGGAAGGGGCGCGCAAAAGAGTACACGCCGGACTATTTTTTCGGCAGTCGCGGTTGTACAGCGCTGCGCTTGCCGGCAATTTCCACCATCGTCTCGATGCGGATCAGGCGGCGGTCGAGATCGGTCATGAGCTGCGTCAGCGTATCCATGTTGCGCGCGAGTCGATCCAGGTCGCCGCGCATTTGCAGCACATCCTTTAGCGCAGAAATGGCGTCGGCGAGCACGCCCATCAGCGTGCCCGCCGGTTGCCAGCGCGGTATTTGGCCGCGGGTTCGGCGATCTTGAATTGCGGCTTGGCGCCGATGGCGGCGATCGCGCGCTCCGCGGCGGCGTTGGCATCGCGCAGGCTTTTGTGCATGCCCGGAATGGCGCTACGCAGCTCGGCGGTAAGCGCGGCCAACTCGCGCGTTTCGTCGATGGAGCTGGCGCCGTAGGCTTGCACGGCCTGCCGCACCAGCTCGCTGGCGGTGACGCCGCGATCCGCGGCAAGATCCTGCAACTGGCGCTTGTCGTCGGGCGAGATCAACAAGGTGACGCGGTCGGTTTTCATGAACGTGCTCCGGTATGCGCATTATCATATCATGCACATATTCGGTGGACAAACACGGTGGAGTCAAAACTCGAACTTGATGCCCTGCGCCAGCGGCAACGAGTCGGAATAATTGATCGTGTTGGTCTGGCGCCGCATGTAGGTTTTCCAGGCGTCGGAACCCGATTCGCGTCCACCGCCGGTCTCCTTCTCGCCGCCGAATGCGCCGCCGATTTCGGCGCCGGAGGTGCCGATGTTGACGTTGGCGATGCCGCAATCCGAGCCGGCGCTGGACAGGAACGCTTCCGCGGCCTTCACGTTCTGGGTGAAGATCGCCGACGACAGTCCCTGCGGCACGCCGTTGTGCGCGTGGATCGCGTCGTCGATGGAACGGAACGGCATCACGTACAGGATCGGCGCAAAGGTTTCTGTCTGCACCACCTCGTCGGAATTCTTCAGGCCTGCGACGATCGTCGGCAGCACGAAATTGCCGGAACGCTCGGCCAGCGCCTTGCCGCCGGTGAGCACCTTGCCGCCGGACGCCTTGGCTTTGGCGATGGCGTCGTTATAGCGGCGCACGCCGTCGGGACTGTTGAGGGGGCCCATCAGGGTGGTGGATTGCGTCGGATCGCCGATCTTCTTCTCGACCTGCTGGTACGCGCCGACCAGCTTGCCGATCACGTCGTCATAAATCGATTCGTGCACGAACAGGCGGCGCGTAGTGGTGCAGCGCTGGCCGGCGGTGCCGACCGCGCCGAACACGATGGCAGGGATCGCCATCTTCAAGTCCGCGCTGGCATCCACGATGATCGCGTTGTTGCCGCCCAATTCGAGCAGCGAGCGGCCCATGCGCCTGGCAACGCGCTCGCCGACGTGGCGTCCGACCGCGGTGGAGCCGGTGAAACTGATCAGCGCAACGCGGTGATCGTCCACGAACCTCGAAGCCAGCTCGTTGCCCGCATCGTTGAACAGGAAGAACAGGTCCGGAAATCCCCCGGACTTGAGCGCGGCATTGCAGATCTTCAGCGCCGCGATCGCTGACAATGGCGTCTTCGGCGAGGGCTTCCAGATGCAGATGTCGCCGCACACGGCGGCGATGAACGCGTTCCACGCCCACACCGCTACCGGAAAATTGAACGCGCTGATGATGCCGACGATGCCGAGCGGATGCCACTGCTCGTACATGCGGTGCCCGGGGCGTTCGGAGTGCATCGACAGACCGTACAGCATGCGCGATTGGCCGAGCGCAAAGTCGGCTATGTCGATCATTTCCTGCACTTCGCCGTCGCCTTCCGGCTTGATCTTGCCCATCTCCAGCGCGACGAGGCTTCCGAGTGCATCCTTGTGTTTGCGCAGAGCTTCGCCGCACAGTCGTACCGCCTCGCCGCGTTTGGGTGCGGGAATGGTGCGCCAATGCTTGAACGCTTCCTGCGCACGCACGACGATGGCTTCGTAATCGGCTTGGGATGTGGCGTTGACCCGGCCGATGACCTGGTGTGTGCTCGGATTGATCACCTCGATCACGCCGGCAGCGGCCGTTTTCGACCATTCGCCGTTGCCGAGATAGGTGCCGGACTCGGTCTCGGCCAGGCCGAGCGCGGAGAGGATGGATGCGGACATGGATGCTCCGGAATGCAGAAAAGGTTGGCGCAGGACGGCGCGCAGGAGGTCTATAATTCTAGCAGACAGACAGGGCGGCCCCGGCCCGATTCGAACGGGCGACCTCGCCCTTAGGAGGGGCGCGCTCTATCCAGCTGAGCTACGGGGCCATGCTCCGAATTATCGCAAGAAAATGCCAGGACTTCCTGTCTCATTGCAGCCCGCTCAACCCCGACCAACAAGGACAATTCATGCAAATCTCGATGTACGAATCGATTATTCCGATTGCCAACCGCATGCTCGGCAACCTGTCCGCGATTCTTGACAAGGGCGCCGCGTTTGCCGAAGCGAAGAAAATCGAACCATCCGTGCTGCTCAATGCGCGCCTGGCGCCAGACATGTTCCCGCTTACGCGCCAGGTGCAGATCGCCTGCGACATGATCAAGGGCGGCGCGGCGCGCCTCGGCGGCGTCGAGGTGCCCTCGCATCCGGACAACGAAACGACGTTCGCCGAACTCAAGGCGCGCGTGGCCAAGGTGCGCGAATTCGTCAACAGCATCCCGCTGGCGAATTTCACCGGCAGCGAGAACATGGCCATCACCTTGAAGATGCGCCATGGCGATCGGCATTTCGACAACGGCCTGGATTATCTGCGCTACTACGCGATGCCGAACTTCTACTTCCACCTCACCACGACGTACGCGATCCTGCGCCACAACGGCGTGGAACTGGGCAAGTCCGATTTCATCGGCGCCTGAAACGCCTACGGGCGCGCCGATACGGCGCGCCCGTTTTGCGATCGATCAATCCCCGCTTAGCGCGACGTGCGGTAACGACGCAGGCCGATGAATCCTGCGAGTGCGAGCAATCCCGCCAGGGTGGCCAGCAGTTGGTGGTTCAATGCCGGGGTCGACGACAAGGTGGCGGCATTGATCGCGCTTGTCAGCGATGCACATCCGCTTTGCCCCGCGTCCGCGCAAAGAGTGAAAAAATTTTGGCCGTTGGGCGCTAGATCGGGCAGGCCCTTGCCGAACAAGTTGAAATCGCCTGCCGTGCCGTTGTAAGCGGTACCCCAGGGCGCGCCCGACGTCGGTTGCCCAACGAGCTGCTTGCTGAAATCCAGCGTGCCGCCATTGGTGTTGAAAACAATACTACTAAAATCCGCAAGGCCGTAAGTCCCATTGCCGGCGCTCGCTCCGGAAACGGTAACGTTCAAGGCCAGCACAGCGGGATTTGGCAGGGAGAAACTGTTGAAGCCAGGATTGGCCAGCAGGGTGCTTTCGAAGGTGATAGAACCTGTGATCACCGTTGAGCTTGGAGCGGCTATGGTCGCTTTCGGATAAAGTGGATTTGTGGTGGTGGCAACGGCAGGTGGTGGCGGGGTAGCTGCGCCGCTGAAGGTGAAGTTGAACGTGATCGGAGAGGCTTGCGTGGCGGCGGCGAACAGACAGCCCAAGCTCATAACTGCGATGCGGCGAAAAGCGAAGAACGTCACGGTAATCCCCTTAGTTGTTATAGTAAGCGAGCCAAATCGTACCGCGCCGTTTGCGCTGCGGCAAGGTGCCAGTCGTCATCATTTCAGATGCTGCTGCATCCAACCCACCCAGCGCCGATAAACATCCACGGTCTGCACGATGTCGCCCGGGAAATGCGTGTTGGTGGGGTAAGCGTAGAACTGCACGTCAACGCCGTTGTCGCGCAGCGCGTGGTACCACTCGTAGCTGTTGACCAGCGGCACGTTGTTGTCGCCGACGTCGCCCATGATCAGTGTCGGCGCTTTCACGTTCTGAGCGTATTGGATCGGCGACTGCGCGCGCCAAATCTCGTGGTACTTTTCCGACCACGGCGATCCACCGAAAAAGTATACGTCGCCCATCTGGTAGTACGAGATCGTGTAGTCCATCACCCAGTCGGTCAGCGCCGCGCCAGATACTGCCGCCTTCCAGACATCGTAATGACCGGTGAGCCACGTCGTCATGTAGCCACCGTAGGACCATCCGG
>JAJXWU010000192.1 GCA_021781425.1 Pseudomonadota bacterium
AGCGTGCGGATGTACTGTGCCCGCTCCGGCACCCGGATCTCCATCAGCGTTTCGATCGCGCGCACGTAGGCGTGCTCGTTGCACATCATCGACACGTAATCGAGCCGATCCATGTACCCGATCGACTGGTTGAACGGCTTGGACTCGGCCAGCTTTTCCGTACCGCGATGCAGAAGGCCGATATGCGGATCGGCGCGCACCACGGTTTCGCCGTCCATCTCCAGCACCAGACGCAGCACGCCGTGCGCGGCGGGGTGCTGCGGGCCGAAATTGATGGTGTAGTTCTTGATTTCCTGCATGCTCAGTTCTCCCGCCACTTGTCGGCGGCTTCGGCTCTGGCCTGCAGCAAATCGGAATTGTCGCGCAGCGTGCGCGGCACGGTCACGCGCGGCACGACGCTGGTGACCGGCTCGTAGATCACGCGACCGAGTTTCTCGTCGTAGCGCACCTCGACATTGCCGATCAACGGAAAATCCTTGCGGAACGGATGGCCGACGAAACCGTAGTCGGTGAGGATGCGGCGCAAATCCGGATGACCCTCGAAGACGATGCCGAACAGGTCGAACGTCTCGCGCTCGAACCAGTCCGCCACCGGCCACAGCGGCACCAGCGACGGCACCACCGGCAGCGCATCGTCGGACGCATGGCAGCGCAGGCGCACGCGGCAGTTGTGCGCGACCGAGGTCAACTGCACGACCACGGCAAAGCGCTTGTGCCCGGCACCGCTACGCGGACGCTCGGCCCAGTCGAAACGGCCGGGGCCTTCGCCCTCCACACCGCGCGAAAAGCCGGTCGCGGTGACATCAGTCGTATCCCATTCGACCTGGCCGTAACCCAGGCAATCCACGCCGCACACATCGATCAGTTGCGCGAACTTGAAATCTGCTTCGTCGCGCAGCGCGCGTGCCACGGCCAGCCAGTTCTCCGGCAGCACATCGACGACAGTCTCGCCGCGCCACACGCGCACGCCGACGATGCGCTCGCCGAGACGCGCCTCGATGCGCTGGGCAAGGGTGGCGGTTTCCGCACTCATGCCCTGGCCTTGTTGGCAATGGATTCGGTGCGGCGGATCTTTTTCTGCAATTGCAGGATGCCGTAAACCAGTGCCTCGGCCGTGGGCGGACAGCCCGGCACGTACACATCGACCGGCACGATGCGGTCGCAACCGCGCACCACCGAATACGAATAGTGGTAGTAGCCGCCGCCGTTCGCGCACGAACCCATCGAGATCACCCACTTCGGATTCGGCATCTGGTCGTAGACGCGGCGCAGCGCCGGCGCCATCTTGTTGACCAGGGTGCCGGCCACGATCATCACGTCGGACTGGCGCGGACTCGGGCGGAACACCACGCCGTAGCGATCCAGGTCGATGCGCGCGGCGCCGGCGTGCATCATCTCCACCGCACAGCAGGCCAGACCGAACGTCATCGGCCACATCGAGCCGGTACGCGCCCAGTTGAGCAAGGTGTCGATCTGGGTGGTGACGAAACCGCGCTGCAGCAACGGGTTGTCGCCGTCCGGGCGCAGGATGTCCTCGACCGGACCGGTCGGCACCGGGTTGAGGAAGAGCCTTTTCTCGACGGTGGTGTCGATCATTCCCATTCCAAGGCTCCCTTCTTCCAGCAGTATACAAATCCCAAAAGCAGCAACAGCAGGAACATCAGCATCTCGATCAGCGCAGCCGCACCGATATGCCGGAACACCACCGCCCACGGAAACAGGAAGGCGATTTCCAGATCGAAGATGATGAACAGGATGGCGATGAGGTAGTAGCGCACGTCGAACTTGGTGCGCGCGTCCTCGAAGGCCTCGAATCCGCATTCATAGGCGTCGGCTTTTTCCTTGCTGGCGCTGCGCGGCCCGAGCAGCGCGCCGATGCCGAGCAGGGCCACGCCGATGGCGCCGGCGACGAGCAGAAACAGGAGTATCGGCAGGTATTCGGCCAACACGGGCGAGGCACCTCGTAACGGGAGCAGCGAAGCCCCGCGATTTTCGCATGCGCACAGTGGCACGTGCAATGCTGATAGTCGAACCGGAAGCAGATTCCGCGCACAAAAAAACCCGCTCGCGCGGGTTTGATTGTTGGTGCCCAGGAAAGGACTCGAACCTTCACGCCTTTCGGCGCTACCACCTCAAGGTAGTGCGTCTACCAATTCCGCCACCTGGGCTTTGGAGTACCGTCACCGCTTCTTCGGTGCTTCCGGCTTGCCGGTGTCTTTTTTCTCGGCTGCTGGCGCCGGTGCAGCCGTTGCCGCCGGTTTCTCAGACGCGGCCGCCGCCGCCGCGGCCGGCACATCGCTCTTCACCGGCGCGGCGGGCGCCACCACGGGTGCCGGAGCCTTGGCCGGTTCGGACCTGCCGACGCCGCTCATGATGCCGAGATCGCTGTTCGGATTCGCGGTCGGATGCAGGTAGATGCCCATCGCGATGCTGAGGATGAAAAATACCGCCGCCAGGACGGCGGTGCTGCGTGACAGGAACGTGGACGCGCCGCGCGCACCGAACACCGTGGCCGAGGCACCGCCGCCAAATCCCGAACCGGCCGCCGCGCCATCGCCGCGCTGCAGCAGGATGAGCACGCACATCGCGATCGCGACGAACACGTAAAACACTTGGAAGATCGTGAGCAACATTGGGCAAATCCGTCGAGTCAGCCACACGCCGCGGCGCAAATGGCCAGAAAATCCGCGGCGACGAGCGAAGCGCCGCCGATCAATCCGCCGTCGATGTCCGGCTGGGCAAACAGCCCGGCCGCATTGTCCGGCTTCACGCTGCCGCCATACAGGATATGCAGCGAGCCGGAGATTTTAGCATCTTCCCGGCGGATTTTGTCACGGATGAACGCGTGCACGGCCTGGGCCTGGTCCGCCGTCGCCGAACGCCCCGTGCCGATCGCCCAGACCGGTTCGTAGGCGACCACGGCGTTTGCCAGACTCCCGGGACCGCTGCGCTGGATCACGGCATCGATCTGGGCGGCGATCACGCCTTCAGTTTGTCCGGCATCGCGCTGTTCCAGCGTCTCGCCCACGCACAACACGGGAACGAGTCCGGCCGCCTGCGCCTGCGCATATTTGGCGGCGGCGACCGCGTTGGACTCGGCATGGTATTGCCGGCGCTCGGAATGCCCGACCAGGACGTAACGCGCACCGACGTCCTTGATCATTGCCGCCGAAACCTCGCCGGTGAATGCGCCCTTGTCATGAGCGCTGACATCCTGCGCGCCGAAGCAAATCGGCGCTTTCGCATGCCCCGCGATCAATTCCGCCAGATACGGAAACGGCGGAAACACGGCAACCTCGCAAACCATCGGCGGCGCGGCGACGATGGCATCGACCAGCGCTCTGGCGCTGGTGCGCGTGCCGTGCATCTTCCAGTTTCCGGCAACGATCTTGCGGCGCATGTGCAGCGTCCTCCATCAAGGGCTGCAAAGCATATCCGAACCGTCCTGCGGTTAGAATTGGATTGACCGTTCGCGTTGAGCCTAGCTCGCACAGTGAGCGAAGTCGAAACGCCAGCCCTTCGACTTCGCGCCTTCGGCGCTACGTTCAGGGCGAACGGAGTCTCGAAAAATCCGGAGCCGCATGCACACGCCGACCCACGCAAACCGTTTCGCCCTGGTCACCGGCGCATCCGCCGGCATTGGCGCCGCTTTCGCGCGCGAGCTGGCAGCGCGCGGCTGCGCGCTCGTGCTGACCGCGCGTCGCCAAGACCGCCTGCAAGCCTTGGCCGACGAATTGCGTGCCGCACACGCCGTCCGTGTGGAGTGCATCGTCGCGGATTTGTCCGATCCTTCCGGCGTGGAAACCCTGTGCACGGAAATCGCGCGCCGCGGCATCACCATCGATATCCTGGTCAACAATGCCGGTTACGGCGTGCCGGGCAACTTCATGGCGCCGGCGTGGCAAACGCACGCCGATTTCATCCGCGTGCTGATGACGGCGCCCTGCGAGCTCGTCTACAAATTACTCCCCGGCATGCAGCAACGCCGCTACGGCCGCATCCTCAACATCGCCTCGCTGGCCGGGCATATTCCCGGTTCGGCCGGGCACACGTTGTACGGCGCATCGAAGGCGTTCCTGATCAAGTTCTCGCAGTCGCTGGCGCTGGAAAACACCGCGACCGGCGTAAACGTGTGCGCCGTGTGCCCCGGGTTCACCTGGTCGGAATTCCACGACGTCGCCGGCACGCGCAGCATCGTTTCGAAAATGCCGAAGTGGATGTGGATGCGCGCCGAAGACGTCGTCCGCATCGGTCTGGACGCCGCCGAGCGCGGCGAAATCGTCTGCATCACCGGCCGCGTCAACCGTGCGATCAAATCCCTGTTCAAGCTGCTGCCGGATCGCTTCGCCCTGCGCTCGATGCAGAAACGCTCGAAGAATTTTCGCGCACGGGATTGAACTTTCAATGCTGCGCAGCCGTATAGACGTCCGTTCCGAACGGACGTAGTCCCTGCGCGTCGGCATAGCCAAGGTGCGGCAGGGCGAAAAGATCCTCAATGCTGCGCAACAGCGAATAGTGGTTGTAATCCCGCGTCGAAACCGTACCGGGACGGATGAATGGCGAGATCAGCACCGCACCGGTGCGCCCACCGCCAGGGCCGAACCGGCCGGGCGGAGGGCCGCCCGGAAGCGGCTGCTCGCCGCAGCAGGCGTCGCCTGCCGTGCCTTCATCGAAGGTGACGATCAGCAATCCGTCTTTCTGGAATGCGGGTGCGGCGAGGATCTTCGGCACCCATGTGCGCAGGAACCCGTCAGCCGAAATCAGACCGCCCGGCTCGCCGTTCCTGCACGGCGCGTCGTGCCCATCGTGGCACAGGTTCGGCGTGATAAAAGCGTAGTTCGGCGTCGTGGCGGCACTGGCCAGATCGTGATCGAGCTCACGCAGATTCACCACGTGCATCGCACAACGTGCGCGATCGTCGATGATGGAATGAAAGTATACAAAGGGATTGTGCTTGTCGGCATATTGATCGTTCGGCGCCGCTCGGTTGGTACGGTCGCGCGCGCCGATTGCAACGTGACCGCAGGCCGTCGCTTCACGCGCGGGATCGGCGCCCATATCCTCCATGTAGCCTTTCCAGGTTAATCGCGCCGCTTCGAGCTGGTCGGGAAGCGTCTTCACGTCCGCCGGGTAGACACAGCCCGAACCCGGCGCCTGCCCATTCGCGTCCAGACCCGGCTGCGTGCGCACGAAGTCGCGGAACACCGGGCAATCGCCTTGCGTATCCGGATTCGGCGCCTGCCCGCTGATCAGCGCGATGTAGTTGTCGAGGCTGTTGTGGCCGATGGCGTAGTAGTTTTGCAGCAACAGGCCCTGCTTGGGCAATTCGCGCGCGAGATACGGCGCCAGCGACTGAGAGTTGAACGTCACCTCGTACGGCTCGTTCTCGAGCACGATCACGAACACGTGCCGGATCGGCGGCGACGCGACGGACGCGGCAGTCATCGGCGTCGACGCGGCGCGCATGGACGGCGCCGGAGCGCTCGCGCAGGCGGCGAGAAGCACCATCGGCACGGCGCCGAGCGGACACAGCAATCGCAGAACCCGATTCATAGAAGTTTGATCTCGCGCAGACGCAGTAGCAGGTATTCGTGGGCGGTGATCGAGGTGTCGTAACGACGCGGATTGTCGGCGCTCACGCACGACGGCAGCGGATCGAGCGCCACGTCGGGATTCGGGTGCAGGAAGAACGGCACGGAATAGCGCGGCTGGCGCGCCTGCTCGCCAGCCGGATTGACCACGCGATGCGTGGTCGACGGATACACGTGGTTGGTCAGGCGTTGCAGCATGTCGCCGATGTTGACCACGATGGTGTCGGCCTCGGCGGTGAATGGCACCCACTCGCCCGCGCGTGATTTCACTTCCAGGCCCGCCGCGCTGGCGCCGACCAGCAGAGTGATGAAATTGATGTCCTCGTGCGCGCCAGCGCGAACATTGGGAACGTCGGAGGTCGTGAGCGGCGGATAGTGGATCGGGCGCAGGATCGAATTGCCGAAATTCGTCTTGTCGGAAAAAAAATTCCCGGGCAATCCGATATGCAGCGCGAGCGCGCACAGCACGCGTGAACCGAGCGCATCGAGCGCGTTGTAAAGCGCCAAGCCACGTTCGCGAAAATCAGCGACTTCGGCCGGCCACACGTTTGGCGGCATCAGTTCGGCGAACTTCGAGTCCGGTGGCAGCTCGCGACCAATATGGTAGAACTCCTTCAGATCCGGATAGCGCGAATCCTTCGCGGTTTCGATGCCGAACGGCGTGTAGCCGCGTGCGCCGCCAGTGCCCTTGAGGTGGTATTGCATCTTTGCTTCGGCCGGCAGCGCGAAGAAGCGCACGAACGCAGCGTAGGCGCCGTCGATCAGTTCTTGCGGGACACCATGTCCGCGGATGCCGGCAAAGCCCCACTCGCGATAAGCCGCGCCGAGCTCGGCGACAAAAGCGTCGCGGTCGGCGTCGAAACGGCGGATGTCGAGGGTGGGAACATGCTTGGCCATACGTGAATTGGTGTCAGACGTTTCTGAAGAGTGCGACCGAGGAGGTCGCTTTCTGATCTTCGCAATCAAGGACGATGGCTAGGATGAGGCCGATTCTACGGCGTTCGCGAGTTCCTGCGCGAGCCGGCGTACTTCCGCCGCGTCCTCGCCTTCCACCGTCACGCGCACCAGCGGCTCGGTGCCGGAAGCGCGCAGCACCACGCGACCACGGCCGCGCAGCGCGTCTTCCACGCGCCGCAGCGCGGTTTGCACTGATGCAGCGGCGAGCGTAGCGGCAGCGACGCGCACGTTGAGCATCACCTGCGGCACGCGGCGCAGCGGCGCGCGCGCCTGCGCGAGTGTCACCCCCTGGCGCCGCAGGGCATCGAGCACGAGCAGCGCGCTGAGGATGCCGTCGCCGGTCGGCGCATGTTGCAGACTCAGCAGATGGCCG
>JAJXWU010000196.1 GCA_021781425.1 Pseudomonadota bacterium
TGGAGCCCAGACCCGCCACGGGACTGGCGAAATCCAGATAATCGATCGGCGTGTTCTCGACCAGCAACGTGTCGCGCGCCGGATCCACGCGCGTGGCCAGCGCCCAGATTACCTGTGACCAGTCGCGCGCATCGATGTCCGCGTCCACCACGATCACGAACTTGGTGTAGGTGAACTGGCGCAGGTACGACCACACGCCCATCATCACGCGTCGCGCGTGGCCCGCATACTGCTTGCGGATCGACAGCACGGCGATGCGGTACGAACACGCTTCCGGCGGCAGGTGGAAATCGACGATCTCCGGAAACACCTTCTGCAGGATCGGCACGAAGATCTCGTTGAGCGCCAGCGCCAGCACCGAAGGTTCGTCGTACGGCGCGCGGCCCATGTAGCTGCCATGATAGATCGCGCCGCGGCGCAGACGCATGCGGTCGATGGTGAAAACCGGAAAATGATCCCGCGCGTTGTAGTAGCCGGTGTGGTCGCCGAACGGCCCTTCCAGTGCGGTATCCCCAGGATGGATGAATCCTTCGAGCAGGATTTCCGCACCGGCCGGCGCGTCGAGGCCGGTGCGCTCGCTGCGCCACACACGCGTGCGCTCGCCGCGTAACAATCCGGCGAACTCGTATTCGGACAAGGTATCGGGCACCGGTGCAACCGCCGCCAGCAAGGTGGCAGGGTCCGCGCCGATCGCCACCAGCACCGGGAATGGCTGGTCCGGATATGCCGCTCGCCAGTCGGCGTAATCAAGCGCGCCGCCGCGATGCGGCAGCCAGCGCATGACCACCCGGTTTTTGCCAATAACTTGCTGGCGGTAGATCGCCACGTTCTGGCGCGGCTGGCGCGTGCCGCGCGTGATGACCAGACCCAGCGTGATCAGTTTTCCGGCGTCGTCCGGCCAACAATGCTGGATCGGCAGGCGCGCAAGATCGATGTCGCCGTGCTCGACGGTTTCGTCGAGAAAGACCGCTTCGCGCACATTCAGCGGCGCGGCGTGCGCGAGTTGCGCCAGCTCCGGCCATTGCGCCAATGCCTGGCGCAGGCTCGACGGCCAGCGCGGCTCCTTGATCGATGCCAGCAGACGCCCGAGTTCGCGCAAGCTGGCCACGGGGCGGTCGGCCAGCGCCATTTCGATGCGGCGGCGATGGCCGAGCAGATTGCCGAGAAAGGCATGCGCCGAGCCGGTCGTGTTCTCCATCAGCAGCGCCGGGCCGCTTTCACGCAAGGCGCGCTGACACAGCGCGGTCGATTCCAGGTGCGGATCGACCGCTGCATCGACGCGGACAAGTTGACGTTCGCGCTCCAGACGGGCGAGAAAGCCGCGCAGATCGTGAAAGCTCATGGCGCCGGCGGGTGCCAATGGCCGCCGGCGAGGCCGGCGTCGAGCGTGCGGCGCCACGGCACCGGATCGAGTCCGTGCGCGGCGAGCCAGGCCGGATCGAACAGCGTTTGCGCATAGCGTTCGCCGCGGTCGCACAGCAGGCTGACGATGCTGCCGCATTCGCCGCGCGCGCGCATCGCCGCAGCGAGCTGCAGGCAGGCGACGAGATTGGTGCCGGAGGAACCGCCGTAGCGGCGGCCGATCAAATGCTCGAGCAGATACATGGCCGCGATCGAAGCGGCATCCGGCACCTCGACCACGGCGTCGACGACATCGAACAGGAAGCACGGCTCGACGCAGGGCCGGCCGATGCCTTCGATCACGGTCGATTGGCTCGCGTGCGCAGCGGAATCGCGCCGGTGCCAGCCGTGCGCGAAGGCGCTGCCGGCCGGTTCGGCAACGCACAGTCGCGTCGGCAGACGGCGATAGCGCAGATAGCGACCGATCGTGGCCGACGTGCCGCCGGTGCCCGCACCGCAGACGATCCACACCGGGTCCGGCTGCGGCTCGCAGGCCATCTGCTGGATGATCGACTCGGCGATGTTGTTGTTGCCGCGCCAGTCGGTCGCGCGCTCGGCCAAACCGAATTGATCCAGATGACAGGCGCCGCGCGCGGCATGTTCGGCCGCGCGCGCGTGCACCTGCGCAGGATTATCGACCAGGTCGCAGGCGCCGCCGAGCGCCTCGACTGCACGAATCTTCGCCGGCGCGGTGCACTCCGGCATCACCGCCGTGAAAGACAAGCCCAGCAGGCGCGCGAACCACGCCTCGGAAATCGCCGTGCTGCCGGAAGAAGCGTCGACGACCGTCTGGCCTTCGCACAGGCGGCCGTTGCACAGTGCGTACAGGTACAGCGAGCGCGCGAGACGGTGTTTGAGGCTGCCGCTCGGGTGCGCGGCCTCGTCCTTGAAATAGAAATCGATGCCGGGAAAGCCGGGCAGGTCAACCTTCAGCAAGTGCGTATCGGCGGATCGCGCCGTTTCGCGGGCGAGCTTGCCGATCGCTTCGTGTACCCAGGCGCGCGCGTCCACACGGCGGTGGTTGGACGCATCGGCGTTCATGCGACGGGCATTCCCGGAATCAGCGTCGCGCTGCAGCGCGCGAGAAAGTCGAAATAGCGATCGATGTAGCTGATACCGTTTTCGCGATCGAGCAGATACGGGTTCATCAGCGTATGGCGCAGGATGATCAGCGGTTCGCCGGCGGCCATATCCAGGCCGAGCGTGCCGAAGATGCGCGCGGCTTCGTCGGCGCCGAGCAGATCGGGCGGCAGGCTGGTCACCGAGCCGAAGAACTCCTTGGTCTGCAGCGGCTGGTGCGGATCGGCGCGCAGCGCGTCGTGCAGCCGGCGCATGAACGCATTGGCGCGCGCCGGCATGCGGTTGCCGTGCGGATTGAGCGCGAGGCACACCAGATTGCTGTCCGGCGCGAACGGCACCAGCGCGTGCAGGCGCCCGGCCTGTTCCTCGGCGAAGCGCAGCGCGCGTGCATAGAACGCCTCGGCCGCCAGCACGGTCGCGCGCGGCAGCCGGCCGAATTCGGCGTGATGCAGCGGCAGCACCTTGTGCGTCACATAGACCGCGGCCGCGGCGGCGCCGGACTTGGAGCCTTCCGGGATGAACTGGCCCAGACCGCGGTAGCGCGCGAGGTAGTCCGTCGGCGTTTCGGTGTGGAACACGTAGTCGGCGCGCTCGGCGAGCAGAGCCATCGCGCGGTGGTCGCGGCAGACGAACGCGCCGGTGCCATACGGCAGGTAGCCGAGCTTGTGCGGATCGATCGTGGCCGAATCGGTATCTCCGAGGGCGACGAGCGCGGCGTGCACGGCCGGTGTCGGAAAGCGCGCAAACTCGGCGGCGACTTGCGCGCGCGTGCGCAGGCTTCCGTCGGCGTTGCGGAACAGCGTGACGAGATAGCCGCCCCAGGCGGCATCGACGTGCACGGCGAAGTCGAGCCCGCGCGCGCGGCTGCGCTCGCGTGCCGCGAGCACGCCGTCGATCGGATCCACCGTGCCGTACTCGGTGCTGCCGAGCACGGCGACCGCCAGCAGCACCGGTTCGCGCCGGCGCGCGCAACGTTCGAGGATGGCGTCGAAGGCGTCGACATCCAGGCGCATGCCGCGCGTCGGCACCGCGAGCAGTTGGTCGCGGCCGAGGCCGAGCAGTTTGACGCCCTTGCTCCATGAATAATGCGCGGTGACCGGCGCCAGCACGCGCGGCACGCGCAGGTCGGGATGCGCGGCGAAGAAGCCGGCGAGGCCGCGTTGCTCGACGCGCTGGGCTTCGACCGCGGCGCTCCAGCGCGCCCGCTCCGCCGGACCTTGCGCCGCAAGCCAGCGCTGCCACGTTTCGAGCAACGCTATCGCCTCGTCTGCGCGCAGGTTGAATGCGCTCCAGTCGTCCGCAGGCAGTTCCAGGTCAGGCACCTGCGCTGCGCGCAAGGCGAGCGGGAACGCCTTGAGCGACAAGGCTAGGCGCAGGGCCTGATAATTGGCCAGGGTACCGCCGGAAGTCAGATGGCCGAAGGCGCAGGCCGCTTGCGCCGGATCGTGCGGGTAACCGAGCATGCGCGCGAGCTGCAGGCCGACCTGCACTTCGAGATCGACGGTGACCGGCGCGGCATCCTCGCTGACGTTGTTCGGGTTGTACGGCAGCGTCAGCATCTGCGCAGCCAGTCCCGGCAGCAGCAGATCGGACGCCATGTGGCCGATGTAACGCGGGCTGTGAAATGGCACCGAACGTTTCAGCGCGGCCGAAAGCTGGTGCAATTCGCGGCGCATGCGCGCCTCGAAGGCGAGGTAATCCGGATGTTGCGCGGCCGCGGTGGCGATCGCGGGAGGATCCTCCGGATGGAAATTGCGCCGCCAGTAGACGTGGTCGCGCAGAAATTCCACGACGAGCCTCTCCAGCAGCGTATCGTTCTCGCCGTAGGGCCCGAGAAAACACGCGGCCAGCGTGTGCCGGTCGTTTCCGGCCAACGACGGCTGTACCGGGAGCATCGGGTCTTTCGCGTGCATGCGCGCAGACTGTCACATGGGCTGTCGCGCCGCCTTGATGCAGGTCATCCGGAGTTGCCCGCGCGGCGCGCAATCCCTCCGGGAAAGTCTCCGCGTTGCGGTCAGTCTAGGGCCACGGCCTTGATCTGCGCCCAGACGGCCTTGCCCGGCGCAAGACGCAAGGCATCCCACGAGCGTTGCGTGATGCGCGCCAACAACGGCGTACCGTCGGCATCCAGACTGACCATCACCTGAGCCGTGGCTTGCATGCGCGTCATGCCCACGACGTGCGCGGGAACGATGTTCAGGATGCTCGTGTCGGTCTGCTGTGCCAATGCGATGCTGACATCGCGTGCATCGATGCGGCAGCGCACGCGTTCGCGCCTGGGCGCGGCCGCGTAGGGCACATGGATCGTGCCGCCGCCGAAGCGCAATCGCGCCAGGCGGTCGCCCGCGTTGTAGCCGGCGACCGGCGCGTCAATGACGGCGGTGGCCGTGTCCGAAAACGGTGCGGGCAGATCC
Organism: Pseudomonadota bacterium; assembly: GCA_021781425.1. GTDB lineage: Bacteria > Pseudomonadota > Gammaproteobacteria > Xanthomonadales > Rhodanobacteraceae > Rudaea. The sequence goes on from JAJXWU010000196.1 coordinate 4,896, forward strand.
AGCCTCGCCAGGGTGTTCTGCATCGACCCGCTGGCGACCACGCGGCCCTTGTCCAGCAACACCACGTGATCGGCGAGGCGGGCGATTTCGTCCGCCGCGTGCGTGACGTACAGCGAAGGGATGTGCAATTCGTCGTGCAACTGTTCGAGATACGGCAAGATCTCGTTCCGGCTCGTCTGGTCGAGCGCAGCCAGTGGCTCGTCGAACAGGAGCAGTTGCGGCCGGCTCAACAGCGCACGGGCGATGGCCACCCGTTGGCGCTCGCCGCCGGACAGGCTCGCCGGCCCGCGCGGCAGCAGCGAACTCACGCCGAGCAAATCCGCCGTGTTTTCCAGGGCGCCACCGGCACATCCGGCACGACTGGCCGCGTACTCGAGGTTGCCGCGCACGCTCAAGTGCGGAAACAGGCTCGCTTCCTGGAAGACGTAACCGAGGGCGCGCCGATGGGGGGGCAGGAATTTCGCGTCGTTGTGCCAGACCTGCCCGTTGACTTCGACGTGACCGCGCGCTGCGCGTTCGAGTCCGGCGATGGCGCGCAGGAACACGGTCTTGCCCGCGCCGGACGGACCGAACACGCCGGTGATGCCGCGACCGGGCAAGACCAGATCCACGTCCAGTGCGAATGGCGGGTATTCCAACGCGACGCGGATGCGGACCTGCCCGGTCATGTCAGGCCATCTTCCGCGCCGGCTGCAGCGTATACATGGCGAGCAGCACCGCAAACGCAAACAGCAGCAGGATCGCCGAAAGCCACTGCGCCTGCGCGTATTCGAACGCTTCGACATGGTCGTATACCGCAACCGATGCCACTCGCGTCTGGCCCTCGATGTTTCCGCCGATCATCAGCACGACGCCGAATTCGCCGATCGTATGCGCGAAACCGAGAATCGCGCTCGTGACGAATCCCGACTTCGACATCGGCACAACGACGGAGAAGAATCGGTCGAGCGGTCCCGCGCGCAGCGTGGCGGCGACTTCGAGCGGCCGCTCGCCGAGGGCGGCGAAGGTACTCTGCAAGGGCTGCACGACGAAGGGCAGCGAGTACAACACGGAGGCGACGACGAGTCCGGGGAACGTGAACGGTAGCAGCCCGAGTCCGAGCGCCTGGGTCAGTTTGCCGATCGGGCCATGCGGCCCCAGCGCGAGCAGGAGATAGAAGCCGATGATCGTCGGCGGCAATACCAGCGGTAGCGCCACGATGGCCGCCAGCGGACGCCGCCACGGCGCGCGCGTGCGCGCAAGATACCAGGCGATCGGTGTGCCGATCAGCAGCAGCAGCAAGGTGACGATGGACGCCAGTTTCAGCGTCAACCAGATGGTGCCGGCATCGGCGGCGAACGTCATGTCGGCGTCAGCGCCCCGGTGTTTGTGCCGGCAGCGCGAATCCGTATTTCGTCATCGTCGCGCGGCTTTCGGGAGTTTCCAGGTACGCGGCGAACGCCTTGGCAAGTGCATTGTTCGCGCCGTGCTTGGTGATGACGAAGGCCTGTTCGAGCGGCTGGTGCAGCGTATCCGGGATCATGGAGTAACGCCCCTTGCCGGAGAGTGCCGGACTCATGGCAAGCGCAAGGGCGATGATGCCGACCTGCGCATTCCCCGACTGAACGAATTGGGCGGTCTGCGCGATGTTCTCGCCAAACACCAACTTGGCCCGAACCTTGTTCCAAACCCCGCTTGCCCGCAGCGCTTCCTCGGCGCGCTTTCCGTACGGCGCATGCCGCGGATTGGCGATCGCGATCTTGCCGATGTCGCTGCGGGCAAGATCGGCGAGCGTCAATCTGCTCGCATTGACGGTGGCGCTCCACAACACGATGCGTCCCACGGCGTATGGCGTCACCGCGGATGCCGTGAGGCCGTCCTTCTGCAATTGACGCGGGTATTCGATGTCGGCCGAGAAGAACAGATCGAAGGGGGCGTTCTCGCGGATCTGGGTTGCGAAGACGCCGGACGATCCGTAACTCACGCTGATTGTCGATCCGGGATGAGCCTGCTTGAAAGAAGCGACGATGGCGTCGAGACAGAATTTCAGATCGGCTGCGGCGGCGATGTTGATCTGCTGCGCATGCGCCGCCGTCGGCGCAAGCAGCACCGCTGCCAGACACAATGTCTTCAACAGTTGCATGAATGCCCTTCTTCCCCGTGTCGGCGGCTTGAAATGCCGAGCCGTCAGTCTAGCGCCATTTTCGCTTGACGATGCGCTGGGCGTCGGGCATGCCGCGACGGGCCGCGCACCGGGGGACGCGTCTGCTTATTTCCTGCGCCCGACAACGCGAAGGATGGACTTGTTCAGTGCGCCAAGCGCACCCGCAAGTCTTACGCGGGAGGGTGCCTTCGGGATCTAACCACAGAGCTCCAGCGAAAACGGCGAGTGGTCAACGTCGTCTTTTCGGGAAACGTTCCAGCAACTCAAGCGGATGCGCCAGCTTTGCGCGTATGGCATCGACGATTGGATTGCAGGCTTCGCCATCCGCCCGGTATCGAGCTACGCTGGTTGCGATGACGTGCGCCGCCTCCAACGGCAGCGGTTCGACAGGCTCGTTCCAGCTTCGCAATTCCATGCGCTGCAGCCATTCCGCGTTGGGCAAGCGCTTGCGGCAATGGACGAATGCGTCAACACATCCTTGGTAGGCCGGCCCGGTGCCCCCTCGTGAAATAAGCACGCGGCAAGGATGCCGGCCTGGCACATTGATGTATTTGTCGTAACTGGACAGGCAACGCAACAAGCCCTCTCGCTGACTCGTACCGGTAACTTGCGTGCCATCGAGCACCGCAATTGCGACGGACATGGCGGTGCGCGTGAGGATTGCCGCAATGGTGCTCTCCTCCGCGGTGGTGCCGCTAAAAGGCAAGCCGAGTTGCGGTGCACACGCTGCTATCCAGGGCGCGACCTGAGGCTTGGCGGTTGTCTCGTACGGACTCCGCCATCCGCCAACCGATTCCCACGCCTGCACCAATGAACGCCACGCGGCAGGCACGATAGGCCAGCACAGCACATACACGCAGAATTCGGAACCGGCAATCGGCATGCTTGCCGAGCCCAGAAAAGCGTCGCCGCCCGAAAAACTCACGCCGTCCCCGGACGCTTCCGGTTGCGCCTCACTCATGACGGTGTCGCTGAATATGCAGAATCGCGCCGCGGTGCCGTGCACTGACCGGCACCGCCGCTGGTCTGGGTGTGAATGCGTTCGTGCAAGTTATCCATTTGCGCCTTGCTCACGCCGCGGCGAACTGTCAGCGACGTCCGTTCCGGTGTTTGCGCTCTGTGTGCAATGCGACGCGTATCATCGCGCCGTTGTGCGTGGAGCCGTCGAGGGCAGCAATCGCATTACGTGCTTCGTGACCCTCCATCTTCAACTCCGCGAATCCCTTGCACTCGCCGTTGAACAGATCCTTGGCCATACGCAAGTCGAAAACACGGCCGTGGCTGGCGAACAGTTGTTGCAACGAGGTTTCCGTCATGGAGCGCGGCAGCCCGCGCACGTCGAGAGTGAGCATTTTTGACTCCAGATCGCGCGGTCGTGTCTGCCGCCGCGCGGGTGATGCGGAGCACGCGTCAAGCCGCGCCGACGGTCTCGGTTTGCAGGCCTTTCGGGCGGTGTACTGGTGTGCGAGGAAAACGCGGGGAGGGAGGCGATGGGCCGGAATTCCCGATCAGCGGCATCGGGTCACAATCTGCTGAGAGCCCGGCAAACGCTGCACAGCAAGCATATCACGATTCGGGTCCGGGCGCTTTTTGACTGCGATGAATGTCTTTGCCGCGCGGCGCAGCAGACGTCCGTATGGCGGATCACGACTTGTGCCAAAACTCTGCATCAACAAGCGCATGTCCTGCTCGCGCTCGCGTGCGGATTCATGCGGATCCGCGTGCGAGCGCCGCTTCCCGAAAAGACACCAGGCGCTGCGACTTTTCATCCCACAGTGCCAGCGGGATCGAACGAAATCCTTGCCATAACGTGATCCGACGAGCCTGCTGCAGCTCAGGCTGTCCACTGAGTGCCAGCGGCAAACGATAGAAAGGAATGCGACTGCACAGATGATGCGCGTGGTGGATGCCGATGTTTGCGGTAAACCAGCGCAGGATCGCCGGCAGATGATAGTGCGAACTTCCGTGCATCGCCGCCTCGCGAGGGTTCCACTGGTCCGCGTGCGTCCAGGAGGTATTTTCGAACTGATGCTGCACGTAGAACAGCCATCCGCCGACAGACGCGCTCACCAGCATGATCGGACCGTGGACGAGCAGGAACGGTAAGAAGCCTATCCGCGAACTGATGATCACGACGCCGAGCGCAATGAAGATGTCCGTGCCGAGGGTGCTTGCCCAATGTCGCCAGCCCGCGCGAAAGAACCCGGCGGGAATGCGATTTTGCAACAAGAAGACAAACGCGGGGCCGATGCAGAACATGAGTAAGGGATTCCGGTACAGCCGATAACGCCATTGCAGAAGTGGCGGTCGCGCTTGGTATTCGGAAACCGTGAGTGTATCGATGTCGCCGACACCGCGACGGTCGAGGTTGCCGGAAGTGGCGTGGTGAAGCGCGTGAGCACGCTTCCAGTGCTCGTATGCCGTCAGCGTCAGCACGCCGAGACATCTGCCAAGCCAGTCGTTGGCCCTGCGCGTGGGTAGGAATGCGCGATGGCCGCAATCGTGCTGTATCAGGAAAAGGCGGACCAGGAAACCGACCGCCAACGGCAACAGCGCAACGTAAAGCCAGGGGTGGCCGTGCAACACCGACCAGTACATGGCATACCAGACCAGTGTGAACGGAATGAGCGTAATCGCGAGTTCGACAACGCCGCGCGACAGCCTCGGCGTGTGATATTGCATCAGCCGCACCGACAGCGGCACCGGCATGCGCGTACTGGAACTCGGGACGCCGCTCCCGTCCAAAGGTTGTGGCGTGCGGTTGAGCACGCAGATGCGCTCGGCGATTGCACTATCCAGTGACGTGTTCACTCCGACTCCGTTGTTGGTGTGTTGCGGGAAGCGCCCGGTGGAGGGGCGACTCGGTGTGCTTGAACGACACGCAGCGCTCAGGTTGCGAGTGGGCCAGATAGGAACATCGTTTCCGCGAGAAAAGGTGCATACTGCGTTCCGGACTATGAAACACTCCAGCATCCATCCCGCCGCCATGTTTCACTTTCGGCTGAGTGGCGGCCACGGTATCGGGCGCCTTGAACTCCTGAAATTGTGGTCCGCCGCATGTCACTCCAGCGATGTCGCCGTGAGTCGCGTGGAATCCGGCAGCGTTATGGGGCTCGCTGCGCACACCTATTCGTTGTTCGGCCCGGTCAGGAATTTGGATACTCGCGACGTCGAATTGCGCATGCGCGAGGCACTGGCGAGAACCTTGCCCAAGGCGACCATTGTGCTGAATCGCTATTGATGCGGCGCAGCCGCTGTTCATGAGGCGTCATCTCCAAGCGTTTCGTCTCACTGCGCGTCCAGAAATTGACGGCGATATCTGCGCACGATCAGCAAATTGGCCAGGCGGGTCGGAAACGCCTTGTGCACAAGCGCCGCTTTGCCGGGAACGCGCAGGGTGTACACGCGGACGCAATCGGCCGGGCGCTCCGGAATTTTCAGAATCAGCCGCTTCGCTTTCTCACTCGGTGGTTGCGGAGCGGAAAGTGAGTCGGCCGAGCTCAAGGGTTCCAGCAGGTTCTTCGGTACAAGCAGAACCAATTCGACAACTCGCGTCATCAGCGGCCAGAACCATTCGGCATAGGCGGGGTCCAGTTTCCAGCAGACCATGCCGTCCTCGAATTTCGCTGCTTCGCCGATCGCGGAGTACTTGCCGGACGTGCCGTGCAGTCGGCACTGACTGAATTCGCTGATTTCGCGTTCAGTGTCCACGGCGCGATCGCTCATCGCCGGCGAGCTATGCCCGGTAGCAAACGCCCCGTTACGCCGCGTCCTGCGCACGATTGCACTCGCATTGATCCGGTCGTCGCCATGCCTTGCTCCTGGCAAGAAAAGACAAGCGTCGTCCGGCTTCGGACGACAACTGAATGCGGAGGAAACGAAAGAGAGCAATACGACGACGCAAATGCCGCGCGATCGGGTCACAGACTAGCGACGCCTGGGCAAGCTCAGCGTCCCAAGAGTAGCACATTTTCACATGCCAACTGAGTGACGAGGTCGTTGAGATTTGTTTCCGAGTTCGAGGCACGCCACTACTACTGTTACGTTGCAAAATCCCGGGAATAAACCGGAATCATCGGGCTTGGCGAGTATTCGATTGACTTGCGCACTGCCGCAGTTCATAAAGCAAACTGCCGCTTGGTTACTGGGGAATTGCACGTGCGCCTAGCTGCGTCCCTTCTGTTGCTCGCCGCTGCAACGGCGCAGGTACCCCTGAGCCTCGGCGGCGCAACTCCTGGAATCGGGATCGCGCAATTGCGCGCGATACTGCATGGCAACCTGCATTGCGCCGCGCCGCGCGCACCATTGCTTCCCGCGGATGAGACCGATATCGACTGTATGCGGCCCGGGGATCTTGTGCGCAGCGGACTGTACGCCGGTACGGCGGGCGGTCAGCCAATCCATTTTGTCTACCGCTTCCGACACGGACGGCTGGGCTCGATCGTGGTGCTCGGTATCAAGCCGGAAGCGTACGCTGCGGTGCTTGCGGCGCTGGTAGAGAAATTCGGCACACCCGAGAAGATCGGCAATGTGCCCGTCAAGCCCTTATCCAGCAACGCGATCGAAGTGCCGATGGACACATGGACGCGGGGTGGCAATCAACTCGGGCTGCGCCGCGTGGCGGCGCTGCATCAGGGCGCCGGATTGTGGCTGGTTGCGCAATGGTATATGGAAGACTCCCGCCGCAGCGAACAGCTATCGCGGCAAGGGAAATAGATGCCAACAATGAAAGCCGACATGGCAAAAGGCTGACGACATGATTCGGGGAATCGCCCCGACGCTCAAGAACGTTGGGCTGCGGCAAACGAACGCGGGCCAACTGTGTCGCCTGCACTAACATCATTGGCTTGAGCGTCGCGTTGTATCTCGTCATATCCGGGTAACTCGCGCATCAATCCTCTGCAACATTGACGGGTGAAACTTCCAGCCGCTTGCAGCGGATCTGGATATGCGCGTCAGCCTCGTCAGCGAAACCTATCCACCCGAGATCAACGGTGTCGCCTTGACCGTGCGCGATCTTGCGCACGGTCTGGCAGCCCGCGGCCATTCGGTGCAGGTGGTGGTGCCGCGACGTCCGGAACGAGTGCCCGAGGTCGGGGTTGTGACACTGTCCGTTCCCGGCATCGCACTCCCGCGTTATCCGGGACTGCGCGTGGGGCTGCCGGCGGGAACGCAACTGCGCCGAGCTTGGCGCATGACCTCTCCTGACGTCATTTACATCGCCACCGAAGGGCCGCTCGGCTGGTCGGCATTGAGTATGGCGCGGCAGTTCGGCATCCCTGTGTGCACCGGTTTCCATACGCGTTTCGACCACTATGCCGCGCATTACGGCGTTGGTTGGGCAGCGCCCTTGGTGCGATCGTATCTGCGCCGGTTTCACGGACGCGCGGCAGCGACGCTGGTGCCGACCCGCACACTGGCGCAGGAACTTGTCAACCTCGGCATTGGCAATGTCTGTGTGATGCAACGGGCGGTGGACACGGCGCTGTTCCATCCCCGACGGCGCGACCTGCAGCTGCGCTCCGCGTGGGGTGTGGACGGCGACACGCCGGTGGTGCTCTACGTCGGCCGCATCGCACAGGAAAAGAATCTTGAACTGGCCGTGCGCGCATTCCGGACCTTGCAGGCACGCGTGCCTGAAGCGCGTTTCGTCTGGGTCGGCGATGGTCCCGTACGGGCCGAGCTGACGGCGGCACATCCGGATTTCATTTTCGCCGGCACGCGCACGGGCGAGGATCTGGCCCGGCATTACGCCAGTGCCGATCTGTTCCTGTTTCCGAGCCTGACCGAAACGTTCGGCAACGTGACTCTGGAGGCAATGGCAAGTGGGCTCGCGGTAGTCGCCTTCGACCGCGGCGCGGCACACGAATATCTGGCCGACGGCATCGGCGGCATGCGCGTGCGTGCGGACGATGCGCGCGGCTTCACCAGCGCCGCGTACGCGATCGGAGTCGATCCGGTGCTGCGCGGCACGATGGGCCACAATGCGCGCCTGCGGGTCGAGACGCTTTCGCCAGATTCGGTCGTGGCAGATTTCGAATCCCGGCTCATGCGCCTGGCCGGGGACAAACGCCATGATCAGCCCGTCGCCATTGCCGGCGTTTGACCAGCATCTGTGCCTGGTGGCAAATCGCTGGGGCGCGCGGCGGACAATCGGCCGTTTCTTCGGCGCCGTCAGCCGGGTTGGCGATGGCGCAGTCTGGTACGTCCTGATGCTGATTCTTGCCGCCTGCGGCGGAATGCGCGGTGCGCTGGCCGCTGCGCACATGCTGGCGACTGGTGCCGTAGCACTGGCAGTGTACCGGTGCCTGAAGCGCTGGACCCGTCGGCCGCGCCCGTTCCGCAGCTGCGGCGGGGTGGTCGCACACGTTCCGCCGCTGGACGAGTTCAGTTTTCCCTCTGGCCACACCTTGCACGCGGTCAGCTTCAGCATCGTTGCGATCGCCTATTTCCCGGCGCTGGCCCCGCTGCTTTTCGCGCTCAGCGCCTTGATTGCCGCATCGCGAGTCGTGCTCGGTCTGCATTATCCGAGCGATGTCCTGGCGGCGATCGTAATCGGCGCGGGGCTCGGCGGTATTTCGCTGTGGCTGACAACCTGGCTGTGAGAGATGCGCCGAGACGGCATTATCGGATCAATTCTGCACGTCGCCGCGACAGCAATAATCCGCGCGAGCGGGCCGGCTGCGCACGATCAACCACGTGCAAGCGATGCTGCCCGCGAGTAATGTGAGATGAAAGGTAGCCAGGCGCCAGACGATCAGCGCTGTTGCCAGCGGCGTGAACGGCACCCAGTGACGCAATGATTCGAACAAGATCGTGTCGGTGGCGCCGGCGCCACCGGGTGCGCCCGTCCATTGTCCCGCGTGCAGCGCCGCGGCCTGGGCGAAAAACACGGTAGCGGAGGGTATGCCGTATCCCATCCATGCCAGCGCGATTCCGAGTGTCGCATAGCGGGCAAGCCATTGCGCGGCCGTGGCGAGCACCGTGCAAGCGATGACAGCGGCCGGTGCGGTGCGCAGACTTTGGAGATGGCATCGGACCTGTTGCCAGTGACCTCGGACGGATTCGATGTGGCGTAGATTCGTCAAGCGTGTTCTTGGCCACTGCTGCACGAGTTTCCAGAGAGACTGTCTGCCGGGTATCGCCGATGTGATCGCAACGAGCATTACGCCGGATGCCACTGCGGCAACCGTGCATTTACCTACGATCGGACCAGTGGGCAGGTCGTGGATTAGCGCCCAAACCAGCGCCAGCGGCATGGCGATACCAAAAAATCCCAGATCCAGAACCTGATCGGCAGCGGCAACCGTCAGGGCCCGCGATGCGTCGACGCCGACTTTTCCGAACAAGAGCACAGTCGCCGGATATCCGGCCACTCCGCCGGGCGATGCGACGAAGGCACCGTCGCATCCGATCGACACGGCCAAACATTGCACAAACGACAATCGCGGGCCTAGCTGGGCAACGAGCAGACGGAACTTGAGCGCCTTGGCCGTCCAGCCGGCCATCACCGCGCACACGATGGCGACCGCGCCAGCCGCGGGAAACGCCAGGACATTGCGCAGCACGTCCGTTCCGCCGAACACGAAGGGTGCGGCGGCGCTCGCGGCGAGTGAGAAGAGTACGCCGAGTAAAAGCGCCGAAAACAGCTTCACGGCAATCCGACAGCTTGCGATTTGGTCACAGCGATTCTCTCTTCAAGCATCGCGCCGACAAGCCAGCGCCAATCGCGCAACGCACGCCAATGTCGCGCATCCTCCGGATGCAGTGCGAGGCGGAGTAGCGGCCGCCCGCGCGTGGCCAGGCGCATTGCGCGAAGCCAGGCTCGGCTCGCGGATCGACGCCACAGCGACCGCGTCGAAATCGAGATCACCGGCGCCGGTATCCGGCGCATACCGTCGAGCGCAATGAGGGCGCCGTGGGTCGCGCTGTAGCTCAGGGATGAGTCACGCAACGCCTGCCAAGTGCCTTTGCTTGCAAGCCATGCCGGAGCGACGAATCCGCGCACCGGCCAGCCGCAGTCTGCGAGTTCGCCGAGTCCCTCCTCGATGCGTCTGGCCGCAACGCACGCCGGCAAGGCCGAGAATTCGCCTTCGCTCGCGGTCAGCACGCGTCGGCGCAGCCAGCCTAGGGTGGAGCGCGGTGGCGGTCCCTGGTCGAGGTGGAGATAGCCGTGCAACGCGACTTCCGCGCCGAGCTCGACGTAGCGATCGATCGCGTGCTTGACCTCGGGCGCATCGGCGATGCGCCCGCATCCATGGTAGTCGGGCACAACCAGCAAGGTAATCGCGCTGCAATGCAGATCGTTGAGCAGGTCGAGCAGTACCGCGCATTGCGGCCACGTTGCCGGTGCGACGTCGTGCAGCGCGATGCAGATTCGCGGCGTCACGGCACTTCGGCCACGGTCAGCGGTAATTCGGCGGCGCGATGTGTCAAGCGGGTGTAACGGTCAAGTTGCTGGGCAAAGGCGCGATCCCACGTGTAATGCTGTTCCACGCGCTGGCGGGCGCAGGCGCCGAGTGCATCGAGATCGCGGTCGTACAACGCGCGAACCGCTTCGACAATCGACGCGATGTCGTCGCTACGAGCAAGGTGCCCGGTGTTTTCATCCACCAGTTCGGCGATGGCGCCCGCATCGATGGCCACCACCGGCCGGCCACACGACATGGTTTCGAGTATGACTAGGCCGAAGGTCTCGTGGGCGCCTGCGTGTAACAGCGCGTCGGCGCTGGCGAGCAGACGCGCGACACAGCGCGGGTCGCTTTGAAAAGCAAGCTCGGTGACGTTGCGCGAGGAGCGCCCGTGCCCGCTGCCACCAATCAGAAGTAAATGGTATGGCGACCCCAGGCGGTTCATGACTTCGCGCAAGACCGGAATGCGCTTTTCGCCCGCGATGCGGCCGGCGAAGGCCAGCAAACGCGTATTCGGTGGCAGACCCAGCGCGTCGCGCAAATCTGGATCGCGCGCGCGCGGATGGAACAATTCGCTGTCGACGCCGAGCGGTTGTTGCGCAACGCGCTCGATGCCTTGGCCACGAAGCTTCGCGGCGATGGCTCTGCTCGGCGCCAAAACAAGATCGAAGTGCGCATACAAGCGGCGCACATAGCGGTTGGCCGCGACTTCTGCAGAATTGCCGAAGGCGCTGCCGAACAGACGCGCGACATCCGAATGCGCGAACGCGACCGCAGGCACGCCCAAGTGGTCGGCGGCGGCCAGTGCACACCAGGCGAGTTGGTAGGGATCGCCGGCTTCGATGAGATCCGGCTCCAATGCGCACAGTTCATTGCGCCAATCGCGCAGGCGCCATGGAATTCGGTAGCCGCCAGCGAAAGGCAGGCGCGGCGCACGCAGTTCCCGAATTCCCGGTGTGATCCAACCGGTACGCTCTCCCGGCACCAACAGCGAATGGCGGACGCCAGGCGTGGCGTTCAGACAGCGGTTTTTGGCCAGCAGATAGCGTTTCACGCCGCCGCTGTGCGGAGCGAAAAACAGTGTGGTGTCGACAATATGCAAACTAGGCATCGGACTCGTGGCGTGCGGCGGCAAGACAGAGCGAATCAGCGTGACGACGATCGGCGCGACCCACTGTGCCGGCCTCTACTGTAGCGATAGAACCGAGACGGTTCGGTGACAATCAGGAATCCCGGTGGCCGCGCTGATCGGCCTTCTCGCGCTGCTACGAGCACGCCGCGCATAACGGTGGGGCACCCTGTCCACCTTTCCCCGCATGCGGGGAAAGGTGGCTTTAGCCGGGGCACGCTCTGGCATATTCGACAGATATCTCATCGGCAATCTTGCTGCCCGACAAGTGGATCGTCGAGGACAAGAACAGCTCACACAAGATTGCTCCGCGCCCACCGGACGTCTTGCAGCGGCGCGGATCAGATAAGTGCCAGATATGCCGCCATGCTGAGCCCGACCAGTGCGAGGGCTGCGGAAATGATGACGGGGAGCCGCGAGTGGGGTCGCGACGTAAATGCGCCGATGTGAAGAGCGTGGACATAGTGGGCATGGCGAATCGCTGCGGCGATGGTGACAAGAATTCCGAGCACAACCAGCGCGACACCGATCGGAATCGAAAGTGCGTGCCGCGGCTGCGTTACGGGAGCCGCTTCTGCGGTAAGTACTTGCAGAAACAAACCGAATCGCGCGACGACGAACCCGAAGCCCATCAGCGCCACGCCCGTCCGCACCCAGGCGAGGTAGGTTCTCTCAGCCGCCATGTAGACGCGCGGGTCGTTCGTTGTCGTGGAGTCCATGTCTGCAGTATAAGACCGACAGCCACAAACTTCGCCACCCAGAGGCCCGCTTGAAATTGCACCGGATTTTACGCCATGACACAGCTTCGCCGTTTGGACGGCGGTATGCTCGGTCGTGTTCGTCTTAATTCACGCGACTGGCGACCGCATGTAGATATGGCAAAAACGCATCCTGATGCCAATCGGCACGATTGGCGCTTCTGTGTCGCCCCCATGATGGATTGGGCGGGGGGAATCCCAAATCAACGAGTTGCGTGGACATGGTACGAGAACTGACACGCCGTCAGCCTCATCCAGGCAAACCGCGCAGGCCAAAATGCAGCGAGGACCAGTCCTCTGGTTGGTCTGACAGCTTCCTGCACGCCAGGCACTCACTGAGGATGGTGCAGCGGCGCCAGAACCTTGTCGACCAGGAACGATAGGTCCTGCGACGCGCCCGCGGGAATCGAGATTCGGATTTGCGCTGTCAGTAGCGAGGCGACAGCGAACGCGCCTTGCGGATCGATCTCGACGAGATGGTGGACGCTTTCGCTGCCGACCTCGAGGGTGATTTCCCCTTCGGTCCGCTTGAGCGAATAGAAGGTCAGGATGGTGGGAAAGGCATGTGCCTGTGTCAGCGTTCCGGTACACACCATCAGGCAATTGATTATTTCGTGGAGCGGAAGAAAGATTCTCACGCTCCTCTTTTCTTTACGCAGGTCACAGCAGTCGATGCCCAGCGTCGGCGCGTGGTGCGCATCGGAATCCGTCCAGAAGTTCGCGAACGAGCGCTTTCCGATGACCGTCACCGACCGCGAAGGCTGGTCTTCGATCGGCGCGCGGCTCATGGCATTGGCGATCGTGCACGGCTCGAAATAGGCTTCCTGCGATTGGGGGATTTGATCGATCCAATCGTGGGCTGCGCGCACATGTAGACGGGCCTGCTTCAATTCGATTTCGAGGGTCTCCCGCGACTGCGCGTGGAAGTGCGCGCGTTCCAGGAGCTCGGCCAATTGTTTCTGGTCCATGGTCCGCTCGATCATCCATGCCAACTCCGAAAGCGGTACGTGGTACCCAAGGCGTTCCAACCCGTGCTGGATGTCGTCGATGGTCGTAAAGATCATTCATTGTCTCCCGTGGTGAAGATATCGATCTGCGTCTGGCTTGCGCAAAGAATCGGCAGAGACCTTCAATGCTTGCGAACCTTGGTTTCGCGAATCGTTGGCACATAAGGGCTGGGTGGGCCGAAATGGTTCACGACGCGATTCCGCGAGGCGCTTGGCTGGGTTGCGCTGCTCTCCGGACTCTTTGTACGCCGGCGCCGGCTGAAGCGAGGGCGAGGCAGTTCCGGCAGCGGCAGGCCGGATGCCAGTCGGCAGGCGTGATCGCGTTTGACGATTTGCAGCACCCGGGCCAGGAACTGGAGCAAGCGGGGCTCAAGGTCCGCCCCATTAAGCGCCACCAGGACAGTACCCGGGGAATGGTAAGTACGTACTCCCTCGGCTTCGATCAGGCTCGCCTGGAGCCCGAGCTCGAGCAGGCGGGCTTGCACCTTGCGGGCGTCGTGGAAGCGCAAGCGCATGCCATCGGAAGCCTGGGTAATCGTATCGGTCATTGCGTTTCTCCTGTGGTGGGGGAACGGGGTGTCAAAACCGGTTATTCGTCGCGCGGCTCGTCGTTGCACGCCACAAGAATCAACTTGCCTTGTGGCCCGAGCCTTTCGATCATTCGATGCAACTGCTCGTTGCTCGGGCCCAAGCACGCGCGCAATACCTCTCGTTCAAGCACGTCGCGGTAGCCTTTGAGCAAGGTCAGTCCGTGCTTTTGTCGAAGGACCTGGATCTCGTCCATGGCCTCAGTCCCACGAATGGCTGCCGAAGCTGTCGAACGAGGAGCCGCACCCGGTCGAATCGAACATCGAGGTGCTGGGGAAAGGATCCGAATGCGTGTTGGACGAAAAGGGATCGGAGTGGAAGTGGTTGGACAAGTTCGTGCCGATCGGATTGCCGCCAGCATCGATGCCGGAATCGTCGAGCATCGGCAGGCCCGAGGCGGGATTGATGGCGGGACCGAAGTCAAACGGGTCGAACAACCAGTCGAACAGTTTCATGTGAACCTCCGCAGTGGGTGGCAATTCCAAAATACGGAAACCGGCGAGTTACACCAAATTCTCAGGCGGCGACCGGATGCAGGGTGCAATCGTCGAGCAGCAGCACGAGATCAGCGCCGCGGGCCTCGGCGAGGATGACCTCGCGCTCGACCTCAAGATCGGCGTAGAAGATGCAGGTGCGGTGCACGGCGGCAGCGATGGCCGACTCACGGTCCGGTCCGCGGCCGGAGCGGGGACTGCTGCGGTTGGGAAACATGGCCATGGCGCGGTGGTCACGGCCGCGGTGGGCGGTGGCCAGGCGGATCGATACGGGGCGTGGTTTCATGGGCTCCTGTGGGCAGTGGCGGGAAAAAGAGGATCAAACGACCCTCTCTTCTTTTGTACGCCAACTCATGCCTAGTCACCAAATTCTGAAGCGGCTCCGATTCCGAGGAATCTCACGGCGTGAGACTCAGGTATGGCAGAGCGCTGGCGCGATCGTCGCTGAAATTTCCGGGCAACGGGTTCGATTTGCGCAGGCAACGTAAGCGCCAATTTTCCCCATCTTCAAGTCGGTGCGGGGGTTTGAAAATCGGACCGCCATGAGCGGTACCCAATTTCAAGTGAAGCTGACGACCACCGCAATCGCGTGGCGTGATCATATCTTCGCTTGGGAGTCCAAGACCGCCATGGATCCGGACGCAATGGGCAAGTTGCGTACTGCACTGTGAAGCGTCGTGGATAATTCTACGTAGCGATCACGCCTCCGCTCATGAACCTGCGACGTGCGCAACTAAATCGTAGCCGCGCACGCATCGGTAATGTCAAAATCGCTGGCTACAACATACCGGCGAGCAACGTGGTCACAAGCCTAGGTCGCAACGATCCGTGCCCGTGCGGCAGTGGACTGAAATACAAGCGCTGCTGCTGGCAGAAAGAGTTCGCGCCGGCACCGGAAGTCAAGGATCACGACGGCGCCGTCGCGCGGGCACTGGCGTGGCTCAACGAACGCCATCGCAAGGCGTTCCGAGCCGCATTCGAAGAACTGCTCGACCAGTTGTGCAGCGCGGAAGAACGCCGCGCGTTTTCAAGTCTGGATGAGGAAACACTAGCCGGAGTCGACCTTAACCTGACCGAATGGCTGTTGGCCGAGGGCGAGATGCTCGTCAAGGGCGTGCGCCAACGCATCAGCACGTGCTTGTTGGGCACAGGCGGTCCGCTGTTCACGGTGGGGCAGCGCGACTGGTTGCGCCAACTGTCGCAGCGGCCATTGCGCCTTTATGACGTCACCGACGTTGTGCCCGGCGTCCAGATCACGCTGTGCGATGCGTTGGTCGTCGACAGCTACCCGGTTGTCGTGCGCGAATGTTCCGGCAGCCAGACATTGCAGGTCGGCACGCAGGCCGGATTCCGGATCATGGAGGTGCGTGAGCACCGTGAGCTGTCGGGTGCGGCCTATCCGTTTTCGATGCTGGCGGGATCGGGCGTTCTCGCGACACTGCGCGAAGTGCAAGCAAGATTGCGGGCCGAAACGGTGCTGCCGAAGGTCCTTGGACTCGCGATCATTTCCGGTTGGCTGCGTCAGTTCTTGGCGCCGCCGCCGATGCCCACGCTCATGGATGCCCACTCCGGCGAGCCGATTCACTTGATCACCGATCATTATGAAGTGCAGGATTGGACGACGCTGGAGCAAGCCCTTGCACATTCGCAGGAGGTTCAGGGCGACAAGCAGGACGGATGGATGCGTTTGCGTGATTGCGACGATGGACAGACGCGCAGCGTAGCGTCGATCAATGTCGGCAAGCAGCCGGGCCAGATCGAGGTTTTCTACAAGACCCAGCGCCAGGCCGACGAAGGCCGCCAGTGGTTCGACACCCTGGCCGGTGAGAGCGCTACATTCCTGATCCGCGAATTCACCAACCCGAGCGGTAGTTTGCAGCGACCGGCGCCACGAAAAAACAAACGAGCTACTCCCGACATCGACCCGGAGACCATGGCGCAAGTCATCGAACAAGTGATGCGCCGCAACTATGCCAACTGGGCCGACGAGCCGATTCCGGCGCTCGGAAACCTGACGCCGCGCCAGGCGATACGAACGCCGGCAGGTCTGGAACGAGTGAAGGGGCTGCTGCGAAGCTACGAGGACGGCGAAGAGCGCCAAGCCGCGGAACAGGGACGGCGCGAAATCTCTTATCAATTCCTGTGGGATGCGTTGGGAATTAAACGGTAGCGGGACTGGCGAGCGGCGGGACGCTTTCCGTGCGATACCGTACATACATTGTCAAGCAGAAGTTCGACGATGCGATAGTCGCGCCGGAGTGCGATCGAAAGCCGCAGGCGAATAAAGCCAGTACAGATTATGAACAATTTGCGCTCACCGATCTTTCGACTCGCCAAGCATCGATCGCTCCCGGTGGTACCCCTCAGAGCGATCAATCCGCCCAGCGACTCACAACGCGAACTGCAATCGTTGCGTGAACGACTCCGCGTAAGTCGGACGTGCAAGGCGCACACGTACCGTTCACCCAACAGCCGGTAACGATCATGAAGATCCGACAAAGTCAGCTCTGCTACGCACTGTTTTGCCGAGGCCGGGGTGGTTTTATCGAGGGCTCCTTGGAGGCGCGAACATGCGACTCGCCGAAACGATGATCCGTGCCGGAGCGCAGCTCGAGGCGTTCTTGATCGCAGTCGCATACGAAGGGGGCGTGGACGACAAGCGGCGGAATCCTGAAATGCACGCAGATTGCCGCGAATCGGCATGTCCGACCCACCAACCCTACGGGGCCTTGGCGCGCAGGCTTGTCGAAAGTCCGTCGCCGGCACCTGACTATCCCGCTTTCCGCGCCCGCGGGTCCGGCGCATATAAAAGCGGCTGATCGCGATGCAAGTGACCCGATCCGATGCTCTGGTTCTGTTCGGCGCCACCGGTGATCTCGCCTACAAGAAGATATTCCCCGCGCTGCAGACATTGATGATGCGCGATGGTCTGGATGTACCGATCATTGGCGTGGCACACTCCGGCTGGTCCATTGAAAACCTGCGCAATCGCGTCCACGAAAGTCTGGTGCAGGCCGCGAATGACCAAGGCGGCACAGTCGACGAGGCTGCATTCACGGTGCTCTCGGCTCGGCTGCAGTACGTCGATGGCGATTACAACGATGCGGCGACGTTTCAATTTCTGAAGCAGTCATTGGGCGGCGCATGCCGGCCCTTGTATTACCTTGCCATTCCACCCGATCTGTTCACCACGGTTGTCAAGGGATTGCAGCAGTCGGGTTGTGTCGGCGCTGCGCGAGTCGTGGTTGAAAAACCGTTTGGCCGCAATCTGTCTTCCGCGCAAACGCTCAATCGCATCCTTACATCGGCGTTTTCGGACAATTCGATCTTCCGTATCGATCACTTCTTGGGCAAGGAAGCGATCATGAACATTCTTTATTTCCGCTTCGCCAATTCGTTTCTGGAGCCGATCTGGAATCGCAATTGCGTGGCCAGCGTACAAATCACTCTGTCCGAGGAATTCGGTGTCGCCGGTCGCGGTGCGTTCTTTGAAACCGTCGGCTGCCTGCGCGATGTCGTTCAAAACCATCTGCTGCAGATCGTTGCGCTGCTGGCAATGGAGCCGCCGGCCTGTCAGGGCTTCGGCGCCGTGCATGGCGAGAAGGTCAAGGTATTCCAGGCGATGCGCCCACTGCGACCGGACGATCTGGTGCGCGGTCAGTACGACGGCTATCGCGCGGAGCCTGGCGTGGCAAAGGATTCCGATGTCGAAACTTACTGTGCACTGCGGCTGTTCATCGACTCCTGGCGCTGGGGCGGCGTGCCGTGGTATCTGCGTTCCGGCAAGTGCCTGCCGGAAACCGCGGCCGAGATCGTCGTCGAGTTGAAGCCGCCACCGCAGAAACTTTTTGATGACGCAGCGCCAGCCGGCGGGCGTGCCAACTACGTGCGTTTCAAGCTGTCTCCCAACTCCGCGGTCGCGCTCGCCGCCCGCGTCAAGCGCGCGGGCAAGCAGTTTGTTGGCGATCAGCGCGAGCTCTATCTCACCGAGCAGGAACCCGGAGAGAAATCGCCTTACGAGCGCCTGCTCGGCGACGCCATGACCGGCGATGGCGCCCTGTTCACGCGCGAGGACGCCGTCGAGGCCGCTTGGGCGGCAGTCGATCCGGTGATCGAAAACCATCATCCGGCAATTCCCTACAACCCGGGCAGTTGGGGGCCGCTGCAGGCGGATGCGCTCATCGCCGCAGATGGGGGCTGGCACAATCCGATGCACAAGCAGGCACGCACATGATGCGGCCCGACGACATGGTCGTTCTGCTCGATGTCGACAACACTTTGCTCGACAACGATCGCATCGTAACCGACATCGGCAATCGCCTCGAACGCGACTTTGGTGCCGCCGGGCGGCAACGTTACTGGAATATCTTCGAGACCTTGCGCGAAGAACTAGGTTACGCCGATTACCTTGGCGCCTTGCAACGCTACCGGTTGAGCGACATGAACGGGCCGCAGCTGCTCTTGATGTCCGCCTTTCTGGTGGATTATCCATTCGCGGAGCGGCTATACCCGGCAGCGTTGGACGTCGTCCGGCATCTTGGCGCTCTCGGGCGGACCGTGATCCTCTCCGACGGCGATGCGGTCTTCCAGCCGCGCAAGATGCAGCGTTCGGGACTTTGGGACGCCGTGGACGGGCGCGTACTGATCTACATCCACAAGGAACAAATGCTGGAGGCAGTCGTCCGGCGCTATCCGGCCGCGCACTACGTGATGGTGGACGACAAGCTGCGCGTACTCCAGGCGATGAAGATCTCGCTGGAAAACCGGCTCACGACGGTGTTTGTGCGGCAGGGGCATTACGCGCTGGATCCGAAGCACATCAGCAATTATCGGAAAGCCGACATGACCGTAGAAAACATCGGCGCGTTGCTCGACTTGGATTGCTCCTCGATGTCCGGCAACTCCGGACCTGCGCAACTTGCGAGACGCGCATGAAACCTACGGCCCGGATGCACGATCTCGGCCAGAGTCTGTGGCTGGACAACATCACGCGTACTCTGCTCGACGACGGTACGCTGGCGCGATACATCGCGGAGGATTCGATCACGGGCCTGACATCCAACCCAAGCATCTTTGATGCCGCGATCAGCAATGGCAATGCGTACGACGATGCCATCCGCGCCAAGACGCGAACCGGTCTTTCCGGCGAGATACTCTTCATCGAACTCGCCCTGGAGGATTTACGGCGCGCCGCCGATCTTTTCCGTCCGGCATTCGATGAGACCGGCGAGGTCGATGGCTGGGTCTCGATGGAGATCTCGCCGCTGCTTGCCCGCGATACGCAGGCAAGCATCAATGCTGCAGCACGAATCCATCAACAGGCCGACCGGCCCAATCTACTCGTCAAGATTCCGGGAACCCCGCAAGGCATTCCGGCGATCGAGGAAGCGATTTTCCTCGGCATCCCGATCAACGTGACCCTACTGTTTTCACCCGAACAGTATCTTGCCGCCGCCGAAGCGTACCTGCGCGGCATCGAACGCCGGATCAGAGCCGGCATGGATCCAAAGGTCGGCTCGGTCGCCTCCCTGTTCATCAGCCGCTGGGATGTTGCCAGCAACAAGCAGTTGCCGGCCGAACTGCACAACCGGCTGGGAATCGCAGTGGCCCGGCAAACCTATCGCGCTTATTGCAAAACGCTCGACTCGCCAAGCTGGAAAAAACTCGCGGCCGCCGGCGCATTGCCGCAGCGCCTGCTGTGGGCGAGCACGGGCACGAAGGATTCATCGGCCTCGGATACGCTGTACGTCAGTGCGCTCGCCGCGCCCGACACCATCAACACCATGCCGGACGTGACACTGAAAGCGTTCGCCGACCATGGCAAGCTGCAATGCGCGATCGCCGCCGATGGCGGCGACGACGATCTAACCATCGCGATGATCGCGCAAGCCGGCATCGACGTGGATGCGCTGGCTACCACGTTGCAAGACGAGGGCGCACAGGCGTTCGCCAAATCGTGGCAGCAACTGTTGCAGCGGATCACCGACAAGGCGACCAAATTCGCTGCACTCGCTACAGGATCGAAAGGAGCGGATGCGCGATGAGTCGTCCAGAGGGCAGCGCCGCCCGGATCCCCAGCGCAGGCGGACACGGCCTTGGTCATGAACGTTCCGCCAATGCGCTGACCCGGCATTGTCGCGGGCTGCGCGGAGCGCGCGCATGAGCGCCGGGATCAGTCCGCTCGCCGGCAAGCCGGCGCCGACCTCGCTGCTGATCGACGTACGGCGTCTGCTCGCCGCCTATTTTGATCTGGTTCCCGATCCGACGGTGGCGGCGCAGCGGGTCGTTTTCGGCACCTCCGGGCATCGCGGCATCGCGTTCGAGCGCAGCTTCAACGAATGGCATGTGCTGGCGATCAGTCAGGCGATCTGCGAATACCGCAAAAGCAGGGGCGTCAACGGACCGTTGTATGTGGGAATCGATACACATGCGTTGTCGCAGCCCGCGTTCGAGAGCGCACTGGAAGTGCTTGCCGCCAACGGCGTCGAGACCATGATCGCAGCAGGCAGCGAATACACGCCGACGCCGGCGATCTCGCATGCGATCCTGGTGTACAACAAGGGCCGCACCAGCGGCCTTGCAGACGGCATCGTCATAACGCCCTCGCACAACCCGCCCGATAACGGCGGTTTCAAGTACAACCCGCCCAACGGCGGCCCTGCCGACACGCAAGCCACCGGCTGGATCGAAGCGCGCGCCAATACCCTGCTCGAAGGCGGTGTGCGCGAGGTGCTACGCATGCGGTTCGCGCGTGCGCATCGCGCGGCAACCACCCACGAACACGATTTTCTCAGCACCTATGTCGGTGATCTCGGAAACGTCATCGACTTCGATGCGATCCGTGGCGCCGGCATCCGCATGGCCGTCGATCCGCTCGGCGGCGCCGGCGTGCACTACTGGGCCCCGATTGCGCAACGCTACCGGATCGACATGACCGTGGTCAGCGCGGAGGTCGACCCGACATTCCGCTTTATGAGCGTGGACTGGGACGGCAAGATTCGCATGGATCCGTCGTCGGTATACGCAATGCGGCGGCTGATCGGCCTCAAGGACAAGTACGATGTAGCCTTCGCCTGCGATACCGATCACGACCGACACGGCATCGTGACGCACGGCAGCGGATTGTTGCCGCCGAATAGCTACCTGGCGGTGGCAATCGATTATCTGTTACGCAACCGCAACCATTGGAACAAGTCCGCAAGCGTCGGCAAAACCGTAGTCAGCACCGCGCTGATCGACCGCGTTGTGCAACGGCTGGGACGCGGATTGTACGAAGTGCCGGTCGGGTTCAAATGGTTTTCGGCCGGCTTGTACGATGGTTCATTGGCATTCGGCTGTGAAGAAAGCGCCGGCGCATCGTTTGCGCGCACCGATGGATCGGTGTGGACAACGGACAAGGACGGCATCGTTTCCGCGCTGCTGGCAGCGGAGATCACCGCACGCGGCGGCCGCGACCCGAGCGAAATGTACGGCGATCTCACGCGCGACCTCGGCAAGCCGTTCGCCGATCGCCTAGAGGCTCCCGCGAATGCGTCGCAGCGCGCCAAACTCGGCAAACTCGCCGCAGCCGATCTTGGGCTGCGGGAACTGGCCGGGGAAAGAATCGTGCAGGTCATCGATCGCGCGTCCGGCAACAATGCGCCGATCGGCGGAGTCAAGGTGAGTGCGGCCAGCGGCTGGTTCGCGGCGCGGCCTTCCGGCACCGAGGATATCTACAAGATTTACGCGGAAAGTTTCAAGGACGCGACGCATCTGCAGGTGATTCTGCGCGAGGCGCAGAAAATCGTCGACATCGCACTTGCGGGAAGTTGATTCTGGACGATTCGCACCACCCTGCATCGGCCACAACACACATCCAGGAAGCAGTCATGTCCGATTCGCTCGATCAACAATGCATCGATACGCTTCGCTTCCTGTCGGTGGACATGGTGCAGAAGGCACAGAGCGGGCATCCCGGAATGCCGCTCGGCGCAGCGCCGATGGCCTATGTATTGTGGACGCGCCAGCTCAAGCATTACCCCGCCAATCCGCGCTGGGCCGATCGCGATCGCTTCGTGCTTTCGGCCGGTCACGGCTCCGCACTCTTGTACAGTTTGCTGCATCTGACCGGCTACGCACTCGCGCTCGACGACATCAAGCTGTTCCGTCAGTGGAGCAGCAAATGTCCGGGACATCCCGAGCGCGGTCACACGCCGGGCGTGGAGGTCACGACAGGTCCGCTCGGTCAGGGACTGGCGAATGCCGTCGGCATGGCGATTGCCGAGGCGCACCTCGCTGCGCGCTACAACCGTGCCGGTCACACCATCATCGACCACCGCACCTGGGCCATCGTCAGCGACGGCGACCTGATGGAAGGCGTGGCGTCCGAAGCCGCGTCGCTGGCCGGACACCTGCGGCTGGGCAAGCTGGTCTGCCTGTACGACGACAACGCCGTCACACTGTCGGCCGGTGCCGACATCACGTTTTCCGAAAATCGCGCCAAACGC
>JAJXWU010000084.1 GCA_021781425.1 Pseudomonadota bacterium
GCCCAGGAGACCGCCAGGCCGCTGGCCATGGTCAGTGCCAGCGCCTTGAAGAAGCCGCCGGCGACGCCGCCGAGGAACGCGAGCGGCGCGAACACGACGATGGTCGCCAGCGACGAGCCGGTCAACGGCCGCAGCATTTCCTGCGCGGCGCCGAGCACGGTGACGTCGCTGGCCTCGCCTTGCGTGCCGACGCGGCGCATGATGTGCTCGATCATCACCACCGCATCGTCGACGATCAGACCCACCGCCGCGGCCATGCCGCCCAGCGTCATGATGTTGAACGTCATGCCGAACGCATGCAGCAGCAGCACGGTGATCGCAATCACGACCGGAAGGACCAGCGCCGCGATCAGGGTGACGCGGGCGCTGCGCAGGAATCCGAACAGGATCAGGGCGGCGAACAGGGCGCCGATCAGGATCGCGTCGCGCACGCTCACCGCCGAGGCCACGATCAGTTCGGACTGGTCGTAGTAGGTGCCAACGCGGATGTCGCGCGGAATCTGCGCGCGCAGCTGCGTCAGGCGCGCGCGCACGCCGCGCACCAGCGCGACCGTGTTCGCGCCGCGTTGCTGGCGGATATTGATCAGCACCGCGTCGCCGCCGTTGGCGGTGACGCGCGTCCATTCCGGCTTCTGCCCGAGCCGCACGTTGCCGAGGTCGCCGACCGTGACCGGCTGGCCGTCCACGGTCTTGACGATGCTGTGGCGGATGTCGTCGAGACCGCGCAGACGCGAATCGGCGATGGTCAGGAACAGGCGATAACGATCCTCGATGCGGCCGACCGCGGCGACGGCGTTGTCCGCATGCAGCGCCTGCACTACGTCGGCGGTGGCCAGACCGTGCGCGCGCAAGCGCGCCGGGTCGAGCAGCACCTGGTATTCGGCGCTGCGCCCGCCCAGCACCTCGATGGCCGCGACGCCGGGTACCGCGCTCAACGCGGGAGCAAGTTCGAGCGTGGCGAAGTCGCGCAGTGCGACCGCATCGCGCGTGGCCGAGGTCAGGGTCAGGCCGAGGCAGGGAAAAATCGTCGGGTCGCGGCGTTGCGCGTCGAACGAAACCCCCGCCGGCAGCGACGGCAACGCGCCGTTCATCGCCGCCTGCACCTGCAGCAGCGCCTGCGCCATGTTTGCGCCCCACGGGAAGGTGAGCGCGATTTCGGCCGAGCCGCGGCTGGTCGTGGAGCGGATGCGCTGCACCTCGGGCACGCTGCGCAGCACGCTTTCCAGCGGCCGCGTTATTTCCGCCTGCATGCGCTCGATCGGGCGGTCGCCAGCGTCGATGGCGATCACCACGCGCGGAAAATCCATGTTCGGAAACAGGCCGACCGGCAGATTCCAGGCGGCCACGATGCCGCCGGCGGCAAGGATCAGGATCAGCAGCAGCAGCGAGCGCTGATGCCGGGTCAGCCAGGCGCCGGTCATTGCACGCGTACCGCCATGCCGTCCTGCAATTCGTAGTTACCGAGCGTGACTGCGGATTCGCCAGCGGCGAGACCTGAGCGGATCTCGATGCGCTCGCCATCGTCTGCGCCGGCCTCGACCCAGCGGCGTACGGCCTTGCCGGACTGCACGACGAAGACGTACGCCTTGCCGCCCTGCCAAAGCACGGCCGAGCGCGGCACGCCGAGCACGGGTTTTTCGGAACCGGTTTCAATTTGCGCACTCACCGCCGCGCCGGGCGGCACTTGCGTCGATTCGTCGGGCTTGGCGACCACCGGAACCAGGCGCGTCTGCGTGTCGATCTGGCGGCCGACGCGCTCGACGATTGCATGCCACTCGGGCGCGCCGTCCTGCAGCAGACGGAATCGCACGGGCTCGCCCTTGCGCAGCTGCGCAACCGCGGACGGTTCGACCCCCAGGTTCAGACGCAGGCCGGATGCGTCGCCGACGTGTGCAAACGCCGTATCGGCAGCGATGACGTCGCCGGTATGCGCGGCGATATCGGCCACGATTCCGTCGCGCGCGGCGCGCAGCGTGCGCTCACCCGTGCCGCCCAGGCGCGCCTGCGCAGACGCCTGCGCCGCCAGGGCGTTGTGCGCGGCCTGCTCGGCCGTGGCGAGGTCGGTGTTGGTTGCCAGATGCTGGGCGAATAGCTGGCGCGTGCGGTCGAGTTCCTTGCGCGCGAACTGCGCGTCATTGTCCGCGCGCTGCAATTCCAGCGTGGCAGCGGCGGTCGGTTCCAGCACGAGCAAGGCATCGCCCTTGCGCACGGCTTGTCCGGCGACCACGGTGACACTGGCCACGCGAGCCTGATATGGCACCGACAGCGTTTGCAGCGCATTCGCCGAGAAAGCAATCGTGCCGAAGGCAGGGAGGTGTTGGTGCATCGGCGCCAGCGTGACGGGTGCGACGAGAACGGTTGCCACGGCGGCGACCGGTGGCGCCGTGTCATCCTCATCGGCATGCACGACCGGTGCGAGGATGAGGCCGAGTGCGCACGTCAGCGCGCCCACGATGCGTTGCGTCACTTCCATATCAATTCCCCCACATCGATCGACAACGCAATTTCACCTTCGGACTGCGCCTGCGCCAGCGCAAGGCTCGCGATTTCCTTGTCGAGCAGGGCAGCGCGTGCGGTCTCGACGGTTACCAGAGCCACATCGCGGCGTTCGGCGGCCTGTTCCAGCGGTTGCATTTCAGCGCGCAGGCTCTCGAGTTGATCGTCCATGGCGTGGCGTTGCCCGGCGATCTGCTTGAGCGCTTCGACTTGTGCGGCGATGGATGCTTGCGCGTCGAACACGCGCGCGGCGTATTCGGCGCGCAGTTGCTCGCGCGTGGCGCGCGCGACCGCGATGCCGCCGCGGTTGCGGTTCCACAGCGGCAGGCTGAAATTCACCGACGCGCCTTTCGTATATACCGGCGTGGTGTCGCGCGCGCGGGACACGCTGATGGCCGGCAAGGGATACTGCTGCAGGATGGCGCCGCGCACGCTCGCTTCCTGCGCGGCGTAGCCGGCACGCAATGCGGCAAGATCAAGGCGCTGCGCCAGGGCCTGTTTTTCCAGCGCTGTCGCATCGAGTGCGGAGGGGTCGTGCGGCGCAGCGACGTCGGTCAGCGGCAGGCGCACGTCCGGCGCCACGCCGACGGCCAGATTCAGTTGCAGGCGTGCGGCCTCGGCATCGCGGGCGAGTGCGCCTTCGCGCGCGCGCGCGTCGAGCACGGCGACGCGGCGCAGGGCAAGATCGTCCAGGCGCGCGTTGTGCTGCGCGACCGCGGTCTGGGTCAACGCCAGCAGTTTTTCCGCGGTGTCGGCGGCGCGTGCGGCGATGTCGTGCTGGCGTTCGAGGAATTGCCAGCGCCGCGCCAGCAGGCGCACCTGGTTCGCCGCCAGCCATTCCTGCCAGGCAATGTCGCGGCGCACCCGCTCGGCGCTCGCGCGCGCGGCGGCGACGCGGCTGCGGCGCGTGAGCAGGGCGCCGATGTCGAAACCGGCGCTGAGCGAGAGCGCCGGCACCACGCCCGAACCGTCCGGCACATCCGCGCCGATGCCGATCTGCGGATCGGGCAGCAGGCCCGCCGCGAACACCTGCGCGTCGGCGACCTGCGCCTGCGCGCGCAGCGCTTGCAAATCCGGACTGGCGACGATGGCGATGTCCGCCAGTTGCAGATCGTTCCACGGCCCCTGCGGCGGAATCGGCAGCGGCGCCAACCGCGGCCGTTTGATCGCACCGGCGGTCCGCGCCAACGCGGCCGCGTCGGCCGGCTTGGGGTTTTCCTCGAGCGGTCGCGGGCGGTAGATCGCGCAGCCGCCGAGCGCAAGCACGGCGAACAACCAGACTCCGCCGCGAGCGACTGCGGTGCGATGACGGTGGGGTTCAGCCACCATGCGCGGGTTTGGTCTCGCCGCGCGCTTCGTCGGCCTCCTGCGCGGGATTCTCCGTGGTGGAAGAGACGATTGCGGCGTTACCGGCATCGACGGCGACCTCGTGGGTGAGGTTCGATCCGGCGATGCCGATGTCGAACGACCAGATCAGGCAACCGTGCTCGGCTTCCAGTTCGGCGCTCTTGACGTGCTTGGCGCCGGGCTGCTTGAGCGAATCCAGCGCTGCCTTGCGCGCGGTCGATTGCGGCACCTTGGCCAACGCCGCGAGTTGCTTGTCCGTCGCGTGCGCGGGCGGATGGATGGAGCACGTCCCGGCTCGCGCCGAAGCAAATGCCAAGAGTCCGGTGGCGGCGATCACCACCCTCGTAGTGCTGTTCATCGCGCTTTCCTCAGTGGTGGCGATTTGCGTAATCTACGACGAGTACCGTAAAACTCCCGTCAAGCACGCTCGGCCAGGGATGCGGGTTGTCCTTGGTCGGCGCCGGGCGCGGGCCGAATTTCGCCGCAACGGTGAAGATGCGGTTGTGGTCGGTATCCAGGGCGAGCGTGCGCGCGCTGACTTGCGTCGGTACGTTGGCGAGAACCCGGTAGTGATCGGCGTCGTCCTCGTGCACGACGGTCAAATTGCCGTCGCGCCCGTTCGTGCTGAAGACCAGGCCGCGCGCGGCGTCGAATGCGGCAGCGTCAGGGCCCTTGCCAATGGTCACGCTTGCCACGTGCCTGCCGTTGTCCGCGGCGGTGACGCTCATGCGTTGGTTCTGACACACCGAGAACAGCCGATGGTTCGCAGTGTCGATGGCCAATCCCGAGGGCTCTTCGCAGTCGGCGAGTTTCCACACCGCGGTCACCTTGTTCGCGACGGAGTCGATGCGCGCCAGCTGGGCAGTGTCCTCGATGTTGACGTAGACATTGCCGGCGTCGTCGCTGGCGGCGAATTCGGGCTTGCCCGGCAGCGGAATCTTCGCAATCAATTTACCTGCCGCCGGATCGACCACGCTGGCTGCGTGGCTGCCACCATCGAAAGCGAACAGGTGGCCCGAGGCCGGGTCGTAGATCAGCGCGTCGGGGTTCTTGCCGTCCACCGGAATCGCGCGCAGCACCTTCGATGTGGCCAGATCGAATTCGGTCAGCGTATCCGCACGGCCGTTACTGGTGTAGCCGCGGCCTAGTTTCGGCACGAGGGCGATGCCGTGCACGCCATCGGTGCCGGGAATCGTCGCTTCGATCTTGCCGTTATCGGCATCGACCACGAGGACACGGTCGAAGCGGCTGATGTAGAGCCGGTGCGTCGGCACGGCGTAGGTGAGGTAATCCCAGCCGCCCGGTTCGCCGATGGCATAGCGTTGCACGACGGCGTAATTGGGTGCCGCGATCGCGGCGAAGGGAGCGGCGAGAGCAGCGGCGAGCAGCAGGCGGGTGCGGCACATGACATACTCCGGAGAGGGTGGGCCAAGCGGCAGTGTAGCTGCGCGACGTTACCGATTTCCAAAATGTGCCGCTTTCAGTGGTCGCGCAGCAAAGCGTAGTCCGCCAACGTGGCGAGCGCCGCACGCGCCGCGGATTGCGGCAATGTGGACAATGCGGTTTTTGCCGCATCGCCGTATGCCTGCGCTTTCGCGCGCGCCCGCGCGACTGCGCCGCTGCTGCGTATCGCATTGAGAATCGTATCGAGTGCGTCCAGCCCGCCGGTTTCGATGGCGTGGCGGATGTGCGACGCTTGTGCGGAGTCGGCGCGCTCGAGCGCGTAGATCAGCGGCAGCGTGACCTTGCCTTCGGCGAGGTCGTCGCCGATGTTCTTGCCGAGCGTGCCCGCGTCGGCGACGTAATCCAGCACGTCGTCGGCGATCTGGAAAGCGAAGCCGAGGCTCAACCCGTAGTGTGCCAGGGCTTGTTCCTGCGCGGCCGGCAGTTTGCCGAGCAGGCCGCCCAGGCGCGTGGCCGCGGCGAACAGCACGGCGGTCTTGCGCTCGATCACGCGCAGATAGGCGGCCTCGTCCACGTCCGGGTTGTGCACGTTCAGCAGTTGCAGCACCTCGCCCTCGGCGATGCGGTTGGTGGTGTCGGCGAGGATGCGCATCACGCGCATGTCGTTCGCTTCGACCATCATCTGGAACGCGCGCGAATACAGGAAATCGCCGACCAGCACGCTCGCCGCGTTGCCCCACAGCGCATTCGCGGTCTTGCGGCCGCGGCGCAGATCCGATTCATCGACGACATCGTCATGCAGCAGCGTGGCGGTGTGGATGAACTCGACCACCGCCGCGAGCAGGATGTCGTGCGCGCCGGTGTAGCCGGCCGCCTGCGCGGCGAGCAGAACCAGCATCGGACGCAAGCGCTTGCCGCCGCCGCCAACGATATGCTCGGCGACCTGGTTGACGAGCGCCACCTCGGAGGCCAGTCGCGAGCGGATCAGCGCATCGACGTTCGCCATGCCGGGCGCGGTCAGCGCGCGCGCGTCGGCGAAGCGCGAAACCGGTTGTGGCAAATCGGACGAGGCAATGGCCATGGAACGAGGAATCGGGATCTGGAGACGCGATTATAGCGGTGTACGCATCGGCGTTTTCCTACGCGCGCCATGGCGCATTCCGGCAGCCGCGGCAGGCCTGCATGCTATGCTTCCAGCCACGCAAATCGGCGCGAATTCCCCAAGGTGAAGTCATGGCACGCGGCATCAACAAGGTCATCCTCGTCGGCAACCTCGGCGCCGATCCGGAAACGCGTTACACACCCAGCGGCACAGCGATCACCAGCATCCGCATCGCCACCAGCGAATCCTGGAAGGACAAGCAGACGGGCGAAGCCCAGGAGCGCACCGAGTGGCACCGCGTGGAATTCTTCGGTCGCCTTGCCGAGATCGCCGGAGAATACCTGAAGAAGGGCAAGCAGGTGTACATCGAAGGCAAGCTGCGCACCGACGAATACGAAAAAGACGGCGTCAAGCGCTGGTCGACCAAGATCATCGCCGACGAGATGCAGATGCTCGGCGGCGGCGAGGGCGGCGGTGCCGAAGCGGGCGG
>JAJXWU010000126.1 GCA_021781425.1 Pseudomonadota bacterium
CAGCGGAAACTGGTATCCGGCGTGAACGTGGATTGCTGATACACCGTCGGCGTGACGCCAGGGCTGCGGATTTCGTACCAGCGCACGCCCGAATACTGACTGGTTCCGCTTCCCAGCTTGACCGAGTGGCTGGCAACGAGCGATTCATGCGTGCCGAAATTGCGGTAGGCCAGGCGGAACATCATGCGGTCGGCCAGCGAATCCAGTTGCTGGCTTGTACCCGGCTGCGAGATGCAGGTGCCAGCGCCACCACCGGAACCGCTGCAGGCCGGCGAAAAGCTGGACACCGAAATCGCCGACGGTCCGGTCAGCGTGGAATTCGCCGGTGTCGCCCAGTCGACGTGGAATTTCCACAGATTCAGCGAATTGGTACCGTAATTGATCAAGTAATTGGGAGAGTTCGCTGGAGGTGGCGTGGCGCCGTCCAGATCCGACGGCAGTACGCCGCCGTAGGCGCTCGAAAGCTGGAAACATTGCTGCGTGGCTGCATTGCCGGCCAGCATGCTTGTCCGGTCGTAAGCGCACAGGTTGGCGCCGGAGAACGTGTTGCCGTTGAACATGTTGAACGTTTCGTAATACGCATCCGGCCAACTACCCATCTTTGGGTAGTCCGGGAAAAGCGTACTGCCATAATTGAAGGAATAGCGGTTCCAGGCTCCTGTGGCGTCGCTGGTTTGCGATACGGCAACGCATTGCAGATAGGGCGTGGTGCTGACGGAGAATTGCGAGACAACCCAGCGTCCGGCCGCGCGGTCGTAAATGACAACGCCGTCGCCATCGTTGTTGGTTTCGCAGCCGCCGCCAAAGCCCGACCACAGCGTATTGGTCGCCACCGGGCCGAAAACCGGATTACCCGTGGTCTTGTCGAAGACCGCAAATCCGGTATTGACCAACGAAACGTACTGGGTAGCGCCGATCGCGCCATCGGTATCCGGCGGCGCACTGTTGACGCTGAAAGTGCCGTTCGGCCCGGTGAATCCATCGCCAACACCGTCGAAGTTCAGCTGCGTGGTCGGCGTATTCCGCGTCGGTGATGCGGTTCTCTGCACCGCACCATCGCTTTGGTCGGTAGAACCCGGAGGCAGCGGAATCAGGCCTTCGAAATGCGTGCGCTTGCCGTAACCGTTCTTCGGCACCATCGCGTTGCGCAGCGATGGCAAAGTATCGTGGTGGTCCTCAGGGGTGACCGTGAAAACCGGCGGAATGCCTGCCGCCGCAGCATATTCCTGCGCGGACATCACACGCGGCGCATCCTCATCCTCGGCATGCGCCGACATGGCGCAAAACATCGTGCACAACGCCGCCATCGCGGCGACCAACGCGTGATTACGAGACAACATGATTACCCCATGAGAAAAGCTGGCAGATACCGGCCTGGCAGATTGACGACATGCCGAATGCGGTTCCGGCCCCCTGTCTGGCGCGCGACTATACGGATGCGAACAGGTGCAAGCAACTGATTTTCGGCAAATGTGCGGACAACTCCGCCGGCGATTCAGCTTCGCCGCAGCCTCAGCACCTTGAACGTCTCGCCCATCTGCCCCGGCAACGTCAGCCGCTTGACCTGCTGCGCCAGCGCATAGCGCGCCGCCTCGTCCGCCGCTTGCGCATACGCATCGGCGAAGACTTCGTCCAATCCATGCCGGATCAGGAATTGCGCCTGCGATTGCACCGCATCCGCTGCGAATCCGGCGGCAGCACCGGCTTCGGTCAGCGCATCGAAATCCACATGCGCGGTGATGTCCTGCAGGCCCGGCAGGATCAGCGGATCGTCGTGCGCGCGATGCCGCCAATGGCAGCGCAAGGTGCCGGTCGCGCGTTGCACCGAATAGTAATCGGCGCGGAAATAACCGTAGTCGATGAACCACGCCGTCCCGGTTCCGAGCGTGCGCGCGATTTCCGCAAACCAGGGCACCAGCAGCGTGCAGACTTCCGAAACGTAGGGCCGCGGCAGCGCTGCCGCATCGGGAATGATCCGTTTCGCAGCCGCACGCAAGGCGGCATCGGCCGCGACCTCGCGCCAGATGAAGCGTCCGTCGCGATCCACGCCGACCGCGCGGGCGAACACGTCGGCATCACGCAACACGAACGCGCGCACCGGCAACGCGTCGATCACTTCGTTGGCGATCAGGGCGCCGCGCCACGGCTGCGCGGGCGGCGCATCCAGCCAGCCGCAGCGCGCGTGCAATCGCGGGCAATCCCGCAAGATCCGCTGTTGCTGGCGTTCGCACAGATCGGCGCTGCGCTCGAGCAGCAAGTAGCGCGCGGGCAAGGCGTCGAGGCGCTCGAGTTCGGCAAGCAAATCTGCGGCCAGCGCACCCGAACCGGGGCCGAGTTCGAGGATGTCGCCGCGCGTTTCGCGCAACGTCGGCGCGAGCGCACGCGCGAGGCAGCGCGCGAACACAAAGCCCAGTTCCGGCGCGGTGACGAAATCCCCCGCCGCGCCGAACTTCGCCGCTCCGGCGCTGTAGTAGCCCAGGCCCGGCGCGTACAGGGCCAGTTCCATGTAGCGGGAAAAATCCAGCGCGCCGCCGGCGGCTTCGATTGCGTGCCAGATCAGCGCAGAAAGGCGCTCGCTGTGAGCAAGCTCATCCGCGCTCGGTTCGGGCAAATCGGCTCGCACGCTGGCGTTCGGCATGAAAATGGAGTGCAATCCTCGCATGAATACCGGACCACGTCGCGTCGCATTGGTCACCGGCGCCGCCAAGCGCGTCGGCGCGCAGATCGCGCGCAGCCTGCATGCAGCCGGATACGATCTGGCCCTGCATTACCGCCATTCGCGCAGCGAGATGGATGCGCTGTGCGCGGACTTGAATGCCGCGCGCGCGGACAGCGCGCACGCGATCCGGGCCGAACTGGCGGATGTCGGAACATTGCCGCGCATCGTCGAGGACTGCATCGCACGTTTTGGCCGGCTCGATGCGCTGGTCAACAATGCCTCGACGTTCTACGCCACGCCCGTCGGCGGCGTCACGCCCGCACAGTGGGACGATCTATTCGCCAGCAACACGCGCGCGCCGTTCTTTCTTGCCCAGGCCGCCGCCCCGCATCTGAAAAGTGTACAAGGCGCCATTGTGAACATCGTGGACATCTACGCCGAACGCCCGCTGTCCGGCCATCCGGTGTACTGCATGGCCAAGGCCGCACTGGCGATGATGACGCTGGCGCTGGCGCGCGAACTCGCGCCCGACGTGCGCGTGAATGGCGTGGCGCCGGGCGCCGTGCTGTGGCCGGAATCCGGCAAGGCCTATGCGGATCAGGCCGAACTCGTCGCGCGCACGCCGCTGCAGCGCGCTGGCACGCCCGAGGACGTGGCCACCGCCGTGCTGTTCCTGCTGCGCGACGCGAAATTCACCACCGGACAGATTCTGCGCGTCGATGGCGGGCGCGCCGTGGTTTGACGCGAGCTGTGTTGAAGCACAGCTCGCGCACGGCGAGCGCCGAAGGCCGGATTTTTCAGCGCGCGAAGGACCGCGAGCTTGGCAACGCGCTGACGATTTAGCCGAGGATCCTCTGAACTGATTCAGCACGAATATCGCCTCTCCCGCCAGCGGGAGAGGGGGCTGAAGCAAGCTACCCATGTGCAGGGCTCAGAAATCCGCAACCCGCCCGGAATGATCCTTCTGCGCCGGGAATTCACGCCACAACTGACCGATCGTCTTGCCGAGCACGGGATGCAATACCTCCGGTGCGATATCCGCCAGCGGCTTGAGCACGAAGGCGTATTTCAGTTCAGGCCGGGGGACCTCCAGATTGTCCGGCCCTTTCAGCACCTCGCCGCCGAACAGGACGATATCGACATCGAGCGTGCGGCTGGAAAAGCGCGGCACGTCGCGGCGGCGGCCGTGACGGTCTTCCAGCGCGTGCAGCCAATCGTTGAGCACCACGACACCCAGGTCGGTATCGACCCCCACAGCGAGGTTGAGAAAATCCGGCCCGTCGAAACCGACCGCCGGAAAGCGGTACACCGGCGAGACGATGATGTCGCCGAAACGCGCGCGCAGTTCACGCAGCGCGGCGCGCAAGTTGATTTCCGGTTCGAGATTGGAGCCGAGGCTGAGCCACACACGCGTCATGGCGCAGGTTTTTCGCCACGCTCAATGACCACGCCCACGGCCCTGGAGCCTGTCACGGCGCCGGGCTTGGACAGTTTCAGCCGCAGCCACGACACACCGAATTCATCGCGCACGATTTGCGCGCAACGCTCCGCCAGCGTTTCCACCAGTTCGAAATGGGATTCTTCCACGAACGCGATCAGACGCTTGGCGATCTTCTTGTAATCCAGCGTGTCTTCGATCTTGTCGCTCGCCGCCGGCCGGCGGTTGTCGAAGGCCATTTCCAGATCGAGCGCCACGGTCTGCCTGATCTTGCGCTCCCAGTCGTAGATACCGATGACGGTTTCGATGCGCAGATCTTCGATGAACACCGTATCCATCAGGCCAGCCTCAACGCGTGTGTGCCAATGCCGTGAGCGATTCCAGATTCCAGCGCGGCGCGACCTTGATCACCGCGTCGTCGTGCTGGCCGGCCTGCAGGCGCAGCGCGCCGGCCAGCGCGATCATGGCGCCGTTGTCGGTGCAGAATTCCAGGCGCGGGAAATACACGCGGAATCCTTCGCGTTGCGCCACGTCGGCCAATTGCGCGCGCAGCTTGCGGTTCGCGCCGACGCCACCGGCGATCACCAGCCGCGTCGCGCCGGATTGCTCGAGAGCACGCCGGCACTTGATCAGCAGAGTCTCGACGATGGCGTCCTCGAAGCCGCGGGCGATATCGGCTTTCGCGTTTGTTTCGTCCGCATGCTGCTGATAGGCGAGCAATACCTGGGTCTTCAATCCGCTGAAACTGAAATCCAGCCCCGGCCGGTCGGTCATCGGCCGCGAGAAGCGGAACTTGTTCGGCGTGCCCGACTCAGCCAGCTTCGCCAATGCCGGGCCGCCGGGATAAGGCAGGCCCATCAGCTTGGCGGTCTTGTCGAACGCCTCGCCGGCGGCGTCGTCCAGGGTGTCGCCGAGTAGCCGATATTTGCCGATCGCGGACACCTCCACCAGCATCGAATGGCCGCCGGAAACGAGCAGGGCCACGAACGGCGGCGGCGGCGGATCGGCTTCGAGCAGGGGCGCGAGCAGATGCCCTTCCATGTGGTGCACGCCGATCGCGGGGATCTCCAGCGCCCAGGCCAGCGCGCGCGCGCAAGCCGCGCCCACCAGCAAGGCACCGACCAGTCCCGGCCCGGCCGTGTAGGCCACGCCGCCCAGATCCCGTGTCGTCATCCCGGCCTTGGCAAGGGTCTCGCGAATCAGGGGCAGCAACTTGCGCACGTGGTCGCGGCTGGCGAGTTCCGGCACCACGCCGCCATAATCGGCGTGCATCCTGATCTGACTGTACAGGGTATGGGCCACAAGCCCGCGCTCCGGGCAGAACACTGCCACCCCGGTTTCGTCGCAGGATGTCTCCACGCCGAGCACCGGCCCCGATTTTGCAATTTTCCTGGTCTGCACGGTAAAATATGCGGCTCGCCCGGTCATTCGGGTACTAGTGTACAGCGGAGACTTCATGCCCAACGTCAAAGTTCGCGAGAACGAGCCTTTCGAGTTCGCGCTGCGCCGCTTCAAGCGCACCTGCGAGAAGGCCGGCGTGCTGGCCGAAACGCGCAAGCGCGAGTTCTACGAAAAGCCGACGCAGGAGCGCAAGCGCAAGGCCGCCGCGGCGGTGAAGCGCCATCTGCGCCGCGTGTCGCGCGACGTGACCAAGCGCAAGCGTTTGTACTGAGCGCCGCGTAACTGGATTTACGGGCCGGCGTTGCGCAAGCGACGCCGGCTTTTGTTTTTTGGAATGGGATAAATGCCATGAGCCTGAAAGCCAAACTCACCGACGACATGAAGGCCGCCATGAAAGGCGGCGACAAGGATCGCCTGGGCACCATCCGCCTGATCAACGCCGCGATCAAGCAGCGCGAGGTGGATGAACGCATCCAGCTCGACGATGCCCAGGTACTCGCCGTGCTGGAGAAGATGCTCAAACAGCGTCGCGATTCGATCACGCAGTTCGAGGCCGCCGGCCGCACCGATCTGGCCGACAAGGAGAAGGCCGAGGTCGGCGTGATCCAGACTTACATGCCAGCGCAGCTCAGCGCCGCCGAAGTCGATGCAATCATCGGCGCGGCCGTTGCCGAGGTCGGCGCTACGGGCCCCAAGGACATGGGCAAGGTGATGGGACTGGTCAAATCCAAGGTCGCCGGCCGCACCGATATGGGCAAATTGTCGGAACTGGTCAAGACGAAACTCGCGGCGCTGGGCTGATCCACCGCGTAAACTGACGGTATGCCCGCCGCCGGAGATGCCGACATGACCGCGCAAAAACCCCTGCGCCGCTCACGCAGCGACTGCAAGATCGCCGGCGTGTGCGGCGGTATTGCCCAACACTTCGGCCTCGATCCGACCTACACGCGCATCGCCTATGCGCTGCTGACCGTTCTGTCCGCCGCGTTTCCCGGCGTGCTGATCTACCTGCTGCTGTGGTGGCTGGTGCCGGAAGAGGATTGAGCGCAGCAGCCCGCGCAACGCAGTAGGCGGGCCTGAAATACGGGTTATCACATGCCAGGCCGCATCCCCGACAAATTCATCGACGACCTGCTCGCCCGCGTCGACATCGTCGAGGTGATCGAGCAGCGCGTGCCACTGAAGAAGGCGGGCCGCGACTGGACCTCGCGCTGCCCGTTCCATGACGAGCGTTCGCCCTCGTTCACGGTGAGTCCGAACAAGCAGTTCTACCATTGCTTCGGTTGCGGCGCGCACGGCAGCGCG
>JAJXWU010000157.1 GCA_021781425.1 Pseudomonadota bacterium
AATACATCGGCCACGTCATGATCTTCCGCACCTTCGATCGCGTCAGCTACGGCCTGATCATGGACGGCATCCGGCCGGTGCATGTGGGCGACAAGCTGTACGATCCCGATCACACCTAGAACTTTCGCACGTAGGATTTTTCCGATTCTCGGCAAACGGCGCGGCTCTCCGCGCCGTTTGTTTTTGCGCATCCGCTAAACTGCCGACGATGCCGCTGGAACTGCCCCTCGACGAGACCCGTGCCTGGCTTGCGCTGCTGCGCGCGCCGGGACTGGGCGCGGGCGGCGTGCGCGAACTGATCGGCCGGCACGGCAGCGCTTGTGCTGCGCAGTCGGGAGCCGCGCGCGAGGCGCGTGTGGCCACCGAGACGCGTGCCTGGCTAGCCGCACCCGAGACGGCGGTCATCGACCGCGATCTGCGTTGGCTGGAAGCGCCGGGTCATCATCTGATCGTCGCCGTCAGCGAAGACTTCCCGGTCCTGTTGCGGGATGCGGCCAACCCGCCGGCGGCGCTGTTCGTGGCCGGCGATCCGGCCTGCCTTTGGTCGGCGCAAATCGCCATCGTCGGTGCGCGCAGCGCGACCGCCGCAGGGCTGGCGAACGCGCGCGCCTTCGCCAAGACGTTTGCGCAGGCCGGCAACACTGTCACCAGCGGCTTGGCCGAAGGCGTCGACGGAGCCGCGCACGAAGGCGCGCTCGAAGGCGGCGGCAAGACCATCGCCGTGCTCGGCACCGGACCGGATCAGGTCTATCCGCGTCGGCATGAGGAACTCGCCTGCCGCATCGCCGCGCAGGGTGCGCTGGTGTCGGAGTTTGCTCCCGGCACGCCGGGCAAACCCGAGAATTTTCCGCGCCGGAACCGCCTGATCGCGAGTCTGAGTCTGGGCACACTCGTGGTGGAAGCGGGATTGAATTCCGGCTCGCTGATCACCGCACGCCTGGCCGCCGAAGCAGGGCGTGAAGTCTTTGCGCTGCCCGGCTCGATCCACTCACCGCTCGCGCGCGGCTGCCACAAGCTGATCCGCGACGGCGCCAAGCTGGTGGAAACCGCTGAAGAGATGCTCGAGGAACTGCGTGGCGTCGGCGGCCTGCTCGCCGAAGGACTGCAGAGGCGTCTGGATTCTCGCGAGGCCATCTCGCCAATCGCGGAAAGCGCCGCGCGCGATCCGGATTATCAGCGCCTGCTCGCCGCGCTGGATGCGGAACCCGCGGCCGTGGACGAGCTGGCCGCACGCACGGGACTCACCGCCGCAGCCTTGTCCTCAATGCTGCTCGTGCTCGAACTCGATGGCGCCGTGGCGGCCGAAAACGGCCGCTACGCGCGACGTTGAGCAAGCGTGATGCTTGACACAGCGCCCAAACCTGTGGGCACACTGAAATAAGAAGGGCTCGGGCGAACCGGGCCCATTGCATCTTCAGACGGCACCCGCATGGCCAAGAATCTGCTTATCGTCGAATCGCCCGCCAAGGCCAAGACGATCAACAAATACCTCGGTCAGGACTTCCAGGTCCTGGCCTCCTACGGCCACGTCCGCGACCTGAAACCGAAGGAAGGCGCCGTCGACCCCGACCGCGACTTCGCCATGCACTACGAGCTGATCGACAAGAATGAAAAGCACGTCGATGCCATCGTCAAGGCCGCCAAGAGCGCGCAAGCGCTGTATCTGGCCACCGACCTGGACCGCGAAGGCGAGGCGATTTCCTGGCACATCGCCGAGATCCTGAAACAGCGCAAGCTGCTCGACGGCAAGGCCGTGCACCGTGTGGTGTTTTCCGAAATCACGCCACACGCAATACAGGAGGCCGTTGCGCATCCGCGCGAGCTGTCGCTGGATCTCGTCAACGCCCAGCAGGCGCGGCGCGCGCTCGATTACCTGGTCGGCTTCAACCTCTCGCCGGTGCTGTGGCGCAAGGTGCAGCGCGGACTGTCGGCTGGCCGCGTGCAGTCGCCGGCGCTGCGCATGATCGTCGAGCGCGAGGAGGAGATCGAGGCATTCAAGGCGCGCGAATACTGGACGATCCAGGCCGATTGCGCTCATCCGATCCAGCGCTTCGCCGCACGCCTGCTCAAACTGCGTGGCAAAAAGTTCGAACAATTCGACTTGACCGATGAAAAGTCGGCGCACGCAGCGCGCGCCGGCCTGATCAAGTCGGCACAGGGGCGCCTGATCGTCAGCGAGGTGCAGAGCAAGGAACGCAAGCGTCGACCCTCACCGCCGTTCACCACTTCGACGCTGCAACAGGAAGCTGCGCGCAAGCTCGGTTTTTCCACGAGCCGCACCATGCGCATCGCGCAAGGCCTGTACGAAGGCGTAGCGCTCGGCGACGAAGGCAGCGTCGGCCTGATCACCTACATGCGTACCGATTCGGTGAACCTCGCCAGCGAGGCCATCGCCGAAATCCGCAAGGTGATTGCGCGCGATTACGGCACGCGCGCCCTCCCCGAACATCCGCATTTCTATCGCGCCAAGTCCAAGAACGCGCAGGAAGCGCACGAGGCGATCCGTCCGACCTCTGCCCTGCACACGCCGGCGAGCATGGCGCCGTTTTTGAATGACGATCAGCGCAAGCTGTACGACTTGATCTGGAAACGCGCGATCGCGAGCCAGATGCAGCACGCGACGTTGAACACGGTTTCGGTGGACTTCGATGCCGGTGGCGATTCGGCGTTCCGCGCCAGCGGCACCACCGTGGTCGACCCGGGCTTTCTCGCCGCGTACGAGGAAGGCCGCGACGCCAAGAACACCGAGGACGACGACGAGAACCGCAAGCTGCCGACAATGACGGTCGGCGAAGCGGTGCCGCTGGCCGAAGTGCTGGCCGAACAGCATTTCACCGAACCGCCGCCGCGCTATTCGGAGGCGAGTCTGGTCAAGACGCTGGAGGAATACGGCATCGGCCGGCCCTCGACCTATGCCAGCATCATCCAGACCCTGCTCAACCGCGAATACGTGCTGCTTGATTCGCGCCGCTTCCGTCCGACCGACGTCGGCCGCGCGGTGGCGAAATTCCTGTCCGGGCACTTCAGCCAGTACGTCGACTACGACTTCACCGCCAAGCTCGAGGACGAACTCGACGCGGTCAGCCGCGGCGAAGAGGACTGGGTACCACTGCTGCGCAAGTTCTGGACGCCGTTCAAGTCGCTGGTAACGGAAAAAACCGAAACCGTGGATCGCGCCGAAGCCAGCGGTTCACGCGAACTTGGCATCGATCCCGCCTCGGGCCGTCCGGTCAGCGTGCGCCTGGGCCGCTACGGGCCGATGGCGCAGATCGGCACGCGCGACGACGCCGACAAGCCGCGCTTCGCGTCCTTGCGTCCCGGCCAAAGTATCCACACGATCACCCTCGATGACGCGCTGCACTTGTTCAAATTGCCGCGCGAACTCGGAGCGGCCGACGACGGCGAAACCATCAGCGTCGGCATCGGCCGCTTCGGGCCGTTCGTCAAGCACGGCAAGACGTACGCATCGATCAAGCCGCCGGACGATCCCTACACCCTGGAGCTTGCGCGTGCGAACGAGATCTTGCGCGAGAAGGAAGAGGCCATCCGCAACCGCGTGATCGCGAGCTTCCGCGACGGCGCGATTCAGATCCTGCGCGGCCAGTATGGCCCTTACATCACCGATGGCGAAAAGAACGCGCGCATCCCGAAAGATCGCGAACCGGCAGCGCTGACGGAAACCGAATGCGCGGAACTGCTGGCCGCTGCGCCGGTGCGACCCAAACGCGGAAGCGGACGTTTCGGCAAAGCCGCGAAGGCAGCACCTGCGCGCAAGACCGCACCCGCGAAACCGGCCGTGGAGAAAAAGACAACGGTGAAGAAAGCCGCCGCGAAGAAAACGGCGGCACGCAAGACGGCCGCAAAAAAGGTCGCGGCAAAAAAACCGGCGCAGGCATGAGCGACGACACCGCGTTAGCAGTTGCCGCGCTACGCGCGGGCGGCGTCGTCGCCTATCCGACCGAGGCGGTCTACGGCCTGGGTTGCGATCCGCAAAACCGTGCTGCGTTTGCACGCGTGTTCGAACTCAAACAGCGCCCGCCCACGCAGGGCGTGCTGCTGATCGCGGCGGATTTTGCACAAGTGGAAAAGTACATCGATGCCGCAACGCCGGCCGAGGCGATCGCACGCGTGCGTGCAACCTGGCCGGGTCCGCACACCTGGATATTCCCGCGCGCAGCTGACGTGCCCGACTGGATCGCCGGTGCGCACGCCGGTATTGCGCTGCGCGTGACCGCGCATCCGCTGGCAGCGGCGTTGAGTCGCGCATTCGGCGGCGCGCTTGTTTCCACCAGCGCGAACCGCCACGGCGAGCTGCCGGCGCGCACGGCGAATGAAGTTCGCGCGGCATTCGGCGGCGAAATTGCGTATATTCTTGATGGCGCTGTCGGCGGACTGGAACGGCCCACGCCGATCCGCGACGCGGTCAGCGGAGCGCAGATCAGGGCCTGATCGGGGATCGGGGAACGTGTCAGCCGTCGTCGAAATCCAGGGCGTCCTACCGGCCGGCGTGCCATTGCTGGCCGATGCGGATGCGGCGCGGACGATCGCCTGGCGCGACGGCGAAGAGGTCGCAGCGGGGCATTTTCTAGCCGAAGTCGTGGCGCTGGCCGCGCGGCTGCCCTCGGCGCGCCACGCGATCAATCTGTGCGAGGACCGCTACAACTTCACCGTCGCCTTCTGCGCCGCCGCCGTGGCGGGGCAAACGAATCTATTGCCCGGCACCCGCACGCCACGGGCAATCGCCGAAGCGCTGGCGGCGTATCCGGACAGCTACGCGCTCGCCGAGCGAGCGCTGGGCGACCTTAACGCGCGGCATTTCGTGTTGCCGCTCGCGCTGGACACCGGCAAGGCCGCGCCGATGCCGGCGCTGCCGCCGGATCGCATCGTCGCCATCGCCTTCACCTCGGGCAGCACTGGGGTTCCCAAGGCGAACCCGAAAACCTGGGGCGCGGTGTGCGCGAGCAGCGCATTCAACGTAGGCGCCATCTGCACCGGGGGTGCGCCGAATATCGTCGCGACCGTGCCGCCGCAACACATGTACGGACTGGAACTGTCGGTGCTGCTGCCCTTGCGCAGTCGCGCCGCGATTCACTCTGGCCATCCGTTCTTTCCCGCCGACATTGCGCGCGCGCTCGCACAAATTCCGACGCCGCGCCTGCTCGTCACCACGCCACATCACCTGCGCGCGCTGTTGCGATCCGATGCCGTGCTGCCCGCGCTCGATGCGATCGTCAGTGCGACGGCACCGCTCCCCGCGGAACTCGCGCGCACGGCAGAGGCGCGTTACAAGGCGCGCGTGGTCGAAGTGTTCGGTTCCACCGAGACCTGCGTCATCGCCCAGCGCCGCACGGCGCTGGGCGAGCCGTGGAACCTGTATCCGGGCGTGACCCTGCATCCGCAACCCGACGGCACGTTGGTCGATGCGCCGTATTTTCCCGCGCCGACACTGCTGCACGATATCGTCGAAGTGCTGCCACCGGGACACTTTCGCCTATGCGGCCGTAACGGCGATCTGCTCGAAATCGCCGGCAAGCGCGCCTCGCTTGCGGATTTGAACCGGCGCCTGTTGGCAATTCCCGGCGTCGAGGACGGCGCGATTTTCCAGCTCGATGCCGACGATCGCGGTGTGCGCCGGCTGGCCGCACTCGTGGTAGCGCCGAATCTGGATGCCACGCAAATCCTCGATGCGCTGCGCGCGGGGATCGATGCGGTGTTCCTGCCAAGGCCCCTGCGCCGGGTCGCGTTGCTGCCGCGCAATGCGGCAGGAAAGCTGCCGAGGGCGGCGCTGCTGGAGGCTATCGCGAAATGAGTCGAATGCAGGCAACCATCCCTGGTGCCCCTCCGATCGACATCCGTGTCTCACCCTCCGCCAAAAACGAGATGCACTTCAATGCATCTCATTTTGGCGTCGACCACTCGGCGAGTTTGTAGTAGACCGGTTGCACAACGCCCGAAGGTCCGGATAACTGCTGCATCAGGTTGGGTGGAATCACTGCCGGATTGTCGACGTAGAACTTCGTCGGCCCTTTCTTCTCGAGCACGCGCACGAACAACAGCTTGCCTTTCTTGCGGTATTCCTCGACGGTTTCGTTGCCGTTCTGGCGTACTGTTACCACCGGCAACTCGGCGGCGTTCGCGGCGGCCTGCACGTCGGGCGGTAACGCATGTTCGTCTTTGGCAGTCTTGAAAGCTGCCGCAGCTGGCGCTGCCGCGGCGACGGGAACGTTCGTCGGCTCGGCCGCTTTCACGCCCGGATCGTTCATCGATGGCGGCGCCTGCACCGGCGGCAACGGGTCGGACGCGGGTTTGCCTTGTGCGAAGGCCGCGCTGCCGACTCCCATCAGGATCATGCCGAGCACGTGGACGAATTTCATGCTGCACCTCCCATGTCTGCGGCGAGCATAGCACGCTCACGCTGCCGGTTTTGAGACGCACCACCGGGCGTTTGCGTTGCAAAAATCCGCGTGCTGGGCCAAGCTGAAAAACCTGCAACGCTCTGGCGCTGTCATGTCGCGTTCCACCTTCGTCCTGATCGATGGCTCCGGCTATCTGTACCGCGCTTTCCACGCGCTGCCGCCGCTGGCCAATCGCGCCGGCGAGCCGACCGGCGCGCTGTTTGGCGTGTTCAACATGCTGCGCGCGACGCTGAAGGAGAAACCCGCACATGTCGTCTTCGTCGCCGATGCGTCCGGGCCGACGTTCCGCGATGCGATCTACGAGAAGTACAAGGCACACCGTCCGCCGATGCCCGACGATCTGCGCGCGCAGATCGAGCCGATGCTCGCGCTG
>JAJXWU010000012.1 GCA_021781425.1 Pseudomonadota bacterium
GCCGGATACGAGTGGCGTGGAATGGCGCACGCCCAACGTGGATCTGTCCGCCAACCTGCGCATCGCCGCATCCGCGGCCATGCCGGTGGCCGGCTGGCTGCAGAGTTTCGACAGCGTGCAGGAGCGCCTGCATCTTCCCTACGGTTACAAGCTTCTCGCCGCGCCCGGCGCCGACAACGCGAGCGGCAGCTGGATCGACGGCTGGAGTCTGCTCGACGTATTCGTCTGCGCGATCCTCGTCCTTCTCGCCTGGCGTTTGCTGGGCTGGGCCGGCGCGGCGGCCGCGGTCGCGTATGTGCTTCTCGGTTATCAGGAATCCGATTCGCCGCTGTGGAGCTTGATCGCCGCCATCGCGCTGGCTCTGATCGCGCGGGCGTTGCCGGAAGGCAAGCTCGCGCGCGCCGCTTCGCGTATGCGTGGCCTGGCCCTGTTGATTCTCGTGTTGATCGCACTGCCCTTCATCGCCACGCAGGTGCGCGATGCGCTGTATCCGCAACTCGAAGCAAGTGGCTATTCCGTTCCGCCGCAGAGTCCTGCTGCTCCCGCGGTGGGGCAGGCGCAATTCGCCGGGCAGGCAAAGGTCGCCGCGCGTCGCATGCAGATGGCCCCGATCGAGGCCGCGCCGACGCCAATGTCGATTCCGGTGCCGCCGCCGCCCGCGGGCGCGGCGCTTCGGACCATCGTGGTCACCGGCTCGAACATCAGACGCCTGGACCTGACCGACCACTACAGCCAGACCACCGTGGTGCAAACCGGCGCCGGCATGCCGGACTGGTATCTTGGCAGCGACGCGGTGCTGAACTGGAGCGGCCCGGTGCTGGCGACGCAGGACGTGCGATTGCTGATAGCGCCGCCATGGCTGGTGCGGTCATTGCGGATCGTGTTGGTGGCGCTGCTGGCATTCCTGATCCTGCGCCTGTTCCGCGGTGCTGCGCCGGATTTCCGGCTTCCCCGTCGCGCGGTACTGGGTGCGGGCCTGCTCGCGCTTGGCGCGCTCGCGTTGGCGCCATCCGCGCAGGCGCAGGGTTATCCGCCGCAGGAACTCTTGCAACAGATGCGCTCGCGTCTGCTCGAAGCGCCCAAGTGCGCCCCGGCCTGTGCCAGCGTGGCGCAGGCGCAGGTGACGGCGGATGGCGATACCGTAAGCGTCGTACTGGAAGTGGATGCCGGCGAGCGCGTCGCGCTGC
Source organism: Pseudomonadota bacterium (assembly GCA_021781425.1). GTDB lineage: Bacteria > Pseudomonadota > Gammaproteobacteria > Xanthomonadales > Rhodanobacteraceae > Rudaea. The sequence goes on from JAJXWU010000012.1 coordinate 1,188, forward strand.
CCCTGCCGAACGCCGGCGACACCGCGATGCTGAAAAATATACAAGTGGATGGTGCTGCCACCGATGCCGTTGCGCGCGGTTCCGACAACACCGGCTGGCTGGAATTGGCGCGTGGCGTGCATCGCGTGCAGCTCGACTTCGCTGCCACCGGCGACAAGGCGACGCTGGCGTTCTCGCTCAAGCCCGCGCGGGTGTTGTTTTCGGGTAAAGCGTGGACTGCCTCGGGGCTGGCCGACGACCGTCTGCTCGCCGACAGCCTCACGCTGGCGCGCGTGCGCGCTGACACTGGCACGGGCGCGAAGCCGACGTTCGGTGTGCAGCAATTTCCGCCCTACGTCGAGGTCACGCGCAATCTGACGTTGGGGCTGGAATGGACGGTGTCGACGCAGGTGCAGCGTCTGGCGCCACAAACCGGCGGCTTCACTGTCGCCGTGCCGCTGCTCAAGGGCGAGCACGTCGCCACGCCCGGCTTCAAGGCAATCGACGGCAAGGTTGAAGCCGCCATTGCCGATGGCGCCGATGCCACCGGCTGGTCGAGCAGCCTCGACAAGGGCGCGCAGGTGACGCTGACCGCGCCAGCCCTGACCGATCGCGCCGAAATCTGGCGTGTGGTCGTCAGTCCCACCTGGCACGTGACATTTTCCGGTGTGCCCGGCGTGGATCTTTCCTCGAACGACGACGCCAACGATTATCGCAATTTCGAGTTCCATCCGCTGCCCGGCGAAACGCTGGCGCTGACGGTGACGCGACCGCCGGCGCTCGAAGGCGCGCAACGCGCGATCGACGCGGCGAGCCTGAGCAGCGATGTCGGTCAGCATGCGGCGTCACACACGCTGGCTCTCACCCTGCGCGCGAGCCAGGGCGGCGATCAGGTCGTCACTCTGCCGGCGGATGCGCAAGTGCTCGGCGTCGTGCGCGACAACTCGCCGATCAACTTGCGCGCGCAGGACGGCAAGCTGACCTTGCCGCTGACGCCGGGCATCCACCGTTTCGAGATCCGTTTTCGTACCGATGCCGCAATCGGTATGCTGGCGCGCATGCCGCCAGTGACGCTCGGCATGCCTGCGGCAAATGTGAATCTGACGCTGAACCTGCCCGCAAGCCGCTGGCTGCTCGCGACCTGGGGGCCGCCGGTCGGCCCGGCCGTGCTGTACTGGGGCGAACTGCTCGTGATGATCCTCGTTGCATTCGCGCTTTCGCGCTCGCATCGCACGCGCCTGAAATTCCGCGACTGGCTGCTGCTGGGTCTGGGCTTCTCCACGTTCTCGTGGAGTGCGCTGATCGTGGTCGTCGTCTGGCTGTTCGCCTTCGACTGGCGCGGCCGCGAGGCGCAGCCACGCAACGAGGCGTTGTTCAATCTCAGCCAGATCGGCCTCGTGCTGTTGACGTTGTTCGCGCTGGCCAGCCTGATCTCGGCTGTGCCGCAAGGCCTGCTCGGCGCGCCCGACATGCACGTGACTGGCAACGCTTCGAGCGCGCAGGCGCTGCAGTGGTTCGCCGACCGCAGCGCCGATGCGTTGCCACAGGCGAGCGCGATCAGCGTACCGCTGTGGGTATACAAAGTGCTGATGCTGGCCTGGGCGTTATGGCTGGCGAATGCGCTGATCGGCTGGCTGCGTGATGCGTTCGCGGCGTGGACGCGCGGGGGTTACTGGCGCAATACGCCGAAACCGGTTGTTGTCGAAGACGCCGCGAAGGAAAAGCCGGCGGACGCTTCGTGACTGGTGAGACGGTACGCAGCCTGCTTGCCGAGGCGCAGGCTGCACTGTCCGGTGATGAGGGGCGCAGCGAGGCGGAATTGCTGCTCGGACATGCATTGGGTGCGGGCCGTGCCTGGCTGATCGCGCATCGCGAGGATGCGGTCGCGCCGGCGCTGGCCGGACAGTTCCGCTGTTGCGTCTCGCGTCGGGCGGCGGGGGAACCGGTCGCGTATATCGTCGGCCATCGCGGTTTTCACGCGCTCGATCTGGCGGTCACACCCGATGTGCTGATTCCGCGTCCGGAGACCGAGTTGCTGGTCGAGCTGGCGTTGCGGCATATTCCACAAAGCGAAAAAGTTGATATCGCCGATCTCGGCACCGGCTCCGGCGCGATCGCGTTGTCCATCGCGACTGCGAGAAAGCAGGTGCGAGTGCTGGCGACGGATGCGAGTGCCACGGCGCTGGACGTGGCGCGTGGCAACGCGCAGCGGCTCGGGCTGCGCAACGTGGAATTCGCGCAAGGCGACTGGTACGCGGCTTTGGCGACGCGTCGCTTCAACCTGATCGTCTCGAACCCGCCCTACATCGCCGAAAGCGATCCGCATCTTGGGCACAGCGATCTGCGCTTCGAGCCGCACGCGGCGCTGGCGTCCGGCGCCGACGGTCTTGACGCGATCCGCATCATTGTGCGCGATGCGCCAACACATCTGGAATCCGGCGGCTGGTTGTTGCTCGAACACGGTTTCGATCAAGGCGCTGCCGTGCGCAGTCTGTTCGAAGAAAGTGGATTTGTGGAAATTTCAACGGCCCGCGATCTGGAAGGCCGCGAGCGCGCGAGCGGCGGCGTCAAACCACGTTCCTGATTTCCATCGGCGGTTTCGCCGTCGATTGTGGCCAGCGCGCAAGAATCGCCTTGCGGATTCCCGTCGCGTCGATGCCGGCTTCGGCAAGCAGCCGCTCGCGGCTGGCGTGTTCGAGAAACGCATCCGGCAGGCCAAGGTGCAGCAGCGGTGTCTGCAGGTTTTGCGCCGCGAGCAGTTCGGCTACTGCGCTGCCGGCGCCACCGGCCACCGCGTTGTCCTCGACCGTTACCAGCATGCCGTGTGAATGCGCCAATTCCAGGATCAGCGTCTCGTCCAGCGGCTTGACGAAGCGCATGTTGACGACGCTCGCACCGAGTTCCACACCGGCTTCGAGCGCAGCGGCGAGCGGACTGCCGAAGGCGAGGATGGCGATCCCCGCGCCGCGTCGGCGAATTTCCGCGCGGCCGATGGGCAGCGTCTTCAATTCCGTTTCGATTTTTGCGCCGGTTCCCGTCCCGCGCGGATAGCGCACCGCAGCGGGGCCTTCGTGCTCGAACGCCGTGCTCAGCAGCAGTCGGCATTCGTTCTCGTCGGATGGCACGGCGACGAGCATGTTCGGAATGCAGCGCAAGTAGGACAGATCGAACGTGCCGGCGTGCGTGGCGCCGTCCGGTCCGACCAGGCCGGCGCGATCGATGGCGAAGGTGACATCGAGGTTTTGCAGAGCGACGTCGTGAATCAATTGATCGTAGCCGCGTTGCAGAAACGTCGAATAGATCGCGACCACCGGTTTGGCGCCCTCGCAAGCCATGCCGGCGGCGAGCGTGACCGCGTGCTGTTCGGCGATGCCGACGTCGAAAAAGCGTTGCGGATATTCCTTGGCGAAGCGCACCAGGCCCGAACCTTCGCGCATCGCCGGCGTGATCGCAAGCAGACGTTCGTTTGTCGCGGCCATGTCGCACAACCAGTCGCCGAAAACGTCGGTGTAGCTCTGCTTGCCGGCGGCTTTTTTCGTCACGCCTTTTCCGGGATCGAACGGGCCGACCGCGTGATATTCGATTTGCGCAGCTTCCGCCGGAGCATAGCCCTTGCCCTTGGTGGTGATGATGTGCAGAAGCTGCGGGCCCTTCAGGTTCTTCAGCGTCTTCAGCGAATGCAGCAATTGCGGCAGATCGTGGCCGTCGATGGGTCCGAAATAGTGGAAATTGAATTCCTCGAACAGCGTGCTCGGCACGAACATGCCCTTGAGGTGCTCTTCCCAGCGCTTGAGGAAGCGCCACAGCAGGCCATCGCGGCGCAGGCGGCGCTTGGCGCCTTCGCGCAACGCGTTCAGGCGCCGGCTCGTCATCAGGCGCGCGAGCATCTTCGGCAGCGCGCCGACGTTCTCGCTGATCGACATCTGGTTGTCGTTGAGGATCACCAGCATGTCGGGATCGACGTCGCCGCCGTGGTGCAGCGCCTCGTAGGCCATGCCGCCGGTGAGGCCGCCGTCGCCGATGATGGCCACGATCTTGCGCGCATCGCTTGCGTTTCCATTTTGCTGCGCAGACCGTTGCGCGGCGATGGCCATGCCGAGCGCGGCCGAGATCGAGGTGGATGAATGGCCCACGCCGAAGGCGTCGTACTCGCTCTCGTCGCGCTTCGGAAACGGCGCCAGACCGCCCGCTTGCTTGATCGTGTGGATGCGGTCGCGGCGGCCGGTGAGGATCTTGTGCGGATAGCACTGATGACCCACGTCCCAGACCAGGCGGTCGCGCGGCGTGTCGTAGAGATAGTGCAGGGCGACGGTCAGTTCGACCACGCCCAGGCCCGCGCCGAAGTGGCCGCCGCTGCCGGCGACCTGCTCGATCAGGTACTCGCGCAGTTCGCGCGCGACTTGCGACAGTTCGCTTTCGGCGAGCTTGCGCAGGTCGGCGGGCGAATCGATGCGGGCGAGGCGCGGATAGCGCGAAGTGTCAATCATCTTTGTATTTTCTGCCACGCGGCGAGTCTGGGCAAGGATTGCGGCGCCGATGTGGCGGCGCCGAGCGCCGACGCGGACAATGCGCGCCGAGGTTTTGCTACGCCAGGTGACGCCGGTTCTTCGGCAAATGGTGCACCAGGAATTCCATCTGGTCGGCGAGAATGTTGCGGTTGGAAAGGATCAGATGCTCGACCCAGCTCGGCCGGTATGGCACGGCGAGCAGCGGCATGCTGGCTTGCTGCGGCGTGTGGCAGCCCTTGCGTACGTTGCAGCAGATGCAAGCACTGACAACGTTTTCCCAGACGTCCAGGCCGCCCTTGGACAACGGCACGACATGATCGCGGGTGAGATCGCCGCGCGAAAAATGATCGCCGCAATACAGGCACAACATGCGGTCGCGTGCGAACAGCGCGGCATTGGTGAGGGCGGGTGCAGGTTCGATCAGGCCCGCACGCGCATGACCGCGGCTGGCGACGATGGGATGCAAGTCGATCGTGCTTTGCAGGCCGCTGTCGCGGTTGGTGCCGCCATGCACGGTCAGGCACGCATCGCCGAGCGTCCAGGCAACGGCATCGCGCACGTACAGGCATACCGCGTCCTGCCAACTCATCCAGTCCAGGATGCGGCCGCTGGAATCCAGCGACAGGACGCGGGTGCTATGGATGTCGTTGCTGGTTCTGACTTCCGCCAGCATGGGCTCCTCCGTCAAGGGTGGAAACGCTGTCGGCTTTGCAGCATAGACTTTCGTTAAGCAAAAAACTACAACGGCCGCGTGGCGCGGCCGTTGTGTATGACCGCTGAGGCCGGTCCTGTCTAACGTCCGGTTGGAACCGAGAGCATCTGGATCGGCACATTGTTGCGCGCAAACGCGCCGCCACCCGGATAGGCGAGCTGGAAGGTCGCGATCCCGGTCGGTTGTTGTCCTGCCGTAATCGGATTCAGCGTCAATCGCATGCTGCCAATGGAAGGACCGGGCTGCACGCCGCCGGCCGGCGGCGTGCAGGTACGGCAATAGCCGTTGGCGATTTGCACGACCTGCATGGTCGCAGTGTTGTTG
>JAJXWU010000178.1 GCA_021781425.1 Pseudomonadota bacterium
CGCTACGGCATTCACCGTGACGCCGCGCGAGGCCATCTCGCGCGCGAGTGATTTGGCCGCGCCGTGCAATGCGGACTTGGCCGCCGCGTAATTGACCTGGCCGCGGTTGCCGAGCTGCGCGGCCACTGACGACACGCAGACGATGCGGCCGAAGTGCGCACGCGCCATCGGCAGCAGCAGCGGTTGCGCAACATGGAAGAATCCGTGCAGGGACACGCCGATCACACTGTGCCATTGCGCGTCCGTCATGCCGGCGAGCGGCGCGTCGTCGTGAATGCCGGCGTTGTGCACCAGGATATCGATGGCGCCGGTTCGCAGGATTTCGTCGAGTGCCGTGCGTGTGGCTGCCGCATCGGTGAGATCGAACGCGAGCGTCTGCGCCTTGCCGCCGGCACGTTCGATTTCATCTGTCAGAACCTGCGCGCGTTCTGCATTCGCGTTGGCATTGATGTAGACGAAGCAGCCTTGCGCGGCGAGCGCGCGGCAGACCGCACTGCCGATGTCGCCGCTGCCACCGGTGACCAGGGCACGGCGCGATGGCGCGTTTGCGTTCACGAACTTTCCTTTGTCATTACCGCGGCGCGGCCCGCGGCGAGCATTTTGCCCGCGTGTTCGACGCGAAACACGTATTGCATCGCCGCGAAGCCGACCAGCAGACGCTGTGCATGAATTTCGAGATCACCGGGCAGATCGTCAATGCGCGTGACATGCAGTTTCACCTCACGCAAGGATACGAGCATTCCCGGCGCGGCGGTCTTGCCATCGCGCTGCGCGAGCAGCCCGCCGTGCACGGCCATCGCCTGCGCGCCGTACTCGCATAAATTCACCACGTGCAAACATCCACCGGCACGCAGCGGATTGTGCGCATCGCGATGCGAGCGCGCGAGCGCATGGACGTGTTCGTCGTCCCATTCGATTACCGCATCGAGCAGGCACATCGTGCCACCGTGTGGAATCAGATCTTGCCAGTGCGTCTTGTCCAACATCCAGATTAACCGTCGCGAGCGATGAGGATTTGCGGGTCGCCGGAGCGCAGAAACCGGAGTGTACTCAGATGTACATGAGGATTCCGAGCACCGCCGGTACGCAAATCACCGAACGCGGCAGGTTAATCGCGGCGCATCGCCATTTGCGTGGACAGGACGAAATGGAACGCCACGCCGAGCGCCACGGTCGCGCCAATCGCGCGCAGCACCGGCACCGTGGACGTGGCCAGCAATCCGAACACGAGTACGGCCGCGGCGACACACACGAGCGTGGCATGCAGGGTGCGCCGCGCTTCGGCCGCGTCGGCGACAGGACGCTCGAAGAACAGCGCGTAGTGCAGACCGAGTCCGGCCGCGAGCGTGACCGCGACGAGGTGGAACAGACTGAGCGGCACACCGCAGGCGCGCAGTACGGCGATGGCGAGCAGGGTGGCCAGCGACATCGGCGCGAGTACATGCCAGGCGCGGCATGCATCACGAAACGCAATGCCGACCGCGAGCACGAGCAGCACAAAGGCGATGCCCAGCGCTTCGAGAATGCGCGTGCGATACCGGGCGACCAGATCTTCGGAAGCGGATTTCAGATCCAGAAGTTTCACCTCGCCACCGGTTTGCGTTGCGATTTTGGCAAGCGCATCCGGATCGTGCACGCCGTCGAGCGCGGCAAGCCCGTACCAGACGCCGTCGCGTTCGACCAGCATTGCGGCAAGTCGCGCGCCGAACGGCGTGCGTTCGAACGCTTGCGGCGTCAGCAGCGGCAGCGCGCGCGCGGCTTCCACATCGTCCACGAACGGCGCGAACAGGCCGGGCTGGTACGGCAGATCCTTCAGCGCCATGTCCAATGCGGACGTCAATGCCGCGCGATCCGGCAGCTTCGCCTGGCGCGTGCGCTGGGTTTCGATACTCGGCAAGTAACGGCTGGGCAGTTCCGCGTCGTCCACGGCATGCGCGGAAATCCACTTGTCCACTTGTGGATAAATTCGTTCGGACAGGCGCAGCACGCCATCAGCGCTATCCGCGTGCAGCGCGAGCAGATAGCGCACATCCGGTGCGCCGAGCGCGGCGCGCAGTTCGCCTTCGCGCGCGAGTTCCGCCGGCGGCGCCGGTGCGAGCGCGGCCAGATCGTTCTGCCACAGCGGCGCGGGCGCAAGCCACAACGCGATCAGTCCCAGCGCCAGCGCGACCCATGGCAGCGCGCGCGGACGCGGCATGGCGGCGAGGCGCGCCTGCAGGCGCGCCAGCCATGGCGAAGCGGCGACGTCGCGGAATCGCTCCGGCAGCAGCAGCGGCAGCAGCCAACGCGTGGCCGTGCCGGCCACGAGCAGACCGGAGATGGTGAAGACGGCCAGTTGCTGCAGGCCGGGCACGCCGGAAACCAGAAACGCCAAGTACGCGATGCAAGCCGAAACGATGGCGAGGCGCAACAGCGGCCACACCGCGCGCACGCCCGCTGCTGCGTCGATGCCGTCGCGCCGATGGCTGAACACGCGGATCGGATATTCCTGCGCGACGCCGAGCAAGGTGAAGCCGAACGCAAGCGTGATCCCGTGCGCGCTGCCGAAGACGAGCATGATCGCCGCCAGCCCCGACAGCGCACCGCTCAACAACGGCAGTGCGACGAGCGTGAGGATCGACAAACTGCGGTACGCGATCAGCAACAGGAGCACGAAACCCGCCGTGCCGATCGCACTCAAGCGTTCGGCCTCGGCACGCGTGTTCGCCGCGACGTGTGCACCGATGTAGCCGGGTCCGCTGATCGTGAGCTTGGCGTTCGCCGCACCCGGCAACGTGACGAAGGCGGCACGCACGGCGGCGACGGCGTCTGCTTGCGCCGCGGTATCGAGTCCCGGCGCGCGCGTGGCCGCGATCAGTAACGCCTCGCCGCGCGGCGAAAACCACACGCCTTCGCGCAGGGCCGGTGCGTGGCGTGGCGTCCAGCGCTGCGCGAGAACCAGCGTTTCCAGGGTCGGATCGCGCGGCAGGATGTCTTCGAGCGCTGCAGCGGCGGGCGAGCCGAGATCCTCGACGCGCTGCTCGAGTTGATCGCGCAGGAACGGCGCATCGAGGCGTTCGGTATCGAGCGTCGGCGACAACAAATAGCGATACGGCAGCAACGCGGGATCCAGGTTGCCGGCGGATTCGTCGCCATCGAGCGCCCGGGTGAAGCGCGCATCGGCGCGCAGCGCACGCACCAGGCCATGGCTGAGCACGGCGAGTTCGGCCGGCGGCGCGCCGGATATCGCCATCAGCAAAAGCCGTGACGCCGGGCCGGCGCCGATCTCGTCCATCAGCACTTTCTGATCGGCATTTTGTGGCGGCGGCATGAAGCTGCGCAGGTCGTTGCCGACCACCAACGTGCGCTGCACGCCCACCGCGGTCAGCGCCAACAGCAGCCACCACGCGGCAATCGCGGCCAGACGTCCGCGCACGCTCATGGCCCGGCGCGGCAGACCGTGGCGAGCGCCGCCGGCGTGATCGGTTGCGGCAACTTCGTCGCGGCGAGCGTGCCGAGCAGCATCACGCTGGCATCGCCGTTGTTCTGGCGCAGGGTGAAGCAGCTCGGCTCGGCCTTCACGCCGTCGATGACGAAATCGCGCAGGTGCGCTGCCCGTGTCGTATCGCGCGGCGTCAGGGTCAGCGTCCACGCTGCAGCATTATTCACAAGTGAAAGCGTATACAGCGCTTGCAGCGCGATCGCGTCGCCGCCGAGCAGGGCGGAAAATCCGTCCATCAACGCCTTGAGATCCGGCGCGCGTTCCAGATCGAAATGCCGCGGCGCGCGCCCCGCGCGCGTCATCGTCACGCGGCCGCCGGAGATTTCGGTCGTCTCGCGGTAGGGCATATCCACGCGCTTGCCGAGCTTGTCCGCGCCGTCGTAATCGAGTTCGCCGTGGAGGATCAGCGGGCGCGTGAGCTGGTGCAGGAAGCGCACCTCGGTATACGCCGTCGCCGCCGGCAGCGGACGCTTCAAGCGCGCGATCAGCGCCGCGGCATCCGGCGGCGGCGCAGCGGCCGACAGCGACGCCAGCAACAAGGCCATGCCGGCCGAGACGTGCGCGGCATGTCGGGCGGCACAAGGAGGTGACGGCAAATTGGCGGTCTTCCTGGCTGATTTGAAAAGCATGACGCGGCTTGACCGCGACGGCCTGTTTGAAAACTGTAGCGGGATGCCCGGCTTTTCAAACACTCCAAAACTCATAGAAGTTGAACCAGTTGTAGGGATCCAGGCGCGTGTAGTATTCCAGACGCGCAGCATAGCGTTGCGAAAGTTCGGCGATCTGCGCTTGGCGATCTGCGCGCAGAATCGCCGCGCCGGTGCTGAAACTCTCGAAATACACGTCGTAGCGATTGCCGCCTCTGTACAAACCGAAAGCCAGCACCACCGGCAGTTCGAGGGCAGCAGCGATCAGGTGCGGCGCGACCGGAAATTGCGCCGGTTCGCCGAAGAAGCGCGCCGCGTGCGTGGTCTCGCCCGGGCGCGCGCGGTCGCCGAGCAGGCCGATCAGCGCGCCTTGTGCGGCGGCGTCACGGATCGCGAGCACCGCAGCGGTGCCGTCGCCGCCGGCGTCGATGACCATGTCCGCGACCGCAGGATTGAGCGCGTGCAGCAATTCGGTCAGCGCGGGCGTCTGACCGCGATCCATGAGTATGCGCACGCGCAGCTGCGGTCGCGCCTCGGCAAGCACGCGCAACGCCTCGAAACTGCCGATGTGCGCGCCGAGCAGGATCGCGCCGCGACCGTGTGCGATCCGCGCCTCAAGTTCTTCCAGACCCTGCACGCCAATCGCGAAGCCGCGCGTGCCGCGCGCGAGCAGAAACACGCGATCCAGGATCGTGCCCGCATAGCGATGAATGTGGCGCAGCACGTCGCGTTCGCGCGCCGGGCGCGCGAACGCGCGCGCGAGGAAGGCACGCGAGGCGCGTCGTTCCGGGCCGCGTCGAAAATAAAAATAGAGCGTGATCGGATACAGCAGCGCACGCGCCGCCGGCCGGCCCAGATGCAGGCCGATGCTGCGGATCAGCCACAGCGCGAAACGGCCTCCGCCTTCGCGGCGTTCGCTCCAGTGCGCATTCATGGCGCCAGTTCCAATGTGCCGCTGGCGATGAGGTCCTGTCCGCGGCGAATGGAAAAGCGCGCCAGCACGCCAGTGCGTTCGACGCGCAATTCCGCGACTTCGTCCGGACGCAGCGGGTGCTGGAATTTCACCTGCGGCAGACCGGCAATGCGCGTGCCGAACGTGCGCTCCGCCGCCGCCGCCACGCGTTCGAGCAACACTACACCTGGCACGACCGCAGCGCCGGGGAAATGTCCCGGCAAGGCCGGATGCGTTGCTGCAATGTGGAATTGTTCGCAAATCTGCGAGGTCATGGCGTGCGTCCAGCATCGCCATTTTTGCTGACCCGGGCAACTTCCCGCTGATCCAGCAGCGCCGGCCAGTGCCGGACCAAATCGCGCACGAAAACAAAAAAACCGTGGCGCGGCACCTGCGGCAACAAGCGGCGACGCAACGCGAATTCGCCGATGAACAGGGCGGCAACCGCCAACGACACACCTGGCGCACCGAAGCGCTGCGCCGTCTGCGTCCAGGCCCATGAGGTTGCGCCGTAGCGCGCATACAGCGCGAGCGCGGCAACGACCACGGCGAGCAGAAACAGATACGTTGCCCACAACAGCGTGAGCCGCCGCGCATAGCGCGCGACCGCCGGATCAGCCAGCCACTCCGGCCCGTCCAGCGCGGCTATGGCGCGCGCGATCAAGGGCGTGCGACCGACGCGTAGGGTGCGCGCGAACAGCCAGGCGACGAAACTCGTCAGCAGTACGGGCAGCGCATCGCGCAGCAACGTGTTGCCGCTGAGGTAAGCGATCGCCGTCAGCGCTATGACACCAAGCCAAATCAGCGCGCGCCAGAACACTACGCGGAACGCTGCTTTTCCACATGCGCGCTCAACTCGCGCAGGCAGGAGAAGATGCGCTCGTTGTCGGGATTGTCGGAGCGCAACGAAAACCCGTAGCGCTTGGAGATGGCCAGCGCCAGTTCCAGCGCGTCGATGGAATCAAGGCCCAGACCGCGGCCGAACAACGGCGCCTCCGGTGCGATCGCGGCGGCATTCGTGTTTTCCAGATTCAGGCTGGCGACAATGAGTTCGGCCAGTTCGTGCTCGGCGGGGGTTTGTGCAGACATGCTTGCTGAAAAGTGCGGCTACGGATGGCCGCTTCTTGATCTTCGCGGTCGGGGATGATCGCATAGATATCGAAGAAAAGTGCGGCTACGGATGGCCGCTTCTTGATCTTCGCGGTCGGGGATGACCGCACAGATATCGAAGAAAAGTGCGGCTACCGTCAGCCGTCTGTCGATGGTTTTCGATCAAGAACCCTGCAAGGGGATAGTATCATGCGTGTTGTGACTCACCGACCCGCTCACGCCTTGGAATCGGATGCCGCCGCCGCGAGCCGGCGTCTTGCGCCGCTGCGTGTGGAATATTCGCACGCGTCGGCGGCCGATGTCCTCGCGCAAGCCGATACGCTAGCCGCCATAGGCTTTGGTGATGCAACGCTGAACCACGACGATCCGCGCTGGTTGCGCGTGCATTTGCAGGCCGATGCATCCGCGCCATTGGAAATCTGGCGCACCGCAGGTCGCGCGACGCACGGCCGCGATGGCGAAGTGGCATGGGCCAGCGACGGCGACTATGGTTTCGCCGCGCTGAAC
>JAJXWU010000003.1 GCA_021781425.1 Pseudomonadota bacterium
AAGCTGCAAGTGCGCCAGGCCGGTGCCGCCGATGAAGAAGGCGACGCCGCCAACCAGGCGCAGCGTCGGCTCCAGCGACGACTTCTGATCGGCACCCGGCGCGCGGAACAAGGTCAGCCCGATCGTGAACAACAACAGTGGAAACGCGTAGGCCAGGTAACCAAACAGGGAAAATGCAATGTCGGCGATCCACGCGCCGACCGCACCGCCCAGATTATTCACGTGCTGCGCCTGCGCGGCGGCATGATTCCAGCCCGGGTCGTCCGCGCTGTAGGTGACGAGGCACAGCAGCAGATATACGGCAATCGGCGCGAGCAGCAGGAACGCCGCTTCGCGCAAGCGCCGCTGCATCGCCTCGGCCGGATCGCCGCCGGATTTATTCTTAGAATCGCGCGCCACCGCGTGAATCTACTCGAATTCCAGGATTCTGGCTCGTCTTCAATCCAGCTTCATGCCCTTCAACGCCGGATGCACGAGCTTGCCGTTCTCGACGTTGATGCCGCTGGCGAGCGCCGCTAACTTGCGCCAGTGCTTGTCGCTGGCCAGACGCTGGACATAGGGCAGGATCGCCGCGCAGATCGCCTGCGAGGATGTCTGCGGCACCGCACCGGGCATGTTGGTCACGGCGAAGTGGGTGACGCCGTCCACAAGGTAGGTCGGATTCGCATATGTCGTCGGCTTCGACGTCTCGAAGCAGCCGCCCTGGTCGATGGAGATGTCCACCAACACGCTGCCCGCTTCCATCGACTTGACCATCGCGCGCGTGACCACGTGCGGCGCCTTGGCGCTGGGGATCAAGACCGCGCCAATCACAAGATCGGCATCGCGTACTTCGCGCGCCACATATTCCTCGTACGGATACAGCGCCGTGACATTGGTGCCGAGCGCCATCATCTGCGCGAGTCTGTCCTGGCGCTTGTCGAACACAACCACGTTCGCGCCGCCGGCCGCGGCGAGCGCCGCGGAATTGCCGCCGGCTGCGCCGGCACCGAGCACCACGACCTTGCCGCGTTCGGTCGACGGCAAACCGCCGAGCAGCTTGCCCTTGCCGCCCGCCGGCTGATGCAACAGATGCGTGCCGATCTGCACCGCGATGCGTCCGGCAATGATCGACATCGGCGCCAGCAGCGGTAACGAGCCGTCGGCTTCCTGCACGGATTCGAACGCCACACCGGTCAGGCCGATGTCCAGCAGCTGCTTGGTGAGCTTGGGTTCCGGCGCGAGATGCAGGTAGCAGAACAGCAGATGGTCCTTGCGCAGCAACTTCAGATCGCCAGCGATCGGCTCCTTGACCTTGACGATCAGTTCGCCCGCTTCATACAACTTTTTCGCGGTCGCGGCGATCTGCACGCCGACGCGCCGGTATTCGTCGTCGCCGAAGCCGCTCTTGGCGCCGGCGCCTTCCTGCACGAACACTTCGTGGCCGCGGCGCACGAGATCGGCGCAGGCGGCGGGAACGAGGGCCACGCGGCCTTCGAGGGTCTTGGTTTCGGAAGGAACGCCAATACGCATGAATAACTCCGGGTCTGGTTGATGCGTGGACTTGATTCGGTGCGAGTGTCGCCCCATTCTACGGCTCTCGCACCCTTTCCCAATTGTCGATCAAGCGGTTGAGGAAACCGGCCATAGCCGGAATCTTCGGCTTCGGGCCTGCAGTTTCCTCCAACCGCTTCCCCGGAAAATTATACATGACGACTCCGAAGCATTCGCGTCTGATCATCCTCGGCTCCGGCCCCGCCGGCTATACCGCTGCTGTATACGCGGCCCGCGCCAATCTCAAACCCACACTGATCACCGGCCTGCAACAAGGCGGCCAGCTGATGACCACGACCGACGTCGACAACTGGCCGGGGGACATCGAGGGTCTGCAAGGTCCGACGCTGATGGAACGCATGCAGAAGCATGCCGAGCGCTTCGCCACCGCCATGGTTTTCGATCACATCCATACGGCCGATTTGGCGCAGCGCCCGTTCCGACTGGTCGGCGACAACGGCGAATACACTTGCGACGCGCTCATCATCGCCACCGGCGCGACCGCCAAGTACCTCGGCATCGCCTCCGAGGACAAATTCAAGGGTCAAGGCGTGTCGGCCTGCGCCACCTGTGACGGTTTCTTCTTCCGCGACCAGCACGTCGCCGTGATCGGCGGCGGCAATACCGCGGTCGAGGAAGCGCTGTATCTGGCCAACATCGCCAAAAAAGTCACCGTCGTGCACCGCCGCGACAAGTTCAAGGCCGAAAAGATCCTGCAGGACAAGCTCTTCGCCAAGCAGCAAAGTGGAAAAGTGGAAATCGTCTGGAACCACCAGGTCGACGAGGTGCTCGGCGACGCCACCGGCGTGACCGGCGTGCGCGTGCAATCCACGCAGGACGGCACGCCGCGCGACATCGCCGTCACCGGCCTGTTCGTCGCGATCGGCCATACCCCGAACACCGCGCTGTTCGACGGTCAGCTCGCGATGAAGAACGGCTACATCACGATCAAGTCGGGGCTGGACGGCGCAGCTACCGCTACGAACGTGCCCGGGGTCTTTGCTGCCGGCGACGTGGCCGACCAGGTGTACCGTCAGGCGGTGACTTCGGCCGGATTCGGCTGCATGGCGGCGCTGGATGCGGAGAAGTACCTGGACAAACTTGGGTTGGCCTGAGCGCTTGCGCGGTGCATTGAAGTGCATCGCGTGCGTGGGCCAGCACTGCAGGCAGGAGCCGAAGGCCGGGTTGCTTGTCGAGGCCACGGACGCCGAGACTAGCGACACCGTCCGCTCGCGCAACGAGCGCGGGGTACGCCTATGCTGACAATTCGCTTTCACTCTCGCTTGCATGAAATCGGACCCGCCGACTGGGACGCCCTGCTTGCCGACGACAACCCGTTCCTCCATCACGCCTTCTTGTCGGGCCTCGAAACACACGGCTGTCTCGACGCTGCGCATGGCTGGACGCCGCATCATCTGGGTTTGTACGACGGCGACGCGCTCGTTGCCGCCGCGCCCTCGTACCTGAAAACCAATTCGCACGGCGAATATATTTTCGATTGGTCCTGGGCCAGCGCATATGCGCGCCACGGGCTCGACTACTACCCCAAGCTGTTGTGCGCCGTACCCTACTCGCCCGTCGCGGGGCCGCGGCTGCTCGGCGGAACGGCGGTGCGCGCCAACCTGATTGATGCGATCAGTGCCGAATGCGAACGTCTCGGACTTTCATCCGCACACGCCAATTTCTGCACCGACGCCGATGCAACGGCATTCGCCGATCGCGGCGAATGGCTGCCACGCTTCGATTGGCAATTCCATTGGCGCAATCATGGCTGGCGGGATTTCACCGATTATCTCGATGCGCTGAAGCCGAAGAAGCGCAAGAATATCCGCCAGGAACGCGCGCAGGTGCAGCGCGCCGGCGTGCATTGCGAAATCCGCCATGGCGGCGAGATCGATGCCGGCACCTGGCGCCGCATCCACGATTTCTACGCGGCGACATTCGATGGGAAAGGCAACTATCCGGCGCTGACCCGGGAATTCTTCAGTCATCTTGGCCGTGCCATGCCGGAGCGAACATTGGCTGTGCTGGCCTCGCGCGGATCGGAATTGATCGCCATGGCCCTGCTCCTGCGCAGTCGCGACACGCTGTACGGACGTTACTGGGGCTGCCGCGAACAGTTGCCCGGACTGCATTTCGAGGTTTGCTATTACCAGGGGATCGACTATTGCCTGCGCCACGGCTTGCGCAGCTTCGAGCCCGGCGCGCAGGGCGAACACAAGTTGGCGCGCGGATTCCTGCCGGCGATGACGCGTTCGTACCACTACATCGCCGATGCGCGCTTCCGCGCGGCGATCGGCGACGCGTTGGCGCGCGAGGGAACGGCGCTGCGCGCCTACCGCGAGGAATTGCTCGCACATTCGCCCTACGCGGAGGCGGAACCGGCGTGATCCGGATTCCCATACTGCGCCCGGGAGTTTGCGAGCCGTTTCCGCCGGCGGACTCGGCGTTGCGCGAACCGGATGGCCTGCTGGCGGCGGGCGGCGATCTGGCACCGGAACGCCTGCTCGATGCCTACCGGCACGGCATTTTCCCCTGGTATTCGGACGGCGAACCGATCCTGTGGTGGTCGCCGGATCCACGCACGGTTTTCGCGACGGATCGAATTCATGTCTCGGCGCGGTTGCGGCGCTGGCTGCGACACAGCAACTGGAGCATTCGCAGCGACGAGGATTTCGCGGGCGTCGTGCGCGCCTGCGCCGCGCCGCGCACTCGTCAACCGACGACCTGGATCACGGCGGGAATGGGCGACGCCTATTGCCGTCTGCACGAACTCGGTTTCGCGCACAGCGTCGAGGTATGCAATGAATCAGGCCACCTCGTCGGCGGCATCTACGGCATCGCCATCGGCCAGATGTTTTTCGGCGAGTCGATGTTCAGCGCGGCGACGAATGGCTCGAAAGTCGCGCTAATAGCGCTGTGCCGCGTACTGCACGCGTGGGGTTTTCGTCTACTCGACGCGCAGCTACCATCGCCGCACCTGGCGCGCCTCGGCGCCTTTGCCATGCCGCGCGCCGCGTTCGTCGCCCACGTTGCCGATACCTGCGCCAAACCTTTCCCGGCTGGTTCATGGCGCAAACGCTGGCCGGCGCTTGCGGCGCGGGAACTGGCCGCCTGATCAAGCCGGTTCCCGGCCTGCCGGGCCGCGATCGTGTAGAATGCCGCGCCGCAGGTGACGCTTCGCCCCGACACAAGAAAACCAATGGCCAAAGACGACCAAATCGAAATGGAAGGCACGGTGCTCGACACCCTGCCCAACACCATGTTCCGCGTGCAACTGGAAAACGGCCACATCGTGACCGCGCACATCTCCGGCCGCATGCGCAAGAACTACATCCGCATACTCACCGGCGACAAGGTCAAGGTCGAGATGACGCCCTACGACCTGACCAAGGGCAGGATTACCTACCGTATGAAATGATGGGCGCCTCGAAATACCTGCTGCGCTCGATAATTTGTGTGCTGGCGGTGCTCGGAACCCTCATTTACAACCCGTAAACTCCGGTTCCTGCGCTCCGGCAGCACGCAAATTCTCATCGCTCGCGACGGTCTTTCGATGTGCCCAAGAAAACGGCGGCCCAAGCCGCCGTTTTGCTTTTGCCTTTGCTGAACTATTCGACGATCGCCGGCAGTTTCTCGTCGGCCTCGATGCGCACGTCGAGCGTGGCGTCCTTGACGCCCAGATAAACCCGGCCGCCCTCGGCCAATTTGCCGAACAGCAGTTCGTCGGCGAGCACGCGCTTGACGTTGTCCTGGATCGTGCGCGCCATCGGCCGTGCGCCCATCTGCGCATCGAAGCCGTGCTCGGCGAGCCAGCGCCGCGCATCGGCGTCGACATTCAGCGCGACATGCTTCTCCAGCAATTGCGCCTCCAGCTCGATCAGGAACTTGTCGACCACGCGCAGGATGTGTTCCATGTCCAGCGAAGCGAACTGGATGATCGCGTCGAGCCGATTGCGGAATTCCGGCGCGAACGCCTTGCGGATGACTTCCATCGCGTCGGGGGAGTGGTTCTGTTCGACGAAACCGATCGTGCGCCGCGCCGCCTGTGACGCACCGGCGTTGGTCGTCATCACCACGATCACGTTGCGGAAGTTCGCCTCGCGCCCGTTCGTATCCGTCAACTTGCCGTGATCCATGATCTGCAACAGGATGTTGTAGACGTCCGGATGTGCCTTCTCGATCTCGTCGAGCAGCAGCACGCAATGCGGATGCTTGACGATCTGCTCGGTGAGCAGGCCGCCCTGATCGAAGCCGACGTAACCCGGCGGCGCGCCGATCAGTCGCGAGACCGAATGCGACTCCATGTATTCGCTCATGTCGAAGCGGACCAGTTCGATGCCGAGTTGCAGAGCGAGCTGGCGCGTGACTTCGGTCTTGCCCACGCCGGTCGGGCCGGCGAGCAGGAAGCAACCGATCGGCTTCTGCGAATTGCCGAGACCCGAGCGCGCCATCTTGATCGAGGCGGCGAGCGCGTCGATGGCCTGATCCTGACCGAACACGACCATTTTCAGGTTGCGGTCCAGGTTCTTGAGCACGTCGCGATCCGAAGCCGACACCTGTTTCGGCGGAATCCGCGCCATACGCGCAACGATGTATTCGATTTCCGCAACGTCGACCACGCTCTTGCGCTCGTTTTCGGGCTGCAGGCGCTGGCGTGCACCGGCTTCGTCGATCACGTCGATGGCCTTGTCGGGCAAGAGGCGATCGCCAATGTGCTTGACCGACAAGTCCACCGCGGCCTTGAGCGCTTCGGCGCTGTAGGTCACCTTGTGATGTTCCTCGAAGCGCGTCTTCAGGCCCTTGAGGATTTCCACCGTCTCGGCGATGCTGGGTTCGACCACATCGATTTTCTGGAAGCGCCTGGCCAGCGCGCGGTCCTTCTCGAAGACACCGCGGAATTCCTGGAACGTGGTCGAACCGATGCAGCGGCTCTCGCCGAGGCGAGCATCGGCTTGATCAGGTTCGAGGCATCCATCGTGCCGCCTGACGCGGAGCCGGCGCCGATGATGGTGTGGATCTCGTCGATAAACAGGATCGCGTGCGGCTGTTTTTTCAACTCGGCGATCACGCCCTTCAGACGCTTCTCGAAATCGCCGCGGTACTTGGTACCGGCGACCAGGGCGCCCATGTCCAGCGCGTAGATCGTGCAGGGCTTGAGCACCTCAGGCACATCGCCTTCGACGATGCGCTTGGCCAACCCCTCCGCGAGCGCGGTCTTGCCCACGCCGGCTTCGCCGACGTACAGCGGGTTGTTCTTGCGCCGCCGGCACAACACCTGGATCGTGCGCTCGATTTCCTCGGCGCGGCCGATCAAGGGATCGATCTTGCCCTGCTTGGCGTGTTCGTTGAGATTTGTCGCGAAATCGGTCAGCGGATTGCCGCGCGGTTCCTCGCCGGCCTCGCCTTCCTTGCCGGGCTCGGTGCCGGACTGCGGCTGGTTTTCCTGGCCGATCTTGGCGATGCCGTGCGAGATGTAATTGACCACATCGAGCCGGGCGACTTCCTGCTGGTTGAGGAAATAGACTGCGTGCGAATCCTTCTCGCCGAAGATCGCCACGAGTACGTTCGCGCCCGTCACCTCTTTCCTTCCGGAGGACTGCACGTGATAGACGGCGCGCTGCAACACGCGCTGGAATCCCAGCGTGGGCTGGGTGTCGCGCTCGTCGTTGGCCGGCAGCACCGGCACGGTCTCGACGATGATGTTCTTCAGGTCTTTGCCGAGCTTGGCGCTGTCGGCGCCGCAGGCGCGCAGCACCGCCAATGCCGACGGGTTCTCCAGCAGCGCCAGCAGCAGGTGTTCCACGGTCATGAACTCGTGACGCTGCTCGCGCGCGTCCTTGTAGCACTGGCCGATGGTGAGCTCGAGGTCTTTACTGAACATGGGTGGGCTCGGAAAGATGCTGCCGGTTAGATAAGGTCTTTTACGCTTTTTCCAACGTGCATAAAAGCGGGTGCTGATGCGAGCGTGAAAATTCGTTGACCTGAGTGACCTTGGTTTCGGCCACCTCGCGGGTGAACACGCCACACACGCCCTTGCCGCGCGTATGCACGTGCAACATGATCTGCGTGGCCGCCTCGCGGGTCATGTTGAAAAACGTCTCCAGCACCGCCACCACGAATTCCATCGGCGTGAAATCGTCGTTGAGGATCACCACCTGGTACAGCGGCGGGCGCGCGACTTCGGGCCGCGCCTCCTCGACCGCCAGACCCCGTTGATGCTCTTGTTCGGTATGTTGGGACATGACTCGTTGATGAAGACCGCTTTTCCGCTTCGATTATAACGCCCGCAGCGCAGGCACAATGCCTCTTTGTAAGGGCTGCTCGTGTAACATTCAAGCATGATTCGGACCATGCCCGCGCATTCGCAAAACGACGCCATCTGGCGCCCGGACGTCACAGTCGCCTGCGTCGTGCCGCAGGACGGAAAATTTCTGCTGGTCGAGGAAGACGTCAAGGGCCGACGTGTGCTCAACCAGCCGGCCGGGCATCTGGAAGCCGGCGAATCCCTGCCCGCCGCGGCCCTGCGCGAAACGCGCGAGGAGACCGGCTGGGACGTCGAGTTGACGCATCTGGTCGGGGTTTACCAGTGGGCGAACGACGACGGCGCGTTCCTGCGTTTCACGTTCGCTGCCCGGCCGCTGCGCCATGATCCGACGCGAAGCCTCGATGCAGGCATCGTGCGCGCCGAATGGATGACGCGCGAGACGATCGCGGCGTCGCGCAACCTGCGCAGTCCGATGGTGCTGCGCGGCGTCGAGGATTTCCTGAATGGCAAGTGCGTGGCACTGAATGCGGTGGTGTCGCTCCTGCCGTGAGCGTTCTGCCCGCCATCATGGTCGGCATGTCCGGCGGTGTGGATTCCTCGGTCGCCGCGCTGCTTTTGCAACGCGCCGGGCGCGACATCGCCGGCCTGTTCATGCAGAACTGGGAAGAGGACGAACGCTTCGACGAATGTCATGCCGAGCGCGATCGCGCCGACGCCGTGCGCGTTTGCGCGAAACTCGGCATCGCCTTCCATGCACGCAACTTCGCCGCCGAATACTGGGATCGCGTGTTTGAGCATTTCCTGGCCGAATACCGCGCCGGACGCACGCCGAATCCCGATGTGTTGTGCAACCGCGAGATCAAGTTCAAGACGTTTCTGGACGAGGCACACGCACTCGGCGCGGACAAGATCGCCACGGGTCACTACGCCCGCACCGACCGCATCGATGGGCGCCATCGTCTGTTGCGCGGCGTCGACGAAAACAAGGATCAAAGCTATTTTCTGTACACCCTCGGACAGGGGCAGCTCGCCGCGACCCTGTTCCCGGTCGGCGCCCTGCCGAAACCCGAAGTGCGACGGCTGGCGCGCGAGGCGGGCCTGCCCACCCACGACAAGAAGGATTCCACCGGCATCTGTTTCATCGGCGAACGCGATCTGCGTGAATTCCTCGGGCGCTACATTCCGGCGCAGCGCGGCGAAATCCGCACGCCGGAAGGCAGGCGCGTCGGCGAACACGACGGCGTCATGTATTACACGCTGGGCCAGCGTTCGGGTTTGGGCATCGGCGGCAGGCGCGATGCCGGCGGTGAGCCCTGGTACGTGGTCGGCAAGGACGTGGTCGAGAATGTTCTGATCGTCGCACAAGGGAACGCGACACGCTGGCTGGATTCCACGCGGCTGGTCGCCAGCGAAGTGACCTGGACGGCTGGTTCGCCGCCATCCGCCGAATTCGCCTGCACGACGAAGACGCGCTATCGGCAGACCGATCAGGCCTGCCGCGTGGAAATGCGCGGTGATCGCTGCGTCGTGGAATTCGACTTGCCACAACGCGCGGTGACGCCCGGCCAGTCGGTGGTGTTCTACCGCGGCGAAGAATGCCTCGGCGGTGGCGTGATTGACGCGACGAATGCGCCATTCGGCGGGTTGAGCCCATGAGAGAAGGCCGTGTCATCGCCCTCTCCGGCCTGTTCCAGGCCCTTGCCTTGGTGCGCGCCATCGCCCAACGCGGCGGCTGTGATTCGCAGGCGATGCGGCAGAGCCTGGCCAGCGTTTTCCGCATCGATGCGGAAAGCCCTGCCGACGTATACGGCGGCGTCGGCAACCTGCACCTTGGGCTGCAAACGCTGGTCTCGCAGCTCGGCGAAGGCGACAAGCGCGATCTCGCACTCACGCGCATGGCGGTGCAGGTAATGCGCCTGGAGCGTTCGTTGCTGCGCAACACCAAAGCCCTGAACGAGTTGCGTGGCGGCCTTGCGGGAATGGGTGCCTTGGCGTCTCAGCTCGAATCCGGCGGCATCGACCCTAGCGGCCGTCTCGCCGAACTGTATGCGCAAACCCTGTCGCGCCTGCAGCCGCGGATCATGGTCGAAGGCAATCCGGCCTTTCTGCAGCAATCGGTCCAGGTTGATCGCATCCGCGCCCTGCTCATGGCCGCGGTGCGCGCCGTTGTGCTCTGGCGCCAGCTCGGCGGCAATCAGTGGAGCCTGATGTTCCGCCGCCGCCAATACGCGATGCTGGCGCGCGGACTGCTGGCCGGGTGCTCGATCGGAGGGAAGTGAGGCTGATCGCGCCCAGCCCGGCTTGGCTGCTTGCCGTATAATTGGCGGCTTCGCACGGTTGTTCCGCCGACCGATCCCGCAAGGAGCCAGCCATGACCGACTCGTTCTCGACCCACATCCCGCTCGAAGTGGATGGCAAGCGTTACCGGATCGCCAGCCTCGCCAAGCTCGGCGAGCGCTTCAATCTGGCGCGCCTGCCCTATTCGATGAAGATTCTGCTCGAGAACCTGCTGCGCCACGAGGACGGCGTCACCGTCACCGCGAAGGAAATCGAGGCGGTCGCGAACTGGGACGCGAAAAAGGAACCGGATACCGAAATCGCCTTCATGCCCGCGCGCGTCGTGCTGCAGGATTTCACCGGCGTGCCGTGCGTGGTGGACCTGGCCGCCATGCGCGATGCCATCGTGCGCCTCGGCGGCGATGCCAAAAAGATCAATCCGCTGATCCCGTCGGAGCTCGTGATCGACCATTCCGTGCAGGTCGACGTGTTCGGCAAACCCGAGGCGCTGGATCTCAACGTCAAGATCGAGTTCGACCGCAACAAGGAACGCTACGCCTTCCTGCGCTGGGGCCAGAACGCGCTGGATAATTTCAAAGTCGTGCCGCCGCGCACCGGCATCGTGCATCAAGTCAACCTCGAATACCTCGCGCGCGTGGTGATGACGGCGGACAAGGACGGCACGGCCTGGGCCTTCCCCGACACCGTGTTCGGCACCGATTCCCACACCACGATGATCAACGGCATCGGCGTGCTCGGCTGGGGCGTCGGCGGCATCGAAGCCGAGGCAGCGATGCTCGGCCAGCCATCGTCCATGCTGATTCCGCACGTGGTCGGCTTCAAACTCACTGGCAGGCTGCCGGAAGGCTCGACCGCGACCGATCTCGTGCTCACCGTCACCCAGATCCTGCGCAAGCACGGCGTGGTCGGCAAGTTCGTGGAATTCTACGGCGACGGCTTGCAGCATCTGCCGCTGGCGGACCGCGCCACGATCGGCAACATGGCACCGGAATACGGCGCGACTTGCGGTATCTTCCCGATCGACGCCGAGGCGCTCAATTACCTGCGCCTGTCCGGCCGCGACGATGGCCATATCCGCCTCGTCGAAGCGTATGCAAAGGCGCAAGGCCTGTGGCATGCGCCGAATGCACCGCACCCGGAATATTCCTCGACGCTTGAGCTGAACATGGCCGACGTCAAACCGTCGCTGGCCGGACCGAAACGCCCGCAGGACCGCGTGCTGCTGTCGGACATGGCCAAGAGTGCGCAGACCTCGATTCCAGCCCTGTCGGCCAACCGCAAGGTCAAGGAAGGCGCCACCGCTGGCGAGTCCAAGGCCGCCTTGGGCGGCGAAACGTTCGCGCTGCGCGACGGCGCCGTGGTCATTGCGGCAATCACCTCGTGCACGAATACTTCCAATCCGGCAGTGATGCTGGGCGCAGGACTGCTCGCACGCAACGCTGTGGCCAAGGGTCTGAAGGTCAAACCGTGGGTCAAGACCTCGCTCGCGCCGGGCTCGCTGGTCGTGACCGATTATCTTAAGAAGGCCGGCGTGCTCGAGTATCTGGAAAAACTCGATTTCTTCCTCGTCGGCTACGGCTGCACGACCTGCATCGGCAATTCGGGTCCGCTGCCGCCCGAGATCAGCAAGGGCATCGCCGACGGCGACCTGGTCGTCGCCTCGGTGCTCTCCGGCAATCGCAATTTCGAGGGCCGCGTGCATCCCGAGGTGAAGATGAATTACCTCGCCTCGCCGCCGCTGGTCGTCGCCTTTGCGCTCGCCGGCACGGTCGACATCGATCTGTCCACGCAGCCGCTCGGCAAGGGCAGCGACGGCAAGGACGTGTACTTGAAGGACATCTGGCCGACGAACCGGGAGATCGGCGACGTCATCGCGCGCACGCTCGGCCCGGACATGTTCAAGCAAAACTACGCCGACGTGTTCAAGGGCGATTCGCGCTGGAACCAGATCGACGCGCCCAAGGGCGAGCGCTACGGCTGGGACGCCAAATCCACTTACATCAAAAATCCGCCCTACTTCGACGGCATGACCATGCAGCCGGGCCGCATCGCCGATATCCGCGGCGCGCGCTGTCTCGGCCTCTTCGGCGATTCGATCACCACCGACCACATCTCGCCGGCCGGCGACATCAAGGCGACCTCGCCCGCCGGGCAGTTCCTGCAGGGGCGTGGCGTGACCAAGGCCGATTTCAATTCCTACGGCTCGCGTCGCGGCAACGACGACGTGATGGTGCGCGGCACCTTCGCCAACATCCGCATCAAGAATCTCATGCTCGGCGGCGAGGAAGGCGGCAACACGCTGCATTTCCCGAATCGGGAAAAGCTGCCGATTTACGACGCGGCCATGCTGTACAAGAAGGAAAACGTGCCGCTGGTGGCCATCGCCGGCAAGGAATACGGCACCGGTTCCTCGCGCGACTGGGCGGCCAAGGGCACGCTGCTGCTCGGCATCAAGGCGGTGATCGCCGAGAGCTTCGAGCGCATCCACCGCTCCAACCTGGTCGGTATGGGCGTGCTGCCGCTGCAGTTCCGCGACGGCGAGAACGCGCAGACTCTCGGTCTCAAGGGCGACGAGGTCTTCGATATCGTCGGCCTTGCCGACGGCACGGCCAAGGAAGTCGAAGTCGGCGCCAAGGGCGGTGCCGGCGAGAGGCGCTTCAAGGTCAAGCTGCTTCTGCTGACGCCGAAAGAAGTCGAGTACTACCGGCACGGCGGCATACTGCCTTACGTGCTGCGGCAACTCGCGGGCGGCGCGAAGTCGGCGTGATCAGAGCTTCCGTTCCCACGTAGCATTAAGGCATTGCCAGTCGCCTTTCACACGCTTCCACCCGCTCGTAATCACGTAGATCGACCCGCGCTCGGGCAGCAAACCACCCGAGCCGCCGGTCAGTGTCGCCGTGACATGCACCGTCGCGCGATCACCTTGCAGATCGACATCGATCGGCCCGAGCGTCACGCCGACGGATTCGTTGCGCAAAACCTCCGCGCGTAACAGGTTGTGCAAGCCGTCGTGGTCGACTTGCCCGTCGTTACCGGTGAAATCGGCGCTGACGTACTGCATGAATCCACGTGGGTCGCGCGCTTCGACGGCCGTGCGCATCGCCGCGATGGCCTCGCGAATGCGCTGCTCATCCGGCGTGTGCCGGCAAGCGACAAGCGCCACTGCGGCAGCGATGACGCAAAGCCATCTCATGCCCCCATCCTGCGCTTTTGCGGCACGCGCCGCAATGCAGCTTGCCGCCGTTCGCCGCCGTGTGTTGAAATCGGACCATCTCGCAATCCGGGAATCGGCGCGTCATGAGCGATCTGGAAAGGCCTTGGCTGGCCAATTATCCTGCGGGTGTACCGGCGCAGATCGACACGAACCAGTACCGCTCGATCGCCCAGGTCCTGGAGATCTCCTGCGAGCGCTTCGCGCACAGGCCGGCATTCGCGAACATGGGGCGTACGCTGACGTATGCCGACATCGACCGCCTCAGTCGGCGCTTCGCGTCCTACCTTCGCAACGACCTCAAGCTCGCGCGCGGCGACCGTGTCGCGATCATGCTGCCGAATGTGCTGCAGTATCCTGTGGTGATTTTCGGAGTGTTGCGCGCGGGCCTCACGGTGGTCAACACCAACCCGCTCTATACCGCACGCGAATTGCGCCATCAGTTGCACGACGCCGGGGTGAGCGCGATCGTAGTGCTGGACAATTTCGCCGCCACGCTGGCCGAGGTTTTGCACGACACACCGTGCAAGCACGTCGTGACCACGGGCGTCGGCGACCTGCTCGGTTTGCCGAAATCCGCGTTGGTGAATTTTGTGCTCAAGCACGTCAAGAAGCTGGTGCCGGCGTACCGCATCGAGCACGCCGTACGCTTCAAGGCGGCACTTGCGCGCGGGGCGCGCATGGCTCCGCCGAGAACCGACATCGGCCACGACGATATCGCCTTCCTGCAATACACCGGCGGCACCACCGGGATAGCCAAGGGCGCCATGCTTACCCACGGCAATCTCATCGCCAACATGCAGCAAGCGTCGGCATGGATCGGCCGCGACGTACATGAGGGCGAGGAAGTCATTGTCACCGCGATTCCGCTCTACCACATCTTCGCGCTGACCGCGAACTGCCTGGTGTTCATGAAGTTCGGCGGATTGAACCATCTCGTCACCAATCCGCGCGACATGCCGGGCTTCGTCAGGATCCTGCGCGGCATGCGCATGAGCGCGATCACCGGCGTCAACACGCTGTTCAACGGCCTGCTCAACACGCCGGGATTCGACAAGGTCGATTTTTCCGCCCTGCATCTGACCCTCGGCGGCGGCACCGCCGTGCAGCGCAGCGTCGCCGAACGCTGGAAAAAGACCACCGGCGTCACCCTGGTCGAGGCCTATGGCTTGACTGAAACCTCCCCGGCCGCCTGCATGAATCCACTGGATCTTGCCGAATACAACGGTTCGATCGGACTGCCGATTCCATCAACCGACGTATCGATTCTTGACGACAGCGGCAAACCTCTGCCGGTCGGCCAGCCCGGCGAACTTTGCGTACGTGGTCCGCAGGTGATGAAAGGTTACTGGAAACGTCCGGACGAAACCGCCAAGGTACTCGGCGCTGACGGCTGGCTGCACACCGGCGATGTCGCGCGCATGGACGAAAAGGGCTATTTCACCATCGTCGACCGCAAGAAGGACATGATCCTGGTGTCGGGCTTCAACGTCTATCCGAACGAGATCGAGGACGTGGTCGCGCAATGCCCCGGTGTGCTTGAGGTCGCGGCCGTCGGAATCCCCGACGAGAAATCCGGCGAGGCTGTGAAGGTCGTGGTGGTGCGCAAGGATCCGAACCTGAGCGCCGAGACGATCCGCGCGTTCTGCAAGGAAAATCTGACGGGCTACAAGCTGCCCAAGGTCATCGAATTTCGCAATGCGTTGCCGAAGACGAACGTTGGCAAGATCCTGCGCCGCGAATTGCGCGACCCGCCGAAAAACCCGGCCTGAGACTCAATCGTCGAACGGTTCGATCTTGTCCGCATAGCCGCCAAGCAGGTTCCAGAGCGGCACTTCCTTTTCCGGCGGAATGCGGGCGTAGGCGAAGCCCAAATGGCGCTCGGTAATGCGCGCCACTGTGGCCTCGACATGGATGTTGAGTTCCTCGCCGATGACCATGTCGAGCGCGTACAGATCGCCGACTTTGCCCTGCCAATCTTCGGGGCGAGCGACCAGCGCGCCGGTGGCGGAGATGTCCTCGACTTCGCTCGGCCAGGCTTCCGCGCCGTGAATCAGGAGAACGGCCGAATGCATCGGCTTGCGCGCATGCCGGAATCCGCTGTACTGCGTGGTGTTTTCGGCCACTTGATCCACCCGACGATTATCCCGCCGTTTTAGCCGAGCGCAGGGCAAATAGCAACCATCGCACACAGCCCGGGCACGCCAGCGGTTTTCCGGCCCGTCCCGGAGTTAAAGCAATTCTCCTGCCAGGGCATGACGCAATCTCCCGCGACTGCGGCGGAAAATCGATGAGCAATCGAATTGTCGCTGAAAATCCGGCCAAAAATGTACCCGATTGGCCTCGTTCTTGCTGCTGCAATCTGGCGGGTGCGGGAAACGGGTATAGCGGCATTTGCAGGCACCATGCGCGACGCCGCCTTCACGTCGACCGCCGCCGACTGCTGTACGATCTTGCGCACGACTTTAAGACAGGCTTGCACGCCACATGATTTTCAATTTCACCGAAGGCGTACCGGACAAATCCGAACAAGGGCTGCGCGGGATTCTGCTGTCTCAGGCCAAGGTTCGTTTTGCTGTCGCTATTCCGGTCATCTTGACCGATATAGTGTTGTATTTTGTTTTGCACAATGCTGTTCCACTGTGGTTTCTGGCACTGACCATCGGCTACGCCCTGTATGCGGCAATGCCTTTCGTTCTGACGCGAAGGGCATCTGTGGCACGTATGCAAGGATTGCTTATCGGGAGTGCGATTTCCGATCCGTTGGTTTTGTCCATCTGGATCGCGTTGACCGGTCAGTTCGGCAGCGTGATCGCAGGCTTCTATCTCTTTACGACACTCGGTTTCGGCTTTCGCACTGGCCGGTCTCTGATGTACTTGTGTCAGATCGTATCTGTCGCAGGTTTTGTACTGGTTCTGACGTACACCCCTTATTGGCAGCACCATACCGTCATCGGGATCGCGTTGCTCATTCCGATGGTCTTCGTACCGCTTTATGCCGGTGCCTTGATCGAACGACTGCGCGAAGCGCGCGAGCAGGCCGAGCGGCAAAGTCGCGCCAAGTCGGATCTGCTCGCCAAAGTCAGCCACGAATTGCGCACACCCCTGACCGGCATCATGGCGACCACCGAGCTGCTCTCGATCGAGAACAGCGATCACGCCGTGCGGCGCCGTACCGATACGATCCTCTCTCTTTCCGAAAGCCTGCTCAGCGAGATCAACGACCTGCTCGACGAGGCGAAATACAGCAGTTCGGGAATCCATCTTTCTCCTACCCCGATCGACTTGCGTCAGAGGATCGAAAGCCTGTCCGAGACCTTCGGGACCATGGCGAACAGGAAGAGCCTGACGTTCAAGGCACGTATCGATCCTGCGCTCGCTTCCACGGTGAGCCTGGATGGGCATCACCTCGACCGTATCCTGCTCAACCTGATCGGCAATGCGATCAAGTTCACCGAAACAGGAAGCGTGGAAATGTCGGTCGAGATCCTGGCGCAGACGCCGGCGAGCTATCGATTGCGTTTCGCCATCAGCGATACCGGCATCGGCATTCCGGAAGATTTCCATCAGAAACTGTTCCAGCCGTTTACGCAGGTTGACCAGGGATCGACCCGGCGCTATGGCGGGACAGGCCTCGGTCTGGCGTTGTCCCGGAAGATCGTCGAAGCCATGGGCGGCGATTTGCGTGTCGAAAGCGAAATCGGCAAAGGCAGCCGTTTCTGGTTCGAACTGGGCCTCGAACGCTGCGCCGCGCTGTCCGCTGAGAGACCCACCGACGCCGACGCCCCCCGGCCGGCAGCGATGCGTATCCTTGTCGTCGAAGACAACCGCACCAGCTCGGCACTGATCCGGGAACTGCTGATCCTGGACGGCCACCAGGTCGAGGTTTGCGACAGCGGCATCGCCGCGCTCGAACGCTTGACGCGCGAATCTTTCGACGTCTTGCTACTGGACTACAACCTCGGCGACATGGATGGAATCCAGGTGCTGCGCACTTACCGTTTTGGCCGCATCGACGCCGCCCCGGCGCTATTCCTGACCGCCGACGCAACCGCGCAAACCAGCGCGCGACTGCTGGAGGCGGGAGCCGCCGGAATCGTCTACAAACCGATCACCCGGGCCAGCCTTCGGGATGCCCTCGCTCGGCTGCCCGGCCGCGGGACTGCCGCCGCTTCGCCGCCGACTCCCGCGATGGCACCCGTCGCGACGGAAGTCGCGCGCATGGATCGCCCGGTCTTGCGGGTCGTTCCGGTCAGCGCACTCAACGAGGATACGCTCGACGAATTGCGCGGTCTGAACGCCGCCAATGCCGGGTTCCTGCGCAAGCTGTTGTCGCAGGCCGAGATCGACATCACGCGGGCGTGCCAGCAGCTCTCCGATGCTTTCGCCAACCGCAGTTATGCCATCGTGCCCAATGTCGCACACGCGCTCAAGGGCGTCAGCGCCACCGTCGGCGCAATACGACTCGCTACCCTGGCAGGTACGCTGTTGCAGATGTCGAGCGACGAACTCGAAGCTGACGGAGACCATCTGGCTGCGGATCTGCGCGAATGCTCGCGCATCACCGTCGGCGCATTACGTCAAGCAATTTCCGATTCCTGTTCCTCAGGCGCGAGCACCGGCACGCTGCATTTGAATTAGCATGTCCATCACCCGCAGTTCGCTTTCGCCCAACGCCATTGCGATCTCGACCCAGTCATCCACCACCCGGTGCAGTTCGTCCCGGCTCAACGGCGCCAGGCGCGCGCGCGCGCGTTGCAGGGCGAGCCGAGCTGGCGCGTGTTTGTGGTGCTCGGCGATGAACTTCTCGACCGCCAACACCCCCTGCCCCTTCGGGCAGATTTCGTCGACGATTCCCATTTGCAGCAATTCCGCCGCCGGATAGATCTTGCCGTTGCGCAGCATGCGCTCGGCCTGCCACACGCCGACACGGCGCGCCAGCAGACTCATGCCGCCGGTACACGGGAACAAACCGAAGAGTATTTCGGGAAAGCCGCATTCGCTTTGTTCCTCGGCGATCAGGTAGTCGGCGGCAAGCGCCGTCTCGAAGCCGCCGCCGAGCGCGCGGCCCTGCACCAGCGAAATCGTGGTTGTGCGGTTCGACTGTTCGGCCCACTCGCAGACCATGTCCGCGCATTGCATCGAATAATCGCGCAGCCCGCGCCGGTTGCCGTAACGGATACATTCGCGGAAATGGGCCAGATCACCACCCAGGCTGAAATAGTCCGGGTGCGCTGACTTGAGCACGAAATAATCGACCGGCTGCGGGACACCCGTGCTCGGCCACATCACGCCGCTATCGCGAATCGCGCATTGCAAGACGCCCAGATCGTTGAGCAGGTCCGGCGTAAAATTCTGAACCTCGCCGGGGCGCGCCCGAGTCATGCTGACCCAGAGTGTATTGTGCTGGTTCTCGCGGAAGTTCGCGACTACACGGGTAGGTTGCCGTAGCGGGGCAAGTTCGGCGACTGACATGGTCTGATCCTCCAATTCGCTGCCACGCGGATGTGGCAATTGGATTTATACATCAGACTAGACGTCCAAACCGGATTTAGTCGGCACTCCCAAATCGTTCGAAAGTACCAAAGCAACATTCGTGCCGCCGAACCCGGCTGAAAGCGACATGGCGTTCCGCAGCGGGCGACCGAACACCGGCGTACGCGCAACATGGTTGAGTGCGCAAGCCGGGTCGATTTCGTCCAGATGCGCGGTGGCCGGGAGAAAGGAACGATTCACGGCGAGTACCGTAATCGCGAGTTCCAGCGCGCTCGCGGCACCGAGCAGGTGTCCATGGATGGCCTTGGTCGAACTGACCGGCACATCCGCGAGAACGGCATTGATAGCCCTTGCCTCGACAGGATCGCCGCCTGGCGTAGCGGTGGCATGTGCGTTCAGATAATCGATGTCGGCTGCTTTCAAGCCAGCATCGTCGAGCGCCGCTTGCAAGCAGGCGATTTGCCCTTCGGATTTCGGCGATCCGATGTGATAGCCGTCCGAAGCAATGCCATACCCACGCATACGGACGTAAGCCTCGGCACCGCGGCGTTTCGCGCACTCATGCGCTTCGAGCACGAAAAACACCGCACCTTCGCCGAGGACGAGGCCGCTGCGGTTCTTGTCGAATGGACGACAACTCCGCCCGACATCGGCAGGGTCGGGTTCAGCAAGCGCGCGCAGGCCGGTCCAGAGTGCGGTAAAAGTAGGAATGAGACAAGCTTCCGCGCCTCCCGCGATCGCAACATCGAGATAGCCATCGCGAATAGCCCTGTATGCATCGCCGATAGCACTGCCGGAGGAGGTGCAGGCACTGCTGTGGGTCATGACCGGGCCGAGAATTTGTTGGCGGATCGAAATCTGTGCTGGTGCGGAGTTAAGCATGCAGGCCATGATCGTGTACGGCTTGGCGACACGCTTGCGCTGGACATGGAATTCTTTGACCCAGTCGTGTTCGACTTTGACGCCACCACCTACTGAACCGAAATACAAGCCGGCACGTCCGCCGTAGGCATCGAAACGCGAAATCCCCGCATCCTCCGCCGCCTGCCTCGCCGCCAATACGGCAAGCTGGCTGCAGCGGTCGAGATAGGGCAGCTCGAGCTTGGTGAACTCGCCGGCGAAATCCTGCTCTATCCGCCCGGCCGGCAAGCGTATTCCGAATTCGGGCGCTTCCCAAATACGGATGCCGGACCGGTTCTCGCGCAAATGTTCGTACAACTGGGGAACGCCGATGCCGATCGGCGACAACACGCCAAGTCCGGTGATCACGACGTCGCGGCGCTGACTCATCTACTTGGCCGATGCCAGGTTGCGTTCGACCAATGCCGCAATGTCGTCGATTTTTGGGTTGGCCGGCATCGCCAGATCGCGCAATTTCACGCCGAGACGGTCTTCGACATCGAGCATCACATCGAGCATCATGATCGAATCCAGGCCCAGTTCCCGCAAGGGCGTTTCACCCAGCAACCGCTCGCGCGGAAGCTCGAAACGCTCGACCAGAAAATCGACAACCATTGCCTTTACCCGCGGCGTCTCCAACTCGTTCGTCATTTTCCTACCTTGCACGCATGAAGAATGGTTACTGATGCTGATTGAGCAGGCACGATACAGCGACTCGACGCGACCGCGCCAGCCGTTATAGGCGCGCGCTCGAAATACGCGACGCGACTGGCTGCGCCTAGGGCAATGCCCGCATCAAGCAGATATGTTCGACCGACGTCAGATCGCGCAGCAAGGCTCCCACGCAGGCCGGATCGAACAGGGTGCCGCTGTGTTCGCGCGCGTAGTCGGTGGCCTGTTGGAGCGTCCATGCGGGCCTGTACGGCCGCTCCGAAATCAGCGCATCGAAAACATCCGCTACCGCGACGATGCGCGCCGCCTGCGGAATCTCCGCGCCGCGCATGCCATCCGGATATCCGCTGCCGTCCCAGCGCTCGTGATGGCGCAACGCGACCGTGGCACCTAGCTGCACGAAACGGCTTTGACTGTCGCGCAGGATCTCGTAACCGATCTGCGGGTGCTTGCGCATCACCGCGGCCTCCTCGTCGTTCAACTGGCCACGTTTGAGCAGGATCGCGTCCGGCACGCCGATCTTGCCGATATCGTGCAACGGCGCGGCCAATTCGAGCATGCGCACCTCGTCGTCCGGCAGGCACAGTCCCTCGCCGATCAGGCCGGCAAAACGCGCCATGCGCACCAGGTGCGCGCCCGTACCGAAATCGCGGAACTCGATGGCGCGGGCCAGCCGGTACAACATCTCCCGTTCCCGCTCCTCGACTTCGCGCAGGCCCTCGAGCACCTGACGTTCGAGCGAATGCGCCCGTTCCTTCACCGTTTCGCCTTGCTGGCGCAAACGCAGCAGATTGCGGCAACGCGCGTGCAGTTCGCGCGGGCGCACCGGTTTGACCAGAAAATCGATGACGCCGGCCTCCAGCGCGGCCTGGCGTACCGGCTCGTCGCCGACGATGCTGATCAGGACGATGGGCACGTCGCGCTTGCTCATCGGATGGCGGAACTGGCGCGTGAATTCCAGCCCGTCCATGCCGGGCATGCGGTAGTCGAGTAGCAACAGATCGATCTTGTTGCGTTCGGACCAGGTCAGCGCCTCGACCGGATCTTCGAAGTCGGTCACGCTGATGCCCGGGTTAATCTGCGCGACGACTTCGCGCATCATGGTGCGGGCCGATTGCTGGTCGTCGACGATAAGAACGTTCACGTCACGGCGTCTCCGCAAAATCGCCAACGTTGCTGCGGCGCAGAATTATTCCGGGCGCGCGTCACAGTCGACTTCTTCCAAAGCCTATCACATTTGTGTTGCAACCGGCGGAAAGGTAGACGCTTTTTTATGCTTCTGGACGCATATACGGGAATAACAAAACGTCCCGGATCGATGCCGCATCAGCCAGCAGCATCACCAGCCGGTCGATGCCGACGCCGAGGCCGCCAGTCGGCGGCAGACCGACTTCGAGCGCGCGGATGTAATCGGCATCGAAATGCATGGCCTCGTCGTCGCCGGAATCCTTGGCGGCCGCCTGCGCCCGGAATCGCGCGGCCTGATCTTCCGGATCGTTCAACTCGGAGAATCCGTTTGCGATTTCCTTGCCGCCGATGAACAACTCGAAGCGGTCCGTTATTTCCGGATCGGCGTCGTTCGCACGCGCCAGCGGCGAGACTTCCGTGGGATGCGCAGTGACGAATGTCGGCTGGATCAGGGTGTGTTCGACCGTGTGCTCGAAGAGCGCGAACAGCAGCCTGCCCCAACCGTGATCCGGCTTGACCGCGATCTTCAGACGCGCGCAATGCGCGCGTAGTGCGGCCACGTCACGGATCTCCTCGCGGCGCATTTGCGGATTGTGTTCGAGCACGGCCTCGTCCATGCGCCAGCGCCGGAAGGGCGCGCCGACGTCGATGTCGTGGCGCTCCCATGTCAACGCCGTCTTGCCGCGCGTGGCCTTGGCGGTCTCGCGGATCATGTTTTCGGTCAGATCCATGATCTCGTTGTAGGTAGCGTAGGCCTGATACAACTCGAGCATGGTGAATTCAGGATTGTGCCGCGTCGACACGCCTTCGTTGCGGAAATTGCGGTTTATCTCGTAGACGCGCTCGAAACCGCCGACGGTCAGGCGTTTCAGGTACAACTCCGGCGCCACGCGCAGGTAAAGATCGATATCCAGCGCATTGTGATGCGTCCGAAACGGCCGCGCCGTGGCGCCGCCGGGAATGACATGCATCATCGGCGTCTCGACTTCCATGAAGCGCCGCGGATCGGATTCCAGCCATTGGCGGATAAACCCGATCGCGCGCGAACGCAGCTCGAAGGTGCGCCGCGCTTCGGGCGTGACGATCAGATCGACATAGCGCTGGCGATAGCGCTGTTCGACGTCGGCGAGCCCATGCCACTTGTCCGGCAGTGGTCGCAGCGACTTGGTCAGAAGACGCAGCGATTCGACCTTGACCGACAGCTCACCGGTCTTGGTGCGCATCAACGCACCCTCGGCACCAACGATGTCACCGACATCCCAGGATTTGAACGCTTCGTAGACATCGCCGAGCGCATTCGCCTGCACGAACAACTGGATGCGTCCGCTCATGTCCTGGATCTGCACGAAACTGACCTTGCCCTGCCCGCGCTTGAGCAGCATGCGGCCGGCGACTTTGACTCGCCGTGCGGCGGTTTCAATGGCAGCGGCATCCTTGCCGTCGAATTCGTGCTGCAAATCTGCGGCGAACGCATCCGGATGGAAATCGTTCGGGAACGCGATGCCCTGCCCGCGCAAGGCGTGCAGTTTTTCGCGCCGTTCCGCGATGAGTCTGTTTTCGTCTTGCGGCAGATTGTCGTCCGTCATTGCGCTTTCCCTTTATGCGTCAGCGCGCTTGGCGCCCGCTTCAAGACCGGCTTTCAGGCTGGCCTCGATGAATCCGTCCAGATCGCCATCCAGCACTTTCTGCGTGTCGGTACGCTCGATGCCGGTACGCAAATCCTTGATCCGCGATTGGTCGAGCACGTAATTGCGGATTTGGCTGCCCCAGCCGATATCGGATTTCGTGGCTTCCAGTGCGGCCTTCTCCGTGTTGCGCTTCTGGATTTCCATTTCGTACAGCTTGGCCTTGAGCATCTTCATCGCCCGGTCGCGGTTGGCGTGCTGGCTGCGCTCGGTCTGGCAGGCCACCACAATGCCGCTCGGCACGTGCGTGATGCGCACCGCCGATTCGGTCTTGTTGACGTGCTGGCCGCCGGCGCCGGATGAACGGTACACATCGGTTTTCAGATCCGCCGGGTTGATCGCGATATCGATATCGTCGTCCACTTCCGGCGAGACGAAGATCGACGAGAACGAAGTGTGGCGGCGGTTGTCGGAATCGAACGGCGACTTGCGCACCAGGCGATGCACGCCGATCTCGGTCTTGAGCCAGCCGTAGGCATAGTCGCCTTCGACGCGGAACGTTGCACTCTTGATCCCGGCCACTTCTCCGGCCGAGACTTCCAGCAGCTCGGTCTTCCAGCCGCGAGCCTCGGCCCAGCGCAGGTACATGCGCAGCAGGATCTCGGCCCAATCCTGCGCCTCGGTGCCGCCGGCGCCGGCCTGCACATCGACAAAGGCGTTGTGCGAATCCATCTTGCCCGAGAACATGCGCTGGAATTCCAGCGCCTCGACTTTCGCAGCGAGCCCATCCACATCGGCAGCGACAGCCTGCGCGGTACCCTCGTCGTTCTCCGCAGCAGCGAGCTGCAACAACTCGTCCGCACCCGCCAAGCCTTCGTTCAGGCTGCGCATGCCATTGACGATCTTGTCGAGCTGGGCGCGTTCGCGGCCGAGCTGCTGCGCGCGCTCGGGGTTGTCCCAGATATTGGGGTTTTCGAGTTCGCGGCTTACTTCTTCCAGACGCTCGCGTTTGGCGTCGTAGTCAAAGATACCCCCGTAACGACTCGAGTCGGCCGCTGAGGTCGGCAATGCGGTGGGCAATCGGGTTGGTTTCTATCATGGGTTTTATGGCGGATGCGAAGCGCGCGATTATAGCGCGTGGCGCTCGCACGGCGTCAGCCGAACCGGGGCTCGGCACCCCAGATTTCCTTCCATTTCGGCGGGATATCGCGGCAGACGAAAATTTCGTAGCCGGAAGCCGACTCTTCGTTGTCGACGCCGAGGCTGTTGCGGAAGCCGCCGAACGACGTGCATTTCGCGGCGGACCGCTGTTCGTCTTGCGCGGTATTGCCGAGTTCGATCACTGTCAGCGGTGGTGGATTGCCGTAGCCACGATACCAGTAGGAATTGGTGCGACTGATCGCCGGCGGCAACCCGAGCGCCGGACCGTACAAGTCAATGGCACCGGCTTCCCCGTAATTATTGGCCAGGATCGCCGTGCGTGCGCGTTCGTTCTCGGGTAGCGAACGATAAACCTCGGCAACCCGTCGCACCAATTCCTGCCAGCCGATCTGTTCGGCAAAGTTGTCGTGCGCGGCGCGGCTGATGCGCCAGCCGATCGAATTCACCGGCGCCAGTGGCAGCGCGATCGCCGCGCTGGTGATGCCCGCAAACACCAGCAGCAGCCACTGCGCCGCGCGCATCGTTTTGGCGGGCACCGGGCGCATCCCGGCAAACCAGCGCTCCCAGGCGACAGCACCGGCCGCCAGCAGCGGCGGATACGCCGGCGCCAGGTAGTAGCCGCGGCCGCGCGTCGCGGCGAACAGAACCAGCGGCACCAGATACAGGAAGGCCATTATCCGGTAGCGTGCGCCGTCCCGCCCCAGCGTCACGTACCACAAGCCGGCCAGCCACAAGGGCAAGGTGAATACGCTGGCATTACCGACAAATTGGTCGCGGAAAAATCCGGCCGTGCGCCCCCAGCGGATGTCGCGCTCATGGATGTGGCGGAGGAAGTCGAGATACACGTAATCGTGCTGCATCTGCCACACGAAATTCGGCACGAAAATCACCAGCGAAAGCACGACGCCGAACCACAGCCAGGAGCTGCGCAGCTGTCCGCGCGATGACGTGAAAAACACACCAAGCACCAGACCGGCGACATCAAAGCCGATCGTGTAACGGGTGAGCATGCCGAGGCCGATCACGGCGCCAAGCGCCAGCCACCAGCGTGGATTGCCGGTGTTGATCAAGCGCAGCACGAGCCAGGCCAGCAGCACCCACCACAGGAAATCAAAGGACACATACATGAATTCGGAACCGGTGAGCAACGCAAACGGCATGAACGCCGTCGCCGCCGCCGCGGCGAGACGCGCCCGGCCATTGCCGCCGAATTCGCCGGCGATAGCAGCGCCGAGAACTACCGCAACGCTTTGCGCCAATGCGGAAAAGAAGCGAAACCCGTCAAGCGCGGTTCCGAACAGCAGCAGCTCGATGCGCCCGAGGAAAGCTGTCAATGGCGGATACGCGACGTAGCCCCAGGCCAGATGGCGCGCGTCGTCGAGTACCTGCAGCTCGTCGCGATGGAATCCGTAGCGGCCGTTGCACAGCATGTGAACGACGAACAAACCGGCCGCAAGAAACATTACCGGACGGTTTTCTCGCAGCCGGAATGCACGATCGATTGGCGACGGATTCATGCGCGTTCCATGTGGAGTATCAGCAATTGCAGCGATTGTGCACCGTTCCATTCGTTCACGTCGAGTTGGAATACGGCACGCAGCCGCGCCGGCGGCGATTCGCCGGTACGGCTGTTGAACGCGATGGCGTCAATCGGATCCGGAAGATCAGGATGGCGCAGCTTCAATTTGAGATGCCGTTCGCCGACCACGCGCCTGGACTCGACCGTGAACTCGCCCTCGAAAACCGGTTCCGGGAAAACCTGCCCCCACGGGCCGGCATAGCGCAACAACTGCGCCAGGTCGAGCGTGAAATCGGATGCAGTGAGCTCGCCATCGGTCAGCAGCACGGCATCGAGCATTTCCGGTTGCAGGCGCGACCGTGCTACCGCATCGAAGGCGGTGCCGAACGTATCCAGGTCTGCCCGGTTCAGGCTCAGCCCTGCGGCCATGGCGTGCCCCCCGAAACGCGTAATCAGACCGGGATAGCGCGCGTCCACCTCGACCAGCGCATCGCGCAAATGGAATCCCGGAATCGAACGGCCAGAGGCCTTGAGCTCCCCGGTGCGAGGATCCGCCGGTGCGCAGGCGATCACCGGACGATGCAGCGTTTCCTTGAGTTTCGACGCGACCAGGCCAACCACACCGTGGTGCCAATCCGGATCGAACAACACGACGCCATAGGGCAGCGCATCCGCGCCGCGCGTGGAAATCCATTTTTCCACTTCGGCCTGTGCCTGCGCGGTCATGCCGTCTTGCAACTCGCGGCGTTCGGCATTGATCGACGACAAAGTCTGCGCCAGTTCGAAGGCGCGATTCGCATCGTCCGTCAGCAGGCATTCGATACCCAGCGCCATGTCTTCCAGCCGTCCCGCGGCATTGATGCGCGGGCCAACCGCAAAGCCCAGATCGCTCGCAACCACGCGTGACAGATCACGCTTGCCGCAAGCGAGCAAGGCCACAATGCCGGCACAGGCACGGCCAGCGCGGATACGCCGCAGGCCCGCTTCGACGAGAATGCGGTTGTTGCGATCCAGAGGCACCAGGTCCGCCACGGTGCCGAGCGCGACCAGATCGAGAAGGCAAGCCAGGTCGGGTTCGGGTATCCCGCGTTGGGAAAACCAATCTTTTGCACGCAACCTGGCTCGTAATGCCAGCAGAACATAGGAGACAACTCCGACGCCGGCGAGCGCCTTGCTCGGAAACGGATCGCCATCCAGGTTCGGATTGACGATTGCGTCCGCATCCGGCAGCGTCGATCCCGGCAAATGATGATCGGTCACTATCACGCGCATTCCACGCGCCTTCGCGGCGGCAACGCCGGCATGCGCGGCGACGCCGTTGTCCACCG